>JADLAB010000565.1 GCA_020848455.1 Polyangiaceae bacterium
ACAGTCGGACCCGAGGCCCTGGCACGCGGCTCGCACCGCGTCCGCGCCCGGGTTCTTCACCGTGTCGACGCCGCTCCAGATCGTGGTCGCGCCGACGCCGACCGTCGCGACCAGGGAGACGAAGAAGGCCGCGGGGTGGACGCCGGAGCCCTCGCTCGGCGCGTCGGGACCGACGGGCTCGGGCGCGACCGGCTCCGGTGCCGGTGTCGGGGCCGGGGCGGTGACCGGCGTGGGCCTCGGCTCGGTCGGCCTCGGCTCGGCCGGCGTCGGCGGCACCGCCACGCGCGACTCGAGGCGCATGTCGTTCCGGCCGCCGGCGCGCGCCTCGAGGATCTGCTCGTCCGTGCCGCCGCCCTCGAAGCTGGCGCTCACGGCCGCCTTGCCCGGGTCGAGGAAGACGACCGCCTTCTCGGCCGCCGGACCGTGGACGAGCCGGGTGCCCACCGCGAGCACGCACGCCGTCGCGCAGCTCACGTCGATGCGGTGGAGCTTCGAGGCGTATTTCGCGAGGATCTCCTGGGCGAGCGCGACCGTGTCGGCGTCGTCCGCATAGGTCGCGAGCGCGAGGACCGCGAGCCCGGCGGCGCGCGACCCCTGCCCGGCCTTGTCGCGCGCGCGCATGGCGTTGCGCAGCGCCGGCGCGGCCGGGGCGAGATCGTCCGCTTCTTCGAAGCGCGAGGCCGCGAGCTCGTACTGCTTGTCTTGCAGAGCCTCGACCCCCGCGCCGAAGGCGGCCGAGGCGCGCTGCATCTTGGCCGGGTCGCCGGCGAGCGCTGGGCGTGCGAGGCCTGCGGTGAGGAGGGCGGCCCAGGCGAGCGCGGCGAGCGGTCGGCTCATGGCCCATCGTTCGACGGCGCCACCCTCCGTGTCAAGCGAGCGCGTCGCGACCGGGGGCCCGCGGCCGCGCGGCCCGTGCCGCGCGCGTCAGCCGCCCTCGAGCCAGAGCTTGTCGGGGCTCTCGAGGTAGCCGATGAGCTCGTACGCGAAGGCGGCGCCGCGGTGGCCGTCGATGAGGCGGTGATCGAAGGACAGGGAGAGG
The DNA here is from genome assembly GCA_020848455.1 of Polyangiaceae bacterium. Classification (GTDB taxonomy): domain Bacteria; phylum Myxococcota_A; class Polyangia; order Polyangiales; family Polyangiaceae; genus JACRDA01. Next base: position 1,040 of record JADLAB010000565.1, read on the forward strand.
AGCATGACCTCGCCGATCGCGATGGCGCCGTCGCGCACCACGGGCCGCTCCTTGATGCGGTGCACGCCCAGGATCGCGACCTCGGGGTGGTTCAGGATCGGCGTCGCGAAGTAGCCGCCGAGCGCGCCGAGCGAGGTCACCGTGAACGTCGAGCCGCGCAGATCGTCCGCCTTGATCGTCCCGGCCTTGGTCTCGGCCGACAGCCGCTGGATGTCGCGCGCCACCTCGAGCAGGTTCTTCTGGTCGACCGCCCTGACGACCGGCACCATGAGCCCAGCCTCCGTCGCCGACGCGATGCCGATGTCGTAGTAGCCCCGCTCGACGATCTCCTGCGTGCGCTCGTCGAAGGCGGCGTTCAGAGCCGGGTGCTTCTTCAGCGCCGCGACGCAGGCCTTCACGATGAACGCGAGGTAGGTGAGCTTGACGCCGCTCGCGGCCGCGAGCGGCGCGAGCCTCTCGCGCGACGCCTTGAGCGCGCTGACGTCGCACTCCTCGACGAAGGTGAAGTGGGCCGCCGTCTGCTTGCTCCGCCCCATCTGCTCGAAGATGCGCTTGCGCAGGCCGCGGAGCGGCGTCCGGCGCTCGAGACCGGCGCTCGCGATGCCCTCCGCGGGCGCCGCGGGGCGCGCGCCCACCGAGGTCGACGGCGCGCCGGGCGCGGTGGCGGCGGGGGCGCCGCCCGGGAGAGCGGGCGCCGGAGCGCGGGCCGCGACCGGGGCCGGGCCGGCCACCGACGCGCCGCGGACGTCGTCCTTGACGACCCGTCCGCTCGGACCGGACGGCGCCACGGTGCGCAGATCGACGCCGAGATCCCGGGCCAGCTTGCGCGTGGCGGGCGTCGCGAGCGGCTTCGCATTGAAGTAGCTCGCAGGCGCCGCGGGGCGGCCATCGGGGCGGCCGGAGCGCTGCCCGGCTCCGCTCGCCCCCGCGGCGGGGGCAGTGGGGAGCAAGAGCGACACGCCCGGCAGGTCTTCGCGGATGTCGCCGACCGCCGTCGCCGCGGGCCCGTCGCTCCCCGGCGCGGCCGCGCCCTCGCCGCCCGGGAGCTCGAGCACGACGAGCACGCCGTGCACGGCCACGACGTCGCCGACCCGACCGCGGAGCTCGACCACGCGCCCCGACTTCGGCGAGGTGATGGGCACCGTCGCCTTGTCGGTCATGACCTCGACCATGGGCTGGTCCTCGGCGATGGCCTCGCCCGGCTCCACGAGCCACTTGACGATCTCGCCCTCGGTGACTCCCTCGCCGATGTCCGGCAGCTTGAACTCGTAGCGACTCATGGCTCTCTCGCTCAGTACTTCGCCGTGGCGAGCACGGCCGGCAGAATGCGGTGCGCCAGCGGCAGGTACTCCATCTCGAGCGTGTACGGAAAGGGCGTGTCGAAGCCGGTCACGCGCACCGGCGGGGCCTCGAGGTGGAGGAAGGCCTTCTCGTTCACGAGCGACACGATCTCGCCGCCGAGCCCGCAGCTCCGGGGCGCCTCGTGCACCACCACGAGGCGGCCGGTCTTCTTCACGGAGGCGACCACGCTGTCGATGTCGAGCGGCCAGAGCGTGCGCAGATCGACGATCTCGCACTCGACGCCCTCGGCGGAGGCCTTGTTCGCGGCGTCGAGCGCCTCGTAGACCATCGCGCCCCAGGTCACGATGGTGACGTCCGCGCCCGGACGCACCACCTTGGCCTGACCGAGCGGCACCGTGTAGTCGCCCTCGGGCACCTCGCCCTTGGCCGCGCGGTACACGCGCTTGGGCTCGAAGAACAGCACCGGGTCCGGGTCGCGGATGGCGGCGAGCAGCAGGCCCTTCGCGTCGGCCGCGTTCGACGGGCACACGACCTTCAGCCCCGCGACGTGGATGAACTGCGCCTCGGGCGACTGGGAGTGGTAGTGGCCACCGCGAATGCCGCCGCCGACGGGCGTGCGGATCACCATCTTGCACGGGTACTCGCCGCCCGAGCGATAGCGGTACTTCGCCAGCTCGCTCACGATCTGGTCGTAGGCCGGGAAGATGAAGTCGGCGAACTGGATCTCCGGCACGGGCACCAGCCCGTAGAGCGCCATGCCGATCGCGGTCCCGATGATGCCGCCTTCGGAGAGCGGCGTGTCGATGACGCGCTCGTCGCCGAACTCGTCGTAGAGGCCGGCCGTCACGCGGAACACGCCGCCGACCTTGCCCACGTCCTCGCCCAGCACGACCACGCGGTCGTCGCGCTTCATCTCGAGGCGCAGCGCGTCGTTGATCGCCTGCACCATGTTCATCTGCGCCATCTGCTTCTCCTGCTGACGGAGCGCGCGGCGTCCGTTCGCTTCCGACCGGCACGCCGCCGCGAGCAACACCCGCACACGCGCGGCGACCTCAGCCGCCGTGACCCTTGGCCCGCGGGCCGGCGAGCAGCGCTTCGCGCTGCTCGCGCAGGTGCCACGGCGGCTCGGCGTAGACGTCCTCGAACATCGAGGCGAGCGCGGGCGCCGGCTTCTTCTCGGCGGCCGCGAGGCTCGCCCGCACCTCTTCTGCGAGCTCGGCGTGGAGCGCCGCCTCGGCCGGTGCGCCCCACTGACCGCGCGCCACGAGGTGGGCGCGCAGCCGCTCGATGGGGTCGAGCTCGCTCCAGCGCGCGACCTCGCCCTCGGGCCGGTACGCCTTCGGGTCGTCGCTCGTCGAGTGGCCGCTCAGCCGGTAGGTGAGCGCCTCGACGAGCGTCGGGCCGTCGCCGCGGCTCGCCCTCGCGATGGCGTCACGGCACGCGCGAACCACGGCGAAGAGGTCGTTGCCGTCGCAGCGCACCCCGTGCACGCCGTAGGCGGCGCCCTTGCTGGCGAAGCCCTCGCTCGCCGTCTGGCGCTCGGTGGGAACGCTGATCGCCCAGCCGTTGTTGCGGCACAGAAGGACGGTCGGAGTCCGGTAGACGCCCGCGAAGTTCAGGCCGTTGTGGAAATCGCTCGAGCTCGTGGCGCCGTCGCCGAAGTAGACCAGCGCCACGACGTCGTCGCGCCGCAGTCGCGCCGCCCACGCGAAGCCGACGGCCTGGGTGATCTGCGTCCCGATGGGCGAGCTGACGCTGCCGAGCTTGTGCTCCCGATCGCACCAGTGGTCCGGCATCTGGCGGCCCTTTGCGAGGTCGCCGGCGTTGCCGAAGAGGTTGTCGAAGTAGCGCTCGAGCGGCAGTCCGCGCAAGAGCGCGGCGCCGAACTCGCGGTAGCAGGGGAAGAGCCAGTCCTGGGGCCGCAGGGCGAAGGCGCTGCCCACGATGGTCGCCTCCTCGCCGAGCGAGCCGATGTGAAAGCCGATGCGCCCCTGGCGCTGCAGGGCCACCGCGCGCTCGTCCACGACCCGGGTGCGGACCATCGCGCGGTAGAGCGCGAGCACCTCCGCGTCGGAGAGGTGGGGATCGGCGGCGGGGTCGAGGCTGCCGTCGGGGCGCATGACGCGCAAGACGTCGGCGGCGAGCGCATCCTCGGGACGCCGCTCGGCCGAGCGATGATGGGGACCACGGTCCGTGCTGACGGTCGTCATGAGCGGCGCGTACCCTACTTTCCCCGCGCCGAAAGCGGTAGGGGATTCCGGTCGCCGCGCCGCGTCAGCGACGCGCCGGGCGCGCAGCCCGGGAGCGCTCGCGGCGCGGGGCCGTCACTCCTCGGACGCGAGCGCGTTCACGGCGAGCGCGAGGGCGCGATCCACCGCTTCGACCGGCATCTCCAGGCCGCGCGCCAGCATGTCGAGCACGTCGCGCTCCGACTGGCTGACGCCGCCGGAGATGTGCGCCATGAGCGCGGCGATGCGCAGCACCTCGTCCTTGTGGGCGGGCAGGCGGATGGCCTTGCCGATGGCGGCGATGCGGTCCTCGAACCCGTCCTCGGCGAGCTGGTCGCGGAGGTCGCTCACGAGCGCGTGCAGCTCGTTCGTCACCGTGTTGCGGCAGGCCTCGGCGACCACCGTCTCGAAGGTCTGGCGCTCGGCCTCGTCGAACTCGCCGTCGGCGTTCGCGATGAGGAACGCGGCCTCGACGACGGCCTCGAAGAGCGAGGCGGCGCGGGGGTCGAAGCCCGTCGGGATCGTCGCCTCGGCCTCGACGGGACGCTTCGCGTAGCTCGCGGCCGCCTGCGCCAGGATCGAGCCGCCTGCACTCTGCGAGACCGCGGGGCCGGGTCGCGAGATGCCCCGCACGACCCGCCCCAAGAGATCTCCAGGCGCCGCCTCTGTCGGTGACATGGAGACGACTCTAGCCCGAAACCCACGGCGTTGCAGCACCGCGCGCCGCCTCGGCGCGCGGTCGCCCGGCCCTCAGGGCGTGCGCTCGGCGGGACGCCGGAGGCGGTCCGCCGGAACGAGACCCACCGCCGCCGCCGTCTCGGTCGCGAGCCCCGCCGCCGCGGCCGCCGCGCCGCGCTCGGCCTCGGCGAGGCGCTCCTCGACCGTCGCGCCCGGCGCCGCCGCACCACCGCGGCCGAGCGCGCTCCGGACGAACACCTCCGCGGCGCGGTAGCTCGAGCGCACCAGCGGCCCGCACGCGGCATAGGCGAAGCCGAGCTCGCGCGCGCGGGCCTCGTAGACCGCGAAGGTGGCCGGCTCGACGAAGCGCGCGATCGGGTGGTGCTTGTCGCTTGGCCGCAGGTACTGGCCGATGGTGACGATGTCCACCCCGGCGGCGCGGAGCTCGGCGAGGGCCTCGAAGACCTCCTCGTCCGTCTCGCCGACGCCGACCATGATCGAGCTCTTGGTCGGCCGCTCCGGGGCGCACGCCTTGGCGTGGCGCAGGACGGCGAGCGACTGGTCGAAGCTCGCGCGCGCGTCGCGGAGCGCGCGCGTCTGGCTCCGCACGACCTCGACGTTGTGCGCGAAGACGTCCGGGGCACCCGCCACCACGGTCGCGACGTCGCCCAGTCGGCCGCAGAAGTCGCCGACCAGCGCCTCGATGAGGATGTCCGGGCGGAGCGCGTGCAGGCGCCGCACCGTGGTCGCGACGTGCTCGGCGCCGCCGTCGAGCAGATCGTCGCGGTTGACCATGGTGAGCACCACGTACGCGAGGCCCATGCGGGCGATGGCGCGCGCGACGTGCTCGGGCTCGCGCACGTCCACGGCGCCGCGCGGGCTCCCGGTCGTGACCGCGCAGAAGCGGCAACCGCGCGTGCACACGTCGCCGAGCAGCATCACCGTGGCGGTGCCCTCGCGCCAGCACTCGCCGACGTTCGGGCAGCGCGCCTCCTCGCACACCGTGTGCAGATCGAGCGTGCGCAGCGTGCTCTTGATGGCCTGGTACGTCTCGCCACCGGGCGCACGCACCTTGAGCCACGGGGGCTTGGGCTCGAAGCGGGACATCTCGGACCGATGGTAATACACCCGGACGGGACTTCGTCCCTCGATCGCCAGCGAGCCACCGGCTTCGTCGCCTCTCACTCGTGCCGGCCCCGGATACTTTTTCGGGCGCTGCCGCTTCGACTATGGCTCGGACGTGAGCGACCGCGCGCCCGAGCCCGACTCGCCGAACGAGGCGCCCCCCGTGAGCAGCAGCCCGAAGCCGGCGGACGGCGCGCTCGACGCCTCGCTCCTCGTCGCGGAGGCCGCGACCGACACCCCCCTCGGGGAGCTCGCCGCGACGCCTCCTCCGCCTCCGCCAGCCGGGCGCGGGGCGTCGGAGGCCCACGCGCGGGCCCGCGACGCCCGGAGCGCGACGCTCGTCGCCGTCGGCATCCTCCTGTCGCGCCTGGTCGGCGTCGTCCGCCAGCGGGTGACCGCCCACTACTTCGGCACCTCGATGATGGGCGACGTCGTGTCGGCCGCCTTTCGCGTCGGGAACCTGGCGCAGAACCTGCTCGGCGAGGGCACCCTGAGCGCCTCCTTCATCCCGGTGTACGCCCGACTGCGCGGCGCGGGCGAAGGCGACAAGGCCGCCCGCTTCGCGCACGGCGCCCTCGGCGCGCTCATGCTCGTCGTCGCGGTCGTGAGCTTGCTCGGCATCGCCTTCGCACCGCAGCTCTCGTTCGTCGTCGCGGCCGGCTTCGACGCGAGCAAGCTCGACGAGACGGCCGCGCTCGTGCGCCTCGTGTTCCCGATGACGGGCCTGCTCGTGCTCGCCGCCTGGGGGCTCGGCGTGCTCAATGCACACCGGCGCTTCTTCCTCTCGTACGCCTCGCCGGTCGTATGGAGCGCCGCCCAGATCGCCGCGCTCGTCGTCGCGGCGCACTTCTTCGGGCGCCGCGAGGGCGCGCTGGCGCAGGCGCTCGGCTGGGGAGCCCTCGCCGGCGCCGGGCTCGTGCTCGTGATGATGCTGTGGGCCGCGCGCCGCATGCTCGGGGGACGGCTGCGACCGCGGCTCGACTTCAAGGACCCCGCCCTGCGCGAGGCGGCCCGGCGCCTGCCGGCCGTGCTGCTCGGCCGCGGCGTCATCCAGATCTCCGGGCTCGTCGACACGCTGCTCGTGAGCTTCCTCGGCACCGGCGCGAACGCCGCCTTCGGCTACGCCCAGGCGCTCTACCTCTTGCCCATGAGCGTGCTCGGCACGGGCGAGGCCGCGGTGGCGCTGCCGGAGCTCGCGCGCGAGAGCGCCGAGCCCGACCCCCAGAAGCGCAACGACGCCATCCGGCGCCGTCTCGTGACGGCGCTCGGCCGCGTCGCCGTCCTATCCATCCCGACGGTCGTCGCGCTCGTCGGCTGTGGCACCGAGATCGTGACGCTGGTGCTGCAGACCGGTGCCTTCGATCGCACCTCGACCGAGCTCGTCGCGTCCGTCCTCGCGGTCTACGGCTGCGCGCTGCTCGGCAACGCCACCGGACGCCTCTTCTCGTCGGCTTGCTTCGCGCTCGGCGACGCGCGCCGGCCCGCCCGCTACGCCGTCGTCCGCGTCGCGACGAGCACCGCGATCGCACTCGCGCTGATGATGCCCCTCGGAGTCGTGGGCGTGGTCGTCGGCGCCATGACGGCCGCGTGGGTCGAGTGCATCTTGCTCACCGTCGCCCTGCGCCGGACCCTGGGCGGGCTCGGCCTCGCGACCCTGCCCTTCAGGCGTCTCGCCCTCGTGGCGCTCTGCTCGGCGCTGCCCCCGCTCGCGCTGAAGCTGCTCCTGCCGCCCAGCCTGCCCGATCTCGTCCGTGCGGGCCTCGTGCTCGGCGCGCTCGGGCTCGGCTTCCTCGCCGCCGCGCAGCTCTTCGGGGCCTTCGATCTGCGGCGGCTGTTGCGGCGCCGCTGAGCGAGCCGAGCCGTCCGCCCCGCGTCAGCCCCCGCCGGCGCTCGGATCGGGCGGCGCCGCGCGCCGAGCCACGGCCCCGAGCGCGGCGCCCACGGCGAGCACCGCCGCGGCGGCGAAGAGCAGGCCCGACATCCCGGCAGCGCGCACGCCGAGCGCGGCCGCGGCGGCGCCCGCCGCCCAGCCGAGCAGGGCGAGGCCCCAGCCATGGCCCCGCGCCGCGGGCTCGGCAGCGTGCGCGAGCACGCCGAACGCCGGACCGCCGACGAAGGCGCCGCCGGCGAGCGCGAGGCCGAGGACGACGGCCGCGCGCGCCGCGAGCGACAGCGACTCGACCGCGGACCACCTCGGGGCGAGCAGGGCGACCGCCACCAGGAACGCCACCCCGAGGGCCGCGCCCACTCCGAGGGCGAGGCGCGGCCGGCGGGCCGACTCGGCGTGTGCGAGTCGCCCGGCGGCGACCCCGACGAGCCACACGGGCACGACCACGCCCCACGCGTAGCTCGTGTGACCGAGCAGGCGCAGCGCATGCTCGCCCACGACGAGCTGGGCGAGGCCGAGCGCGGCGCCGAGGGTCAAGAGGGCGAGGCGCGCCAAAAGGCCCATGCGCCGGGCCTTCACCCCGAGCCCGCCCGGCGCCTCGCCTCGTGGCGGCGGCACGACCGCGCCCACGAGGGCGACGACCAGCGTGACGAGGAGCCCGGCGAAGAGCGCCCCCAGCGGCACCTCGCGATCCTCGAGCCTCGAGGCCTTGGGGTCGGGCGGGTCGCTCACGGGCCGCCCGAGCTCGTCGAGCGCCCGGCGCGCGAGCTCGCCGATGCCGGGCAGCCCGTCGACGAAGGGCCGGTCCTCGCTCACCCGGTGCTCCGCCGGCTCGAGGGTACCGGACTCGAGGGTCGTGAAGTGGTTCTTGCGGCAGAAGTTGCGCAGCTTGGCGAGCCCGCCCCGCGAGATGTCGCCGGGGCTCACCACGAGCGCCGCATCGCCCTCCGGCGCGCTGCAGACGAAGAGGTGCTTGTCGGCCTCCGCCTCCGGCAGGTCGAGCGCCGAGCGGGCGGCGGCGGTCGTCGCGGCGAGCGCGTCGGGTCGCACCGACAGCACGAGCACGCCGTCGTCGGCCGTGTGGGCGAGGTAGCCCCGCAAGGCGTGCTCGCCGAGGCCGCGGTCGCTCCAGCCGAGCAGGCGCGGCGGCGCGGTCGCGAAGCGCACGGCGTCGACGACGACCACGTGCCGCACGTCCGGCGGCGCGCGGCGCGGTGCGCCGGAGGCGAGCTCGGTCGTGACCGCACCCTCCCGCAGGGCGATCGGCGGGCGGCCGGGCGCGAGCAGGAGCCGCAGAAGCCCGGCGTTGCGCTCCGCGGCATGCACGGCCGCGTAGCCGTTCGCCAGGGCCGCCGCCACCTCCCGACCCCCTGCACTGCCGACGACGAGGACGCTCGCGTCGGTGCGCCCCTCGAGCGCGTAGAGGATGTCGACCGGCTTCGCCGCGGGTCGCTTGCCGCCGGCCGCGGTGACCTCGAGCGCCTCGCTGCCGTCGACGGTGAGCTGCGCGGCGCCGCGCGTCGGCTTGAGCACGGTGACGAAGCCCGTGTCGGTCCAGACCTGCACGTCGACGGCGCCCTGCTTGGGCGTGACCTCGAGGCGGATCTTGAGCCACGGCGCCCCGAAGTCGCCGGCGAAGAGGGCGAGGATCGCGAGCGGCTGGGTCGCGAGCACGCTCCAGCGGGCGCCGCTGCCGCGGGCCAGGACGAGCGCGACGAGCCCGAAGGCGAGCGCGAGCAGCAGGGCCGCGCGCGGTGCCCCGAGGGCGAGCGCGCCCGGCACCGCGAGCGCGGCGACGACGCCGCCGAGCGCCTCGGCGGCGCCGAAGCGTCCGAGGGCCAGCGCGCCCGCTCGGTAGAGCCCACCGAGCGCCGCGCCCGCGAGGCAGAAACCGACCGACAGCGCGCCGAGCACCAGGTACCCCTGCCACGCCGCGAGGTGCGCGCTCGCGGGCTGGTGCGCCTGCCACACGAGCGTGACGAGCGCGGCCACCCACGCCATCCCGGCGCCGCTCGCCGTGTACGCGACGGCGCGCAGGCGGCGGACCGGATCGGCGCGGCGCGACGCGAGCGCCACCGCACCGAGGCCCATGGCGGCCGGCGCCACGAGCGCGCCGAGGACGGCGCTCGGCAGCCCGAGCGCGGCGGCGTTCAAGCGGTACGCGAGCAGTTCCATCAGTAGCGATCCGCCCCCGAGTAGGAGCGCGCCCGCGGTCATGCGACGCCTTGCGGCCATGGAGCCCGCTTGGTGACCGGGCTCCGGCCGGAAGTCAACCGGGCGCGCTCGAAAAGGGCACCCCGGGAACTTGGCCGTCCCCTCGAGCTTGGGGCATCGGGAGCGACATGACGTCGCGCATCGGCCGTCGCCCCCACCCTCGCCGCCCGTCCTTCTGCGCCTCGTGCCCCGACGACGCGCGCGCTCTCGCGGAGTCCCCGCGCTGGCGCGTGGCGCTCGGCGCGGGGGCGTTCGCGCTCGGGGCGCTCGGGGCGCTCGGCTGCAGCGGCAGCGCCCACGCGGAGAGCGAGACCGAAGCGGCGACGGCCGAGAGCGAGGCCATCCCGGACGTGCCGGTCCCGCCCGCGAACGGGCCGAAGCTCCTCGTCCTGCGGCACCTCACGGTCGTGCGCGACCGCCCGAGCGCGGCCGGCAAGGCCCTCGGCTACCTCCGCGCCGGGGCGCAGATCGCGCGCGCCGCGGAGCCGTACGGCAAGAACGGCTGCGAGGGCGGCTGGTACCCCGTGCGCCCGCGCGGCTTCGTGTGCGCCGGCAGCGACGCGACGATCGACCTCTCGGCACCGCTCGCCACCCTACCCCTCGCGGCGCCGCGCCTCGAGTCGCCGATGCCCTACCGCTACGTGCGCGTGAAGAAGGGCGAAGGCGTCGTCTACGCGGCCCTGCCGAGCCCGGCCGAGCAGCTCGCGGCGGAGCCGAAGCTCGGCGGGCGCGAGGCGGCTCAGCCGAAGCCGCTCGGGGCGGGCGCGAACGACGTGCCCGTGGACGAGCTCGGCATCGCCAAGGGGCCGCCCGTGATCGTGCCCGGGATCGACGGCGCCGGCGAGGACGGCCTGCGCACCACCCTGAGCTTCTTCGAGCTGCCGGGCTGGCCCGCCAAGGGTGCCGCGCTCGCGGACGGCGCGGCGCTCGCGCCGAGCGGAGCGTTCGGGGCGACCCAGGTCGTCAAGCGCCTGAGCGGCATGCCGATCGCCGGCGTGGTCACCGCGGGCAGCGGCAAGGACGAGCGCCGCTTCGGCGTCCTGCCCGACGGCCGCTTCCTGCCCCTCGACCGGGTCGCGCCGGCGCTCGGCAGCGGCTGGCACGGCAGCGATCTGCGCGAGATCGGGCTGCCGCTCGCCTTCGCGGTGCGCAGCGGTGTCCGCGACTGGAAGCTCTTGCCGAGCGCCAAGGTCGAGGTGGGCGACGACGAGCTCGACGCGCTCGAGGCCATCCCGCTCACCGGGCGCTTCCGGACGGTGAACGAGAGCAAGTACTACTACACGCGCGACGACCGCTGGGTGCGCGCGCGCGACCTCATCATCATCCCGAAGCGCGACAAGTTCCCCGACTTCGCGACGCCCACGCAGAAGTGGATCGACGTGTCGCTCGCCAACCAGACGCTGGTCGTCTGGGAGGGCCGCAAGCCGCTCTACGCCACGCTCGTCTCGAGCGGCCAGGACCGCGTCGGCGACCCCGAGAAGGGGCCGGCGACCGTGCAGGGCGTGTTCAAGGTGCGCGCCAAGTACGTCACGCGCGACGTCGACGAGCGCGAGGTCGGCCAGGCGCACAGCCTGCTCGACGCGCCGTGGGTCACCGAGTTCGCCGAGGGCTTCGGCTTCGTGGGCAGCTACTGGAACGGCGACTTCGGCGAGGCCGCCGGCTTCCACGCCATCGCGCTGCCGCCGGTCGACGCGCGCTTCATCTGGACGTGGAGCGACCCCGCCGTCCCCGAGGGCTGGCACGGCGTCGCCATCGACGACGCGGCTGCGACCACCATCGTGTACACGCACCGCTGACGCCCGGCGCCGCGACGGCGCGAACCTTCGCGCCGGGAGCTGGCTCTGACGTGACGGGAGGGGCCGCAAAAGGCCCTCCGTCACCGAGGAGGACCGCGTCATGGCTACCGTCAACGTCACCGCCGAGAGCTTCGAAGAGACCATCCAGCACGGGATCGTGCTCGTGGACTGGTGGGCCCCCTGGTGCGGCCCGTGCCGCGCGTTCGCGCCCGTCTTCGAGAAGGCGGCAGAGAAGCACGCGGACGTGACCTTCGCCAAGGTGAACACGGACGCCGAGCCCGATCTCGCCGGTGCCTTCGGCATCCGGGCCATCCCGACCCTGATGGTGTTCCGCGACGGCGTGCCGCTGTTCGCGCAGCCCGGCTCCCTGCCCGCGAAGGCGCTCGAGGAGCTCGTCGCGCAGGTGCGAGCGCTCGACATGGCCGAGGTTCGGCGCAAGATTGCGGAGAGCGAGCGGGCGGCCCAGGCGCCCCACGAAGAGCGTGCCAGCTGAGACGCGAGGAGAACGACGATGGCGAACATCGGCATGAAGAAGGTGCTGCGAGCGACCTACGACGAGGCCCTCGCGCAGCTGCCCGAGGCCTTGAAGACCGAGGGCTTCGGCGTGCTCACCGAGATCGACGTGAAGGAGACGCTGAAGAAGAAGATCGACGTCGACTTCCGCCGCTACAAGATCCACGGAGCGTGCAACCCCGCGCTGGCGCACCGGGCGCTCGGCTCGGAGCTCGCCGTCGGCGTGCTCCTGCCGTGCAACGTCGTCGTGTACGAGGACGACGACGGCAAGGCCGTGGTGACGGCGGTCGATCCGATGCAGACGATCGGCGACCAGGGCGGCGCCGAGCTCCGGGAGGTCGCCAAGCTCGTGAAGGAAAAGCTCGGGCGCGTGCTCGAGCGGCTCGTGTAGGCAGCACCGGGGCGCCGCTCAGGAGCGGCGCGATCGGCGCGGCGACCGCGGCGGGCGTACCGCCGCGACCGGCGCAGCCCCGGGCGGCGCCGCGAGCAGCTCGCGGACGGCGCGGCGCAACGAGTCGCGGAGCGCCACCGACGTCGCGGGCGCGGGCGTCGCACGACACAGGGCGACCGTCTGCTTGAGCGAGTCGCAGGCGATGCGGCAGCGCGCGCAGCGCGCCACGTGCGCCTCGAGATCGGCGCAGAGCGCCGGATCGACGTCGCCCTCGAGACGGCGCGACAGCAGCGCGAGCACGTCCGGGCAGCGCTCGGCGGCCGCGCCGTCGGTCGGCGCAGCCTCGACGCCGCTCGACACCTCGGCGCCGAGGAGCGGCGCGAGCGCGGCCCGGACCGCCAGCCGAGCGCGGTGCAGGCGGCTCTTGACCGCCTCCACGCTCACTCCGACCACGGTCGACACCTCGGCCGCGGACAGCCCCTCGACGTCGCGCAAGAGCAGCACCTCGCGCTGCGCGGGCTCGAGCGCCGCGATGGCAGCGCCGAGCGCCTGTTGCAGCCGGCGCGTCTCGAGCGCCTGCTCGGGGCTCTCGTCCGGCGCGGTCGCGGCCGGCACCTCCGCCGCCCCGAGGACGTCGAGCGACTCGAGCTCGGCCGGAGCGTGCTTCCTCCGGCGGCGCTTCTTGATGCAGAAGCTGCGCGCGATGGCGTAGAGCCAGCTCGAGACCTGCGAGGCGCCGCGGAAATCCCGCGCCGTCCGGGCGGCCGCGAAGAGCGTGTCCTGGAGGACGTCCTGCGCGTCCTCCGGATTGCCGCACATCTTCAACCCGAAGCGGAGCACGCGCGGCTGGTAGCGCGCGAGCAGCTCCGCCACGGAGTCCGCGTCGCCCGAGCGGGCCGCGGCCATGAGCTGTTCGTCGCTGGCCTCGCTCGCTTCACCCTTCACGCGGCCACTCCGGGGTACGTCAGCACGCGGCCGAGCGCGACGCTGCGCGTCGAGCGAGGCTCGCGTCGTTCGGTGCCGAAGGAGGGAGTCGAACCCCCGACCCGGCGCGTATGAAACGCCTGCTCTAGCCGACTGAGCTACTTCGGCGGGTCGTGGCCGCCCTCGAGGCGACCGGGGGCGGGAATATGAAGATCGGGCCCCGTGCTGTCAAGCGCGACCGCCGCCCCGCCGCCCTCGGGAGCTGTCCGACGAGCGTGCGCTGGAAAGGTCGGCTCTTCAGTCGACGAGCGCGTGGGGCGGCAACACCGCGGTGTTCTTCGCGGTGAAGGTCATCGACCAGTGGAGCACGGGCCCGAGCTCGGCGGGCAGCCGCTCGAAGGGTCCGGCGCGCAGCACCGCCTGGCGGCAGTTCTCGTCGAACTCCGGCACGCCGCTCGGGCGCGTGATCCCCGCCCCGCCGATCGAGCCGTCGGGCAGGATGACGAAGCTCACGATCGCGCTCCCGCCCAGGCCCGCGAGCACGGCCCAGCGCGGGAAGGCATCGCGCCAGAGCGGGCGGATGCGCGCCGTCACGCCGCGCAGGTAGCCGGAGCGCAGCGCACCGAGGGGGTCGACGTTGCCGACGCCGCCCGAGCCACTGCCGAGCGCACGGCTCGTGGAGCCGGGACCGGACGTGCCCCCGAAGCCGGGCGCACCGGGAGCGGCGGCGCCGCCCACCCCCGCGCCCGGCAGGCCGCCGGGCCCGCTCGCCTGGACGATGGCCGTCCGGCGGCTCATCGACTCCTGGTCGCTCTCGAGCGTGTCCGAGGCGGGCCCGCGCACGAGCGCCGGGCTCGCGTCGTCGGCGTGCGCGATCATCGGCACCCCGGCGGCCGTGTCGGCGGCCACGCTCGGTCGCGGCGCCTCCGGTCGGTCGTGCACCCCCGCGCCTGCCACCCTGCGCTCGCCCGCACGCTCCGTCCCGTCGCCACGCTCGGCGCCCGCCCCGACCGGCGCGCGCGCCGTGCGGTCGCCCTCCGGCACCACGGCGATCCCCGGCACGCGCGTGCCCGGTCCGAGGTGCTCGCGCTCGGTGCGTGCTCCGGCCCACGCGCCGGCGGGCGGGTCGAAGGCCGCCCGGGGTCGGGTCTCCGCGCGCGCGCCGTCGCCCGTCGCCTCGAAGGTGAGCACCGTGGGCCGCCAGCGCGTCGCGCTCCAGTCCTCCGGCGAGCGGCGCCCGCTCTTGCGCCCGTTGCGAAAGGCCTGCGCGCGGTCGAAGCGCGTCAAGAGCTCCGGGGACTGGTGATCCCCGTCGTCCGAGTCGGCCAGGTTGAGGGCCGGGCTCGTCGCCTCGGCCGTGCCGCCGCGCCCCGCGCGCTCGACGTCCGGTCGGGCCACGCGGCTCCCGCCGAGCGTGGCACGCTCGACGGGCGGCGTGCCGGAGGCGTCGGCGCGCGCGCCGCCCCCGGTCGTCGCGCCGAGCGTCGGCGTCGGGACCGCCGCCGGCAGCTCGACGTCCATCGTGGGGTCGGCGAGGTGGAGCGCCGCGGCGAGCCCGCCGTGCGCGCGCGCGGCGAGCACCTCGGTCGATGCGGCCCACGCCGAGCCGATGAGGTGGACGCACGCGCTCAGCACCACCGCGACGACGACGCGGGCGTCGAGGCGCCGCTCGATCGGAGGGGGCAGCGCGGACACGGGCTCCACCACCCTAGAATGACGCCGATCCCTCGCCATGCGCCAGCGGTGCGTGCGTCGTGCCCCTGCCCGACCGTGCCGGCCCGCTGCCGCTCGCCGGCTAGCTCGGGGCGACGGCGCCGAGCGCCGCCGCGCGGAAACGACGGCGCGCGTTCGCGGTCGTGCGCTCCGACAGCTCGTCGAAGGACTCGCCGCGCAGCGTGGCGAGGAAGCGCGCGGTGTGCACCACGAAGGCCGGCTCGCAGCGCTTGCCGCGCAGCGGCACGGGCGCGAGGTAGGGACTGTCCGTCTCGACGAGCAGCCGGTCCGCGGGACAGAAGCGCGCGGCCTCTTGCACCGCGTGCGCCTTCTTGAAGGTCACGAGCCCGGAGAACGACAGATCGAAGCCGAGATCGAGCGCGCGGCGCGCGAACGCGACGTCCTCCGAGAAGCAGTGGATGACGCCCCCCACCTCGCTGGCCCGCGCCGAGGCGAGGACCTCGAGCGTGAGCGCGGGGGCGAGGCGCGTGTGGACGACGACCGGCTTGTCCACCTCGCGCGCCAGCGCGACGAAGCGCCGGAACACGGTCTCCTGCACCGGCGCGGGCGACAGCAGGTAGTGGTGATCGAGGCCGATCTCGCCGATGGCCACGACCTCGGGCGCGCGCGCGAGCCGCGCGAGCTCCGCGTAGAGGGGCTCGTCGAGCGCCGCCGCGTCGTGCGGATGCATGCCGACCGCCGCCCGCAGCTCGGGGCAACGCGTGGCGAGCGCCACCGCCTCCGCTGCCGGGGCGAGGTCGGCGCCGACGCCGATGACGACGCACCCCGCGACCCCCGCCGCACGGGCGCGCGCGAGCACCTCGTCGGCACCCTCCGGGAACCGGCCCGCCTCGAGGTGGCAGTGCGTGTCGAGCAGCATCAGTCGCCGTAGACCGGGCCCGCGTCGCTGCAGCAGCGAAAGCCCGCCTCGTAGGAGCGAAAGCCGCCCGGGTGGGCCGGGTTCACGAAGGTGCAGTTCGGCAGCGTGCCGCCGTAGCAGCCGGACCAGTAGCAGCCCTTCATGACGTGATCGTAGTCGTTCGCGTTCGGGATGGTGCGCACGACCCACTCGGCGACGTTGCCCGTGAGGTCGAACGCGCCGTCCTCGGACAGGCACGCCTCTCGAGACCCGCTCGGATCGCCCTGGTAGAGGGCGGCCGCCTCGTCCTGTGCGGCCTGCGAAGGCCACGAGGCGAGCACGCCCCAGTCGGGCGGGATCCACGTCTTGTCGTCGTTGCAGCGGTGCGCGACCCAGGTGTCGCCGTAGGGGTACGTGGTCGCGCTCGCGCCCTCGCACGCGCGGATCCACTCGACGTCGGTGCAGAGCCGCTTGCCGCGCGCGGCACACCACGCCTCGCCGTCGTAGGCCGTCTGCATCGCGAGCGGCGGCACGCCCGCGACGTTCGGCGCCTCGAAGCGATCGACGCAGGCCGTGCCCGCGAGGACCATGTCCGCGGCACAGGGCCCCGCCGCGCCGCCGCCACCACCGCCCCCGCCACCACCCGCCCCCGCGGCGCCGCCGGTGCCGGGACCGACCGCGAGGGGCGGCGCGCGACGCGCCGAGCCGGTCGGGCTCGCGTCGGCGGCGTCGCCGTCGGAGCACGCGCCCGCGAAGAGCGCCGCCGCGACGACGAGGGCGACCGAGCGAGCGCGCATGGGAGCCAAGTAGCGCCAGGGCCGGACGCGCGCAAGGTGGCGCCCGGCACGGCGCACGGTCGGCGCCGTCAGGTGACGAGATCGGCGTAGCGCTCGCGCAACAGGGCGCTCGTCGCGTCGAGCGCGCAGGCGCGGCAGTAGCCGCGCTCGACCAGGCGGTCGATCGCCGCCTCGGCGCGACGCAGGCCCTCGCTGCCGACCGGCAGACCGCCGTGCCCCGCCTCGGAGCTGCCCGCGGCGGTGCCCTGCTCGGCCGCCTCCTTGTCCGTGTGCAGCACCGTCACGACGTCGCGCAGCAAGAGCGCGAAGGGCTTGCGCAGGCGCGCGAACGCGGCCGCCTGCAGGCGCGGCACGTGGGCCGGGAAGATCTCCGCGTGGCGCGGCTGCGCGCCGGGGTGGTCGATGGCCCACGCGGCGATGAGCGAGATGAAGTTCTGGCGGTGGCCGCGGTGGTCGCCCTCGACGCCGAGCAGTCCCTCGACCTCGCGCATCATGCGCTCGTCGGGGTCCTCGTCCTTGCCCGTGAGCGGGTTGCGCATCTTCTCGCCCTTCGTCCACGTCGAGACGTGGTCGATGTAGCGCTTGAAGAGCTCGTGGTACTGCTCCTCGGCGACCATGCCGCTCGCCTCGCGCATGTCGAGCTCGATCTGGTCCATGAGGCGCGTGCGCACCTCGGCGCGGAAGCCGGCGTGGTCGTGGTAGCCGCCGTTCTGCGGCTTCAGCTTCAGCCACTCGAACTCGCCGACGCGCCGGCACAGCTCCTCGAGGCCCGCCAGGATCGCGAAGGGCGACAGGCAGCCGTACTCGTCGCGCTGACCGGCATCGAGCACCACCGTGCGCATCACGCGCGGCGACACGCCGATCTTGCCCTCGTAGTCGGGCTCGCCGTCCGTCTCCTCGTAGACGGCGCCCACGCTGGCGCGCAGGAGCTTCTTGTCCTCGTTGTCGAGGCGGTTCGGCGCCGTGCCATCGGCGTAGAGCACCATCTTCTCTAGCGCCGTCAGCGTGGCGAGCACGTCGCCGAGCGCCTTCGCGTAGCGCTTCGGGTCCGGGCGGCGCATGCGCGTCAAGACGGCGAACTCCGCCGCGACGCGCGTGGCGTGCGGCGCCACGTGGCGCCGCACCTGCGGGATCACGAGCTTGTCGTAGATCTCCTGCTCCTCGAGGCAGCTGCGCAGGTAGCCGACGCGCACGAGCTCCATGCGCCCGAGGAAGCTCGCGTACTCGGGGTGCTCGCGGAAGGCCGCCATGTGGATGTCGTTCGCCGAGCCGATCATCACGACGTTGGTCGTGACGTTCTGCTGCGGCAGGCTCACCTCGCCGGTCTCGAGGGTGTTCTGCAGGTAGCGGAAGGTGTCGATGGGGCGCTTCAAGAGATCGCTGAACTCGAGCACGCCGCCCGCCGCCTCGATGAGCTCGCCGAAGGCCTCGAACAGCGTCGTCGCCTGCAGGTAGCTCGGCAGCGACGCGACCGAGCGGTCCATCGTGATCTGGCGCTCGCCCGCGTCGACCGACATCTGCGGACCGAGGGTCACGGCGCCGAGGCGATAGCGACGCGACACGTAGAAGCGCTGCACCTGCACGTGCCGCAGCACGTCGGTGAGGTTGCCGTGGTAGGCGGTGAGCAGCGCGTCGAAGATCTGCATGTTCTTGTGCGCCAGCTCGCCGCCGAGCAGCCACTCGGGCGGGCGACTGTCGCCCGCGGGCCAGAGCTTCTCGACGAGTCGGCGCCGCTCCTCGAGCGGGAGCAGGAACAGCGGATGGTCGCGCAGCTCGATGAAGAGGCGCGCGTCGATCTCGCTCTCGTCGAGGTGCGCGTAGCTGTCGGGCTCGGCGCGCGTGCCGCCGCTCGAGCCGAAGCCGATCGCGCCGCGCACCGTCTTGCGGCTCGGGAACACCCAGTGGAAGCGGTAGAGCGCGCCCTCGGGCAGGGTCGAGTAGTGCTCGAGCGCGCGCATGATGCAGGCGGCCGCGGTGCTCTTGGCCGAGCCGTTCGGCCCGTGCATCAGGACGAGGCGGCTGACACGCCCTTCGCGCGCGAAGTTCGAGATGGCGCGGTAGAGCTCACGACCGAGCTCGTCCTGACCCACCAGACGCGGCTCGCGGCCGGCGCGCTCGGGGCTCGCATAGGGGGCGTCGAAGAGCCGGTAGCGCACGCGCTTGCCCCAGGGGTGCTGGCGTGTCTCGCGGCCGTAGTGGCGGAACACGTCGCGCAGGTACTGCGCGGCGTTGCGGCTGTAGCGCACCGGGTCGGCAGCGAAGAGATCGAGGTACTCCCCGAAGGACACCACGCGCTGCTCGCGGCGGAAGCCCTCCTCGACCCCTCGTGCGATGGCCTCGAGGTCGCGGCGCGCGAGCTCGCGGCGCTGGGTCGCGCCGCCCTCGTCGCTCCGCTCGCTCGTCGGCAACTCGGGCGTGCTCTCGCGGTCGCTGTCTTTCACGGCAGGTGGAGTCTACCCACCGCCCCGGCCCTTGTCGCGAGACAACTGGCGCGGCGCCGCGGGCCGCGCGAAACGGTGCCGCGAGCCTTGCTTCCGCCGGAGCCGCGCGCGAGGGTCGTGGGAGGAACATGCTGCCCGAGACGCTCCTCCGCCCCGTCCGCCTCGAAGACCCGGCGAGCCACCGCGCCTTGTCGGTGCGTGCGCTCGACGCCAGCGTCCGGGTCGACGGTCCGCTCGCCGAGACCACCCTCACGGTCACCTTCACGAACGATCTCGAGCGCACGCTCGAGGGCGATCTCGTGGTGCCGCTCCCGCCCGCGGCCGCGCTCACCGTGCTCGAGGTCGCGGTCGGCCCGCGACGCTTGTCGGGCCGCGTGCGGCCGCGCGAGCGCGCGCGCGTCGAGTACCGCCGCGCCGTCGAGGCCGGACAGACCGCGGCGCTCGGCGAGACCGAGGGTGAGGACCTGGCGCGCATGCGCATCGCCCCCATCGCGGCGGGAGAGGACGTGGTGGTGACGCTGGGCCTCGGCCACGTTCTGCTGCCCACCTCCGAGGGGCACCGGCTCGTCGTGCCGCTCACGTACATGCCGCGCTTCGTCGAGGACGAGGCCGCGCTGAGACCGACCGAGAAGGCGGCGCTCGAGCGTCCGCGCCCGATCCTGCTCGCCGCGCGCGCCACCGTCGCGGTGGCGATCGACCACGAGCCCGAGCACGCGCCGCGCCTGCGCTGCCCCTCGCACGCGACGCGCACCGACACATCCGGTGGCACGACGCGCGTGAGGGTCGAGGGCGTGCCGCTCGACCGCGACCTCGTGCTCGAGATCGGCGATCGGCCGACCGGCGACGGGCCGAGCGCGTGGCTGCGCCACGATCCCGGCGCGGGCCCCGACGGGCAAGGCCCCACGACGGCGCTGGCCATCCTGCCGCCGCCGAGCGCGGACGACGGGCCGACGACGCCGCGGCTCGTGACCTTCCTCGTCGACCGCTCGGGCTCGATGAACGGCGCCCCCATGAAGGCGGCGATCCGCGCCGTCCGCGGTGCCCTGCGCGCGCTCGAGCCCGAGGACCGCTTCAACGTCATCGCCTTCGACGATCGCCTCGAGGCCCTCGCGCCGGCGGCCGTGCCCTTCGACGACGTCGCGCTCCAGGCGGCCGACGCCTTCCTCGCGAGCCTCGCCGCGCGCGGCGGAACGCGCGCGTCCTTCGCGCTCGCCGCGGCGCTCGGCGACCGGGCGGCAGCACGTTTCGAGCGCGTCGCGCTCGCCGAGGCCCCGCGCCCCGACGCGCGCCACCGTGTGCACGCGCTCGTGCTCATGACCGACGGCGACGTGGCGGGCTCCGCCGAGGTGCTGGCAGCGGACAAGGAGTCGCTCGCCGACACGCGCGTGCACGTGCTCGGCATCGGCGACGCCGTGAACCACGGCATGCTCGGCGCGCTCGCGGAGCAGGGCGGCGGCAGCTACACGCCCGTCGCAACCGACGAGGATCTCGAGCGCGCGCTCGTCGCCCTGAAGAACGCCCTGGCGGGACCCATCTGGACGAGCCTGCGGTTCACGCTCGAGGTGGGAGCGGCGCGCGCCCAGCCCGCGGAGCTCGAGCCCGCGACGCCGCTCGACCTCTACGCCGGCCGGCCCCTGCTCGTGGCGTGGCGCGGCGCGCTCGCCCCCGGCGCGCGCCTCGCGATCGCCGGGCAAGCGCCGAACGGCGACGATCTCGCCGTCGAGCTGCCGCTCGCTCCGGCGCTCGCCGCGCCGAGCGAGGTCGGCGCGCGCGCGGCCTCGCGCGCCTGGGCGCTGCTGCGCAATCGCCGCCTCACGTATCGCTTCGACCCCGAGGACGATCCGGCGCTCGAGAAGCTCGGCGTCGCCCACGGGCTCGTGAACCGCGCGGTGGCGCTCGTCGGCGTCCACACGGACGTGCGCGGCGACGTCGTCGCGGGGACCGTGCCCGTCGTGCTGCCACTGCCGCGCAACGTCGCCGAGCGCGGCTTTCCCGGCCCCGCCGCGACGGCGGGCGCCGTGCAGAGCCTGCCCGTGATGGCGCGCGCGATGGCCATGCCCGCGGGCGCCATGCCCGCCCCTGCCCCGCCCCTGCGCGTCGCGGCCCCGATGCCGCTGCCCGGATTCGCGCCGGGGCTCCGCGGCGCTCCGCCGCCCGCGCCCGCAGCCTTCGGCGCCGCCGCGTTCGAGGAGACAGCCGATGCACCGGCGCCCGCTGCTGCCAAGCGTGCCGCCGAGGCGTCGGCGGCGCCGGACCTCGCGCGGCTCACGGACGACGACGCCGGCCTGCGTGCCCTCGTCCTGCACCAGCGCGCCGACGGCTCCTTCGACGGCTCGGTCGCGGCGACCCTGCTCGCCGTCCTCGGGCTCGTGGCGCGCGGGCACACCGCGCGCGAGGGGCTCTTCCGCCCCGAGCTGCGGCGCACGCTCGGCTGGCTCCGCGCCCGGGCGGCGAGCGCGCTCGGCGACGAGCTCGCCTGGCTGTCGCTCGGCGTGGCCGCGCTGACCATGCCCCACGGCGAGCCCGCCCCCGCGGGGCTCCCGGCCGCGGCCGCGGCAGCGCTCGAGGGAGCCGCGCTCGGCGAGGGCTCGGCCCTGCGCGCCAAGCTCGGTGCGGCGCTCGCCGCCGTGCCGCCGGGCTGGCGCTCCGACGCGGTCGCCTCGGCGCTCGCCGCCGCGCACGCGCTCGGCTGAAGCGGCCGCGGGGCCTCGCGCGGTGCCCTGCCGCGATGCGTCAACCAAACGCGTCATCGCCTGGCCCTTGCGCACTTCTGCGTTGAAGCGGAACATGCCTGGATGCGCCGCGTTTTCTTCGGTCTCGCGTGCTTCGTCACCGTTCCCTCCCTGCTCGCCTCGTGGGGCTGCGCCGCCGGAACGGCGACGGGCACCGGCACCGACAGCGGCACGGGTGCGAGCACCACCTCGAGCACGACCTCCACGACGTCGACCACGACCTCGACCACGACCAGCACCTCGCAGGGCGGCAACGGCGCGGGCGGCAACGGCGCGACCGGCGGCGCGGGCGGCCTCGGCGGCTTTGGCGGAGCCGGAGGCAGCGGTGGCACGGGCGGCGTGGACCCGTGCCAGGCGGGCTGCATCGGCGACACCTACGACATCGACGGCAATCCGCTGACGGGCGTGTGCGGCTGCGAGTACAGCTGCGTGTGGCAGAGCGACGCGGACCCCATCGACGACGCGTTCGAAGACGCCAACTGCGACGGCGGCGACGGCCTGACCGAGCAGTGCGTGTACGTGTCCGCCAGCCTCGGCACCCCCGGCGGTGCGGGCACGCGACAGGACCCGATCGACACCATTGCAGGCGGCATCGCGATGGCAGAGCTGCAGAACGTGCCCGCGGTGTGCCTGTCTGGCGAGCTCTACCAGACGCAGGTGGCGGTCGTGTCCGGCATCAGCATCTACGGCGGCTTCGACCAGAACGATCCGGACTTCAAGTTCCGGCGCTCGCCCGGCGTGACGACGACCGTGCGCGCGCAGGGCCTGGTGTTCGACGCGCCGCAGATCGATCAGGAGACCCACCTCGAGGGCATGACGATCGACGCGACCGCGGCGGCCGGCGGCGGCGCCAGCACCTACGGCGTGCGCCTCGGCGGCGGCCTCGGCCAGCTCTACGTGCAGTACAACATCATGACCATCGCCGCGGGCACCGACGGGGCGCCGGGCGCGGCCGGCCAGGACCACCCGAGCCCGACCGCCCCCGCCGGCGACGGCGGCACGAACGGCTGTCAGGGCGGCGGCTGCGGGCAAGGCGGCCCCCAGCCCGCCTGCACGGAGTACGGCGGCAAGGGCGGCGACGGCGGCTACAACAACGGCAGCGGTCAGGCGGGCTTCGCGGGCAGCGGCAACGCTGCGGGCGGCTCGGCCGGTGGCGCCACGGGCGCGTGCTACAGCCAGAGCAGCGGCGGCGGGCCCGGGGCGTTCGGCGCCGACGGCAGCCACGGCACGACCGGCACCGGCGGAGGGGCGCTCGGGAGCGTCGTGGCGGGCGCCTACGTGCCCTCGAACGGCGGCAACGGCAGCGACGGAACGAACGGCAAGGGCGGCGGCGGCGGCGGCGGCGGCGGCGGCGGCTCCTGCATGCTGTGGGGCGTCTGCAGCTGCAACCAGGACACCGGCGGCGGCGGCGGCGCTGGGGGCTGCGGCGGGCTCGGCGGCAAGCAGGGCGCGGGCGGTCAGGGCGGCGGCGGGAGCTTCGCGGTGTTCGCGGCCGGCGGCCGGGTCTTCGTCCGGTACAACGACATGACGACCCACAAGGGCGGCAACGGCGGCCGAGGCGGCAACGGCAGCGCCGGACAGTTCGGCGGCAACGGCGGCAGCGGCGGCTCGAGCAACGACGACAGCGGCGGCGGCGGCGTCGGGCGCAAGGGCGGCAACGCCGGCAACGGCGGCCCCGGCGGCGGCGGCGGCGGCGGCCCGAGCGCGTGCCTCGGTCGCGCGGCCTCGGTCGTGTTCACGTACAGCGCCAACAGCTGCACCACCGGTACCCCCGGCTTCGGCGGCGACGGCGGCACGAGCCCGCCGCCCTCGAACGCGACGGCCTCGCCGGGCGTCGTCGGCACGGCGGCCGCGAACCTCCAGATCAACTGACGCGAGCCCGACCCATGCGCCTGCGCCACGCCCTGCTCGCCGCGCTCGCCGCGCTCCCGGCCGCGCTCGCCCTCGGTGCCGCCTGCAGCACCCGCGCCAGCACCGCGAACGTGTCGACCGGCAGCGGCGGCGAGGGCGGCCTGCAGCTCTACGACGGGGGCACGGGCGGCGACACGTCCGACGCCGCGTGCGCGGTCTACGAGGAGACGCCCCAGAACAGGCCGGTCAATCTCTACGTCATGTTCGACAAGTCCTCGTCCATGTTCGGGGACAAGTGGAACAGCGCGAAGGCGGGGCTCACGTCGTTCGTCCAGGACCCCGCGCTCGGCTGGCTCCGCGTCGCCTTGCGCTTCTTCCCGCGCGACCCGGACGCGACGCCCGCCTGCGATCAGTTCGCCTACAAGGAGCCCACCGTGCCGTACGGCGCGCTGCCGGGTGCGGCCGCCGACCTCATCGCCGCCGTCGACCTCGAGGCGCCGGACGGCTTCAGCACGCCGATCTACCCGGCGCTCGGGGGCGCCATCCTGAAGGGCATGGAGGTCCTGCAGGCGAGCCCGACCGAGGCCTCGGCCGTGCTGCTCGTCACGGACGGCCAGCCCCAGGGGCCGGCCCCGACCTGCGGCGGCGTCAACCCGGAGGACCCACTGGTCATCGCCGATCTCGCAGCGATCGGGCTTGCCCAGGGGGTCGCAACCTACGTCGTCGGGCTGCCGGGCGTGGACCAGAGCTTCGCCAACACCGTGGCCGCAGCCGGCGGCACCGAGACGGCCATCCTGATCAGCGCCGCGAACGTGCAGGCCGAGTTCCAGCAGGCGCTGTGGCTCATCGCCGGGGACGCCGTGCCGTGCGAGTACGACCTCCCGGCGCAGGTGATCAGCGGCGAGATGTCGCTCGGCCTGGTCAACATCGAGGTGACGCCGGGCAACGGTGGGGACCCCTACCTCGTGCCCCAGAACCCCGCCTGCAACGGCGCCGGCTGGACCTACGACGACCCGGTCGATCCGACCTCCATCGTCCTCTGCCCGGCGACCTGCACCGCCATCAAGGCCGACATGGACGTCACCGTGAAGGTCGTGCTCGGCTGCGCGACGATCATTCTCTGAGGAAGGCGTCAGTCGTCAGCCCGCGACCAGAAGTCGTCGGTCGTCAGTCGTCAGTCCTCAGTCCCAGAGGCAGCAAGAACGTCCGCTCGGCCCGCTGGGCCTCTGCACGGCCGCTGGGCGACCAGAAGTCATCGGTTGTCAGGTTGAGCCTCTGCAGGACTGATTACTGATAACTGACAACTGAAAACTCTTCCGTTCAGCGCTCGCGCACCGCGAGCTCGGCCCTGAGCCGCCGCGTGTCGATGACGCAGCTCTTGTCGCTGCACACGCTGAGCTTGAGCGTGCCCTCGAGCGCGAAGCGACCGGCGTGCTCGATCCGGAGCGGCAGCTCGAACACGAGGGTCCGGCGATCTTCGCTCATCCGCGCGTCGGCGAGCTTCGCGACCGTTCGGGGCAGGTGCACGCCGTCGGGGGGCGCCTGCATCGCGAGCCTCGTCGGGTAGAGCGCGCTCACCTTGAAGCCGTCCCGAGCGCTCAGGATCACCCGAAGCACGCCGTCGACGCCCGCCTCGAGCGCGGTCGACTCGACGGCGAGGTCGTAGCTCTCGCCCTCGACGGCGCCGAGACGCACCGGCGGGCTCGGGGTCGGCGGCGCGGCGAACGCCGGGCCGCCGAGGGCGAGGAGGGTCAGCACGACGATGGAGGTGCGGCTACCGGCTGGCATCGCCCGTTCGACGGACGAGCGCCGGAATCGATGCAGCCCACGTCAGCCGAGCGTCACGACGAGCACGACCGCCAGGACGCCGAGGAGCACGACGGCGGCGATGGCGACCACGAGACCGGTGCTGCGCGACCCGGTCGGCACCCCCATCACGAACTCGTCGTCGCGGAACGCCGACCCGCTGTCGGCGTCGTCGGCCTTGACCACCGGGACGGGCTGCCGCGAGCGCGGCACCGGCAGGTGCTGCTTGCCGGCCTCGATGCGCGCCGCGAGCTCCGGCTCGCGCAGGTAGGCCCACTCGCGGTGCTCGCCCGTGAGGCCGTAGGCCCGGCCGAAGCGATCGGCGAGCTCGGCGAGGGAAGCGACGCGCGCCTGCGGATCCTTCGCGAGGGCGTCGACCATCACGTCGTCCACGCTCTCGGGCACGTGCTGCGCCTGCGCGACGGTGCTCGGCGGGTCGGGCTCGCGCCCGAGGATGGCGAGCAGGATGGCCGGGCCGGTCGACCCCCCGAAGGGCACCTTGCCGGTGAGACACTCGTACGCGATCGCGGCGAGCGACCACACGTCGGCGCGGTGGTCGAGATCGGCGAGCCCCTGCGCCTGCTCGGGCGACATGTAGTAGGGCGAGCCGATCGTCGTGCCGATGATGGTGAGCTTCTTGGCGCCCTCCGAGTTGTCGCGCACGCTGCCGAAGTCGAGCAACTTGATGCGCGTGCCCTCGGGCGTGTCGCACACGAAGATGTTGTCGGGCTTGATGTCGCGGTGGACGATCTTGTGGGCGTGCGCCTCGCCCAGCCCGATCGCGAGCTGGGACAGCATCTGCACGACGCGCGCCGCGCTGATGGTCTTCTCGCGCTTGAGCTGCACGCGCAGCTCCTCGCCCTCGAGGTACTCCATGACGAGCGCGTAGCTCTCGTCCTCGGTCTCGAGGAAGTCGAGCACCTCGACGATGTGGTCGTGGGGCAGCTTGGCCGAGAAGGAGAACTCGCGCTTGAAGCGCTCGACGGCGATCGGGTCCGTGGCGACGTCCGCGTGCAGGATCTTGAGCGCGACGCCGCGGTGCTCGCGGTGGTCGATCGCCTGGTACACGCGACCCATGCCGCCGTCGGCGACCTTGCGCCGCACCTCGTAGCGGCCACCGCAGATCACGGCGCCGATGCGCGGATCGTCCGGGTCGGGCGGCACCACGACGTCGACGCTCGGCAGGAGCGGCTTGCCGTCGATCGGGCAGAACCCGTCGCCGTCGCCGAAGAGCCGCTGACACGCTGCGCAGGCCTTCACGCTCCGCTCCGGTCGCTCGTGTTGCCACGGTCACGGCAACGGGGAGCCCGCAGGCCCCCGAAACCGCACGTCAGCCGCCCTCGCCCTCCGCGTCGCTCGCGGCGGGCGGGGGCTCGTACCAGATGATGCGGTGGCAGTGCGGGCACTCCTCGAACTGCGTGCGCGACAGCATCTGGTGGAACATGGCCGGCGGCAGGCCGATGTGGCAGCCGAGGCAGGTGCCGTCGTGGGTCTTGGCGAGCGCCACGGGCCGGCGCGCGGACACGGTCTGGTAGCGGCGCAGGATGCGGGCCGGCAGCTTCGCCGCGAGCGCGGCGCGCTCCTTCTTCTTCTGCTCGAGCTCGGCCCGGATGGCCGCACCGGCCTGGCTGGCGCCCGAGGGATCGGCCTCGAGCTGGGCGCGCAGCTCGACCTGCTTGGCCTCGCCCTGCACGATGCTCGCGCGAGCCTGGTCGATGAGCCCGACCACCCGCCGGATGTCCTCGTCGCGGTCGCGCCCGAGCTTGCGCAGCTCGTCGACCTCGCGCTCCGCCGCCTGGCTCTCGCGCTCCGTTCGCGCCCGCCCGAGCCGGTCGCGCGAGCGCTCGATGAGCTTCTCGTGCTGGCGCAGCTCGGTCATGAGCTCCTGGCGCGTCTTCTCCATCTCGACCACGCTCTGGCGGTCGCGGCCGAGCTGCGCATCGATGTCGCGCAGCGACCCCTTGACGCCCTCGAGCGCGCTCTGCTCCTTGTCCAGCTGCTCGGTGAGGCCGCGGATCGCGGAATCGAGCGCGGCAAGACCCTCGAGATAGCCGATCTGTTCGACGATGCTCACTTCAAGCTCTCTCCACGAATACAAGCCTGGCGATGATGGGTGGGCCCACCTGGGTTCGAACCAGGAACAACCCGGTTATGAGCCGGGGGCTCTGACCGCTTGAGCTATGGGCCCGACGGTTCGTGTGCTCCCTCGGCCGGCGGCCTCGGTCGAGCCGCACCACGCGCCGAGTCGCCCGCCTCCGGCGGTTCGCCCGGCCTCGGTCACTCGCCGCGCCTCGGCCGGCCCGCGGCGCGGCAGAGGACGGTCGGCGCGCCCGGCAGGGTCGGCGGGCGGGCTGCCCCGGCAGGGACCCGCCCGCGCCCGGTCGCGCGGCCCCGTCGCCCCGCGCTCGCGAGGTGGTGGCCTCGCAGGTGCGCGTGCGACAAGGATGACGGCGTGGGTCGACCACCGCCCGTGAGGCTAGTGGAACCGCGGGCGCATGGGAAGCGCCAATGCCCCGGCGCGGCCGCGGGCCCGGACGCCTCGCAACGCTCAAGAATGCGCAATCAAAGCGTAAATTGCGACGCGGGCGGGCGTCGTGGGGCTCACGGCACCTCGTCGGCAAGCGGACGCGCGGGGGCCGATCCGCCGGGCGCGGCAACGCCCGTGTCGGCGGGCGCGGTCGACCGCGCCGGCAGCGTGCGGCGGCGTGGCAAGCTGGTGCCGTTCGGCCACAGGCGCCGGGCGGGCTTGCCGCCATCGGCGTCCCGGCAGCAGCGGAACCCGACCTCTGGCGCCTTGAACGAGGGCGGCTCGTCCGTGTCGAGCGCTCGGCAGGTCGCCTCGTTCGGGCCCCACCCCCCACCCGCGACCGACGACTCGAAGGGCGGGCCCGCGGGGCGTCCGCCACGCAGGTGCACCCACTCGGCGACGTTGCCGCTCATGTCGAGGACGCCGAAGGGGCTCATGCAGCGCGGAGCGGAGCCGCTCGGCACGCGGCCGTCGATGCGCTCGAGCTCGCCGGACACGAGAGCGGGCGTCGCCAAGGCGCGCCGGTCGGGGCTGTAGACCTTGCCGTCCACGTTGCAGACGCCGGGCACACGCACGGTCCCGTGGGGGTACGGGTAGCCCTCCGCGCCCTCGCAGCCGAGCATCCACTCGTCCTCGTGACACAGCCGCTTGCCCTCCGCGGCGCAAGCGGCCCGTGCCTGGCGGTAGTCGACGAGCACCGCGGGCTTCGTCCCGGCGAGGTTCGGGTACTCGTACCGGTCGATGCAGAAGCGCAGATCGCTCGGTCTGCCCTGGCACAGGGCCTCGTCGGCGAAGCGCAGGCAGCGACGGTCGCGCACGTGCGGCTTGCCGGCGAGCGACGGATCCTCGGGCACGTGCTCGAGGCAGCGGTGGGCCACGAACGGGCAGTAGCGCCCCTCGACGAACAGCATGCCCTCCGGGCACGGCGGCGGTCCGGGCGGGCTCGCAGGCTCCGACGCCGCCGCGGAGGCCGCCGGGACGGGCTCCGCCGGTGCGTCGCCGAGGTCGGGGTCCGCCGGCTCCCCGTCCTCGGGTGCCGGCGGGACGGTGGCCGGCGGCTCGGCGGCCGGCCCGGTGTCGAGCGCGAGCTCGGCCCGCAGGCGCGGCAGCATGAGCAAGGCGGCGCCCACCAGGCTCGCGAAGAGCGCGCCGGCGAGGGCGAGGTAACCGCGGTGCTCGCTGTGCGTCACGGGCGAATCATGGGCCTGGAACCGGCGGCCGTGCCAGTTTGGTACATGCGGCAGCGGGCCGCGAGCTCGTGCCGCTCTCTCCGACCGCCGCGCCGCCCTGCCGCCGAAGGTGGTCCGCCGCGCCGCGGCCGGTGACGCCCGCGCGGGGCGCGTGGTACACCGGATCGCCCGGCGTCGGCCGCTGCGGCGGCGAGCCGGCTCGCGTTGCCATGGGCTACCTGACGATACGCGGCGCACGCCAGCACAACCTGCGGGGCATCGACCTCGAGCTGCCGCGCGACCGGCTCGTGGTCATCACCGGGCCGAGCGGGTCGGGCAAGAGCTCCCTCGCGTTCGACACCATCTACGCCGAGGGCCAGCGACGTTACGTCGAGTCACTGTCCGCCTACGCGCGGCAGTTCCTGGAGCAGCTGCCCAAGCCCGCGGTCGAGGCGATCGAGGGCCTGTCGCCGGCCATCGCCATCGAGCAGCGACCCCTCGCCAAGAACCCGCGCTCGACCGTGGGCACGGTCACCGAGATCGCCGACTACCTGCGCCTGCTCTACGCGCGGGTCGGCATCCCCCACTGCCCGCGCTGCGGCAAGCGCATCGAGGCGCAGACGCCGCAGCAGATCGTCGACCGCATCCTGGCGCTCGGCGACGGCATGCGCGCCACGCTGCTCGCGCCGATCTGCCGCGCGCGCCGCGGCGAGCTCAAGGTCGAGTTCGAGCGGCTGCGCCGCGACGGCTTCGTGCGCGTGCGCGTGGACGGGGTGGCGTGCGACCTCGGCGACGAGCTCCACCTCGACCGCAACAGGCCGCACGACCTCGACGTCGTCGTCGACCGCATCGTGGCGCGCGCAGGCGCGCGGGCGCGCATCAGCGACTCGGTGGAGCTCGCCCTCAAGCTCGGCGAGGGCGTGCTGCTCGTCGACCCCGAGGGCGCTCCCGGCGGCGAGCCCGACGCCCGCGGCGAGCCCATCTGGCTGTCCGAGCGCTTCGCCTGTGTGAGCTGCGGCGTGTCGCTGCCGCCGGTCGAGCCGCGCATGTTCTCGTTCAACGGCCCGCACGGCGCCTGTCCGACCTGCGGCGGGCTCGGCGTCCGGATGCGCGTCGACCCCGGGCGC
>JADLAB010000735.1 GCA_020848455.1 Polyangiaceae bacterium
CAGACCGAGGTGACCTTCACGCCGGGCGTCGACAACGCGTTCTGGGTGTACGCCAGCGGGCTCCCGGCACCGTCGCTGTCGGTCAGCGGCGCGCTTCCGAGCGGGGTGACGTTCACCGACCAGGGCAACGGCAGCGGAACCTTCGCCGGGACGCCGCCCGTCGGCACGAGCGGCGACTACCCGCTCGTCATCACCGCCACCAACGACATCGGCGCCGACACCCAGGACTTCACCCTCACCGTCGCCAAGGCGACGTCGGCGGCGGCGGTCGCGTCCTCGCAGAACCCCTCCCGAACCGGGGACCCGGTGACGCTCACCGCCAGCGTGTGGGGTGGAGGTGGGACCCCGACCGGTTCCGTCGAGTTCTTCGACGGTGCCACGTCGCTGGGGACCGGCACCCTCGCCGGAGGTCAGGCCACCCTGGTCACCTCGGCGCTCACCGTGGGAGCCCACTCGATCACCGTCGTCTACGGCGGCGACGGATCGTTCCTGGGGTCGACCTCGGGGGTGCTCACCCAGAACGTCGTCGACCGCACCGACACCACGACCGCCCTGGTGTCGTCGTCGGACCCGTCGGTGTTCGGCCAGACGGTCTGGTTCACCGCCACGGTCACCGGCTCGGGCGCCACGCCCAGCGGAACCGTGACGTTCTTCGACGGCTCCGGTCTGCTCGGCTCGGTCGCCCTCGACCCGAACGGCCAGGCCTCGTTCTCGAAGTCCTCGTTGGCCGTCGGCGAGCACCCCGTGACCGCGGTGTACGGCGGTGACAGCACGTTCGGGGGGTCGGTCTCGGCCGCGGTCGACCAGACCGTCCAGCCCGTGTCGACCACCACGGTGGTCTCCTCGTCGCTGAACCCGTCGGGCCTCGGAGCGTCGGTGACGTTGTCGGCGACGGTCGCCCCGGTCGCACCGGGTTCCGGTGTCCCGGGCGGGTCGGTCGAGTTCTTCGACGGGACCACGTCGCTCGGCACCGGGACCCTGGACGGAACCGGAGTCGCCCGACTGGTGACCTCGGACCTGGCGACGGGGACCCATCCGATCACCGCCGTCTATGCCGGCACCACGTCGTTCCTCACCTCCACGTCGGCGCGGCTCGACCAGGTGGTGAACCCGGCGCCGCTCACGCCGACGTCGACGGCCCTGACGTCGACGCCGAACCCGTCGGTGTTCGGCCAGGCCGTGACCCTCACCGCGACCGTCACCGGTGACGGGGGGACACCGACGGGAGCTGTGACGTTCTTCGACGGCACCACGTCGCTCGGGTCGTCCGCACTGGACGCCGGCGGGGTCGCGGCACTGCCGGTCTCGGGCCTGGCGGTGGGGAATCGCCAGATCACCGCGGTCTACGGCGGTGACAACGTCTTCGCCCCGTCCTCGTCGTCGGCCCAGACGCAGGTCGTCGACCCGGCGGGGACCTCGACCGCGCTCACGTCGTCGGCCAATCCGTCCCCCTCGGGTCAGGAGGTGACGTTCACCGCTACAGTGACGGCGACCGCCCCCGGAGCGGGAGTCCCCGCGGGCACCGTCGAGTTCCGCGATGGGGCGACGGTGCTCGGAACCGTCGCCCTGAACGGTCTCGGAGCGGCGACGCTGCCGACCTCGGCGCTGACCCCGGGAGCGCACTCGATCACCGCCGTGTACTCGGGATCCTCCAGCTTCTCGACGTCGACGTCGCCGGCGGTCGACCAGGTCGTCAACGAGACACCCCTCGTCGCGACCGCCACAGCGTTGACGTCGTCGCTGAACCCCTCGGGTTCCGGTGCCGAGGTCACCTTCACCGCCACCGTCACCGGTGACGGCGGGACCCCGACCGGGACCGTCGAGCTGTTCGACGGGGCCACGTCGCTGGGGACGCGATCCCTGGACGGCTCGGGATCGGCCACGTTGTCGACCGCGGGCCTGACCGTCGGGACCCACTCGATCACCGCCCAGTCCTCGGGCGACGACACCTGCGCGACGTCGCCGCCGACGGCCGTCGACCAGGTGGTCGAGGAGTCACCGCTCACCGCGACCATGACGAGCCTCGCCTCCTCGACCCACCCTTCGGTGGTCGGTCAGGCCGTGACGCTGACCGCCACGGTCACCGGCGCCGGGGGCACCCCGACGGGGACGGTCGAGTTCTTCGACGGCGATAACTCGATAGGGACCGCCGAGGTGGGAACCGATGGCCTGGCCTCGACCACCATCTCCTCGCTGATGGTCGGCAACCACGTCCTGACCGCGGCCTACGGCGGCGACGACGACTTCGCCGGGTCGACGTCCGCCGAGCTCACCCAGGCGATCAACCCGTCGATGACCGCCACCACGGTCAGTTCCTCGGTCAACCCTTCGACGCTGGGTCAGGAGGTGACCTTCACCGTGGCGGTCACGGCGGTCGCCCCCGGGGCCGGCGTGCCGGGCGGACTGGTCGAGCTGCGCGACGGGGCCGCCGTGGTGGACACCGCGGCGTTGGACCAGTCGGGATCGGTCACGTTCTCGACATCCGCCCTGACGGTCGGGACCCACCCGATCACTGCCGTCTACCAGGGCAACGCCAGTTTCACGACGTCCACCTCGTCCGGCGTCGACCAGGTGGTCGAGGCCACAGCGCTGACGGAGACGACGACCGTCGTCGCCTCATCGGCCAACCCGTCGACGTTCGGCCAGACGATCACCCTCACCGCCACGGTGTCGGGACAGGGAGGCACGCCGAGCGGATCGGTGGAGTTCCGCGACGGCGCCACACTGGTCAGAACGGCGGCCCTCGACGGGAACGGGGTCGCCACCCTCGATTCGTCGGACCTTGCCGTGGGCGACCATCAGATCACCGCCGTGTACCCGGGTGACGACACCTTCTCCGGCTCGACCTCGGCGGCGCTGACCCAGACCGTCGACCCCGCGGGGACAGCCACCGTGGTGACCTCGTCGGCCAACCCGTCGACGCTCGGCCAGACTGTCACACTCCACGCCGTCGTCAGCCGGACGAACCCTGGACCCGGCACCCCGGGCGGGTCGGTCGAGTTCTTCGACGGGACGACCTCCCTCGGCACCGCGGTGATCGGCGTGACGGGCGCCGCAGAACTCGACGTGTCACCCACGGTGGGATCGCACCCGATCACCGCGGTGTACGCCGGTGACGTGTCGTTCGGCGGATCGACGTCCGGTGTGCTCGACCAGGTGGTGGGCGCGGCGCCCC
>JADLAB010000566.1 GCA_020848455.1 Polyangiaceae bacterium
ACCCGCCAGGTCGCCGGAGAGACTCCGAAGGGTCGCGACCAGCGTGTTCACCGTCCGGACCGAGTCGACGGCCGGGGCGTGGAGGAGCGCCAGCACCGCGTTGGGCGGCACCTCGCCGACGCAGAACAAGGAGCCGTCGGGCTGCAGGGACACCGGGATGCGCACGACGACCTCGGCGCCCGCACGGACGATGCCGAAGGGGAAGTGGACGGCGTACGCGTAGAAGTTCTCCCGGTTGATGGCGACGCCGTACTCGGCCTGCACCGCCTGCTGGTACGCCTCGAAGGCCGGCCGCCAGTCGATGGCGATGATGCGGTTGCCCTCCGTCGAGGTCGCGGAGACGAGCCGCTCCGGCACGCGGTAGCAGTGCTCGACCGCCGCCCCGGGATGCGCCTCGAGCAGCATGGCGATGGCCCCGTCCTGTGCGACCTGCGCGCCGTCGAAGAGGCACGGCATCGGCTGGAACGTCTCGCTCCCGGCGTTCGCACCGAGGTAGCGGACGCGGTCGGCGAGGGTGAGGTAGAGGTCGTCGAGGAGCGTGGCGACGTTGGCCACCATCTGGTCGACGACGAGGAAGAGCGCGCTACCGCGCGTGCGTCCGAGCCGGCCGGCGAGGTCGGCGATCATGCGTGCCCGGACCTCGTGCGAGGCCGGGTCCGCGGCGTTCAGGGGGTGGTAGAGGGCGGCGAACGGCATGCGGTCGAGCCGGACGAGCACCGAGCCCCGGGTCCGGAAGCGCGACTGGAACAGCACCGCGGGGAAGACCGCTCCGACGAGCGGCACCTGCAGGTCGTGGCAGAGCTCCTGCAGCGCGGGCACTTCGAGCGCCCGGTCCGCCTCGGCCACGAGGGCGAGGAGGCCCATCTCGCGATGCTCCGTGCGCCACGCGGCCACGGTCTCGCGCGTCGCCGGAGCGGCGACCGTCTCGCAGTAATGCAGGGCTGACGTCACGGACCCCTCGGCTGTACGGGTCGGGTACCCGCCGTTCGCGGGCAAGTCGAGCGCCACACTCCACGTACGCGCGCGGAGGGTCGCCGTCGAGCGGGCCGTCCCGACCGGACACGCCCGTCTTGACGTGTGTCACTTCGGGGCGCCGCGGCTCGGCCCACGGCCCGAGCGAACCAGCGCTACACGGTCACCGCCACGCGCGCGGGCCGGCCGAGCTCCCTACCCCGCGGCGCCGCCCCGCTCCGCGACGAGCCTCTTCTTCGTGAACGCGATGAGCCCGCCCGCGTCGATGATCGCCTGCCGCGCCACCGGCAAGGGCACGACCGGGTAGCGCTTGCCGGAGGTCACGTTCACGACGGCGTCCGCCTCGAGCTCGAGCTCGTCGCCGACCGCCGCCTCGATGCCCGGCGCGGTCACGATGCGCAGGCCGAGGTTGATCGAGTTCTGCAGGAAGATGCGCGCGAAGCTCGAGGCGACGATGACGAGCTCGTGGCCCTTCAGGGTCGAGGTCGCCTGCTCGCGCGAGGAGCCGCAGCCGAAGTTCCGCCCGCCGACGAGGACCGAGCCCGGCGGGATCTGCTTCTGCTTCAGCTTGGCGTTGAGCTCCGCGTGGTCCGCGAAGGCGAACTGCGGGGTCTCGCTCGGGAGCACCGTCGCCATGTAGCGACCGGGGTAAATGACGTCGGTCGAGATGTCGTCGCCGAGGACCGTGACTACGCGCGGCATGTCAGTGGCCTCCCGTGGTGCTGCGGGGATCGGTGATGACGCCCGTGACGGCCGAGGCGGCCGCGACGGCGGGCGAGCACAGGTAGACCTCGGCCGTGGGGTTGCCCATGCGGCCCTTGAAGTTGCGGTTCGTGGTCGAGAGTGCGACCTCGCCGTCGCCGAGCGCCCCCTCGTGCACGCCGAGGCACGGCCCGCAGCCCGCGTTCATGACGACCGCGCCGGCGCGCACGAGGTCCGCGACGTAGCCCTTGTCGAGCGCCTCGGCGTAGATGCGCGCCGAGGCCGGGAAGACGAGCATGCGCGTGCGTGGCGCCACCTTCCTGCCGCGCAGGAGCTCGGCCGCGATGGCGAGATCGTCGAGCCGGCCGTTGGTGCACGAGCCGATGACGATCTGATCGACGCGCTGCCCGGCGACCGCGCCGACGGGCTTCACGTTGTCGACCGTGTGCGGGCAGGCGATCTGCGGCTCGAGCTTGCCCACGTCGATGTGGATCGTCTCGACGTAGGTCGCGTCCGCGTCCGGCGTGACGAGCGCGGGCGCCTCCGCGACCCCCGCCTCCTCGCGCAGGTAGCGCAGCGTCTCGTCGTCGGCCGGCACGATGCCCGCCGTGGCGCCCGCCTCGACCGTCATGTTGCACAGGGTCAGGCGCCCCGAGGTCGACATGCGCCGGATGGTGCCGCCGTGGAACTCGATGCAGCGAAAGTTCGCGCCCTGCGCCGTCAACCGCCCGATGAGGTGGAGGATGAGGTCCTTCGGCCCGACGTGCGGCGGGAAGTCGCCCTCGACCACCACCCGGATGGTCGCCGGCACCTCGATGTTGAGCGCGTAGCCGAGCGCCCACACGCTCGCCATCTCGGTCGCGCCGATGCCGAAGGCGAAGGCCCCGAGCGCGCCGTGGCTCGTCGTGTGCGAATCCGTCCCCACGACCACCTGCCCGGGGCGCACGTAGCCGTACTCGGGCAGGACCTGGTGGCAGATGCCGCCCGTGTCGCCGCGCACGTCGTGGAAGCGCTCGATGCCCTGCAGCACCACGAACTCGCGGATGCGCTTCTGGTTCGTCGCAGTCTTCGGCGACTCGGCCGGCACGCGGTGGTCGAAGATGACGGCGATCTTCTTCGGATCCCAGGGCCTGGCCTCGAGGCCCGTGCCCGCGAAGATCTCGCGGAACTGGTTCATCACGAGGGCGGCGTTCTCGTGCGACATGGCCAGATCCACCGCCGGCTCCACGACGTCACCCGCCCGCGTCGCCGCGCGCCCGGAGGCGCGTGCCAAGATCTTCTCCGCGACCGTCATTCCCACGTCGGCATCCTCCTCGTACGAGCAGTCAGAAACGTCTACACGATACCGCGCTTGCGGAGGTCGGCCACGGCCTCCGGCGCGTACCCGAGGCGGCCGAGCACGAGGTCGGTGTGCTCGCCGAGGCGCGGCGGCGGGGTGTCGACCGAGCCCGGCGTCTTGTCGAAGAGCGGCGTCATGCCGAAGACCTCGAGCGTGCCGATGCCCGGCGCCTCGACCTTGCGCAGGGTCTGCCGGTGCGCGATCTGTGGCTGCCGGAGAGCCGCCTCGAGCCCGAGGATCGCCCCCGACGGCACGTCGCGCGCGTTGAGCGCTTCCACCCAGTACGCCGTCGGTCGCAGGCGGAGCTTGTCCTCGAGCAAGGGCGTCAGCGCCTTTCTGTGGTCCTTGCGCGTGTCGCGCTCCTTGAAGCGCGCGTCCTCGCGGAGCTCCGGCACGCCGAGCACCTCGGTGAGGGCCTCCCACTGCTCCTGCTTGTTGGCGGCGATGTTGATGTGGCCGTCGGCCGTGACGAAGGTACCCGACGGAGCCGCCGTGAAGTTGTCGTTGCCCATGAGCACGGGCTGCTGGCCACCGATGAGCAGGTTCGCCGCCACCCAGCCCATGAGCGGCATGATCGAGTCGAGCAGGGCGACGTCGATGAACTGCCCCTCGCCCGTGCGCTCGCGGTGGAACAGCGCCGCCATGATCGCGAAGGCGGCGTTGAGCCCGCCCACGGTGTCGCACACGGGGTAGCCGGCGCGGAGCGGGTTGAGGCGCTCGTCGCCGTTGACGGCCATCGTCCCCGAGAGGCCCTGGATGATCTGGTCGTAGGCGGGCTTGTCGGCGTCGGGGCCGGTCTGGCCGAAGCCCGAGATGGCGCAGTAGACGAGGCGCGGGTTCTTCTCGCGCAGGCTCGCGTGCCCGAGGCCGAGCCGCGCCATCACGCCCGGCCGGAAGTTCTCGACCACGACGTCCGCCGTCGCGGCCAGGCGGCCGAAGATGTCGCGCGCCTCCGGCTGCTTCAGGTTCAGCGTGAGCGACTTCTTGTTGGCGTTCTGCGCGAGGAAGCTCGTGCCCATGAGCTCCTTGTTGAGCTCGCCCACGTTGCCGAGCTTGCGCGCGAGATCGCCGTCCTTCGGGTTCTCGATCTTGAGGACCTCGGCCCCGAGCAGCGACAGGTGGAGGGTCGCGAACGGGCCCGAGAGCACGTTCGTGAGGTCGAGCACGGTGATGCCGGACAGCAGAGCAGTCATGGGTGGGCCCCTCCCTCGCTCCGCGGCGCGCCGATGGGGCCCGTCCGGTAGATCTTGCCGGGCATGTCGCGCCCGAAGTAGCTCGCGATCTCGCGCGCCACTTCCACGATCGGCGCGAGCGCGATGTCCGGGCGCACGCCGCCGCGCTGCAGGGCGTGCACCAGATCTTCCGTGCACACGTTGCCGCCCGCGACGGCCGTGAAGGGGCAGCCGCCGAGCCCGGACACGCTCGACTCGAGCGCCGTGACCCCCGCGCGGAGCGCCGCGTAGCAGTTGGCGATGCCGAGGCCGTAGGTGTCGTGGAAGTGCGCGGTCGCTTCGAGGCCGGGCGCGAGCGCGAGCACGGCGCCGAACAGCGACTCGACGGCGTCGGGGACCGCGTGCCCGGCCGTGTCGGCCAGCGACAGCGAGCCGAGGCCCGCCTCGACGAAGGCGCGCGCGATGCGGAGCACGTTCTCGGGCGGCACGTGCCCCTCGAAGCCGCAGCCGAAGGCCGACTGCACCGAGACCTGCACGGCCTTGCCGGCCGCGAGCGCCTGCTTCGCCATCGCGATGATGCGCGTGGTCGCGTCGACGACCCCCATGCCGGTGTTCTTGCGGCTGTGGGTCTCGCTCGCCGAGACGCCCATGCAGTAGAGGTCGACCCCGCACTTCTCGCCGCGCTCGAGGCCCTTCTCGTTCAACACGAGCGCGGAGAGCAGCGCCTTGCCGCGCGGCACCTGCGGGAAGAGCGCGTCGGTGTCGGCCATCTGCGGCACCTTGGTCGGGTGCACGAAG
The DNA here is from genome assembly GCA_020848455.1 of Polyangiaceae bacterium. Classification (GTDB taxonomy): domain Bacteria; phylum Myxococcota_A; class Polyangia; order Polyangiales; family Polyangiaceae; genus JACRDA01. The sequence goes on from JADLAB010000566.1 coordinate 4,984, forward strand.
GAGCCGACCTGCACGATGTCGACGCCCGAGGCGACGAGGCGCTCGAGCCAGCGGAGCTTCGTCTCGGTCGGGACGACGCGCGCTTCCATCTGCAGGCCGTCGCGCAGACCGACCTCGTGGATGACGATGCGTGACATGGCAGCCTCCGCGGAAACTCGGGGTACGAGGGAGCCCGGGGACGTCGGGGCGCCCGGGCGAACCGTCCCACCCTAGATGCGCGCGGCGATGGCCTTGGCCATCTCCAGCGTCTTGGCGCTGCCCCCCATGTCGTACGTCTTGACCTTGCCCTCGGCGAGCACGCTCGCGGTCGCGCCCTCGATCCGGGCCGCCATCTGCTTCTCGCCGAGCCACTCGAGCATCATCTTGGCGGCGAGGATGGTGGCGATGGGGTTGGCCTTGTAGAGGCCCGCGTGCTTCGGCGCCGAGCCGTGGGTCGGCTCGAAGACCGCGAGCTTGTCGCCGATGTTGCCGGAGCAGCCGAAACCGAGCCCGCCCACCATCTGCGCGCAGAGGTCCGAGATGATGTCGCCGTAGAGGTTCGGCGCGACGAGCACGTCGTAGTTGAAGGGATTCTTCAGCAACCACATGCACATGGCGTCGATGTTGGCCTCGTCGAGCGCGATCTCCGGGTAGGCGGCCGCGACCTTGCGCGCCTCCTCGAGAAAGACGCCGTCGCTCGCGCGCACCACGTTCGCCTTGTGCACGACGGTGACCTTCTTGCGCCCGTGCTGCTTGGCGAAGTCGAAGGCCGCCCGCACGATGCGCTCGGAGCCCTTGCGGGTGTTGACCTTGCACGAGATGGCGAGGTCGTCCGGACCGAGCCCCTCGAAGGGCGCGTAGGCCTTCGTGAGGCGGCCGAGCGTCGCCGCGAGCTCGGCCGGCACGGGCGAGAACTCGACCCCGGCGTACAGATCCTCGGTGTTCTCGCGGAAGACGACGAGGTCGATGCCCTCCTTGAAGTTGAGCGCGTTGCCCGGGTACGCCTTGCAGGGACGCAGGCACACGTAGAGGTCGAAGACCTGGCGCATGCGCACGATGGGCGAGCGGTACGACAGGCCCTTGTCGCGGAGCTCGGGGGCGAGCTCGGCCGTGGCGGCCTTGGCGGGCTTCGAGGTGATCGCGCCGAACATCGCGGCATCCGAGCTCTGCAGCAGCTCGACCGTGCGCGGTGGCAGGGCATCGCCCTCGCGGCACCAGAAGTCCCAGCCGATGTCCCCGTGCGTGTAGTCGGCACAGAAGCCCGCCGCGTCGAGCACGATGCGAGCCGCCGCCATCACCTCGACCCCGATTCCGTCCCCCGGCAGCCAGGCGATCTTGTAGCGCTTCATGGTGGGCGCGGATGCTAGCAACGGGGCGGGAGGCCATCAACGATCGGGTCGCCCGAGGCGAGTGGCTCGGCGGCGCGCGGCTTGGGCCCCAACCCCAACTCGCACTGCGGCGCGGGCACTCGCTGATGCTCGCTGGCGTGCTCCCTCGCCCGCGTCCTCGCGCTCGACATCGGGGCCCTCCCAAGCCGCGCGCCGCCGAGCCACGCGCCTCGGGCTCTGGGGGCGGGTCACGAGGCGGGGCCGCGTCACGAGGCGGGAGTCGGTCGCGCGGGCGCCGCGAGGCGCAGGACCGCTCAGCCTGCGGCTGGATGCCGCATGAGGCCCTCGAGCGCCGCCGGCAGCTCCGCGATCCCGTCGAGCACGACGTGCGCTCCCGCCGCGCGCAGCCGCGCGTAGCCTGCGGCGCGCCGCCGCTCGCGCTCGACGGGCTCGAGGGCCGCGAGCTCCTGCTCCGTGAGACCGAGCTCGTTGCCGGTCATCACGACGCCCACGGTCCGCATGCCGGCGCGCAGCCCCTCCTCGATGCCGACGACCGTGTCGTCGACCTTCACGCAGGCACCGGGATCCGCGAGGCCGAGGAGCTCGAGGTTGCGCAGACACATGTCGGGCCAGGGCCGCGCGTGCGCCACCTCGTCGGCCGCGACGAGGACGTCGGGCGAAAAGCCCGCGGCGGCGGCGAGCGGCGCGAGCACGTCCATCATGGCGCGCGTGTAGCCCGTGGTCGTGCCGATGCGAATGCCCCGCTCGCGGAGCCACGCCATCGTCGCCTGGCAGCCCGGCACCGGCGTCGCGAAGCGCGGCAGCACGGCGAGCTGCAGCGGCACGAGCTCGGCGAAGAGCGCGTCGACGTCGGCGGCGCCCGGCGCGCGCCCGAAGCGCGCCTGCCACGCCGCGAGGACGGCCGGCAAGGCGCAGAGCCGCTCGAGATGCGTGCGCTTGTGGACGCCCATGGGCCCGCGCGCCTGCTCGGCCGTGAGCGCGATGCCGCGGCGCCGGAAGACCTCGACGAACGGCGCGAGCGGCGACAGGCAGCCGTGGTCCACGGTCGTGCCCGCCCAGTCGAAGATCACCGCCGCGACGCCCAGGTGCATGGCTCCTCGTGTCAGCCGAACACGCGCCGCGCCGGGTCGAACTGCCAAGCGAGGCGATCGGCCGGGTCGTAGACCTTCGCCAGGATGTCGCGGTCGGCGTGGGCGACCCAGTCCATCGGCAGACCGAGCGCCGCCACGACCGCCGGCCGCGTGTAGTAGAGCTCGCGGATGGGGATGAGGGCGTAGTTGCTCGGGGCGTTGGCCTCGCGGTCGGAGAGCTGGGCCCAGTAGTCGGGGTCGGGCCCGAGGAACCAGCCTGTATCCGTCGTCCCGTCGTCGAGGCGACGGCGCGCGTACTTGCGGTGCAGGAAGACCCGCCGCTCGTCCCGGGTGCCCCGGTACGCGAGCAGGGCGTCGACCAGGCGGAACTCCTCGGGCTGCGTCCGGGTGGCCTCGTGGAGACCGGACTGCAGGGTGATGAGCGCGAGCGCGCTCGACACGTCGCGCTGCGGGCTCGCGCGCGAGTCCTCGAGACGCAGATCCGGCTCGCAGATCCGGAGCCTGTCCGTGCCCTCGGGCAGGAGGAACAGCGGCACGGGCCCCCACCAGAAGATGGCGCGCGGGGCCGGCGGCCCGGAGCGCGCCACGAAGTCGAGCAGGACCTCGGCGACGGCTGCGAGCTTGACCGTGGAGCGGGCCACGAGGACCTTCGCGCCCACGCGCTTCTCGACGTCGGTGCGTCCGGCAGGCGTGGCCGACGCGGCGGTCGCTGCGCCGATGACGAGCGGGCTCTGGCACTGCAGGCACTCGATGCTCCTGCCGCGCGCCGCATCCTGGGCCTCGAACGAGAACCCGCACTTGCACCGGACCTGGATCACGACGCCAGTATCGAGGAACCATCCTCCCCGTTCAAGACGAGGGCACCGGGACCGCTGGGACGAGGCTATCCTCGGCCTCATGGCGAGCACGTTCCGACAGGCCGCCGCCGCGCTCGGCGACGCCGAACAGCAGATCCTCTTCGGCTCCATCCCGCGCCTCATCGGGGCCGTGGCGATGGCGGACGGCTTCACGTCCGACGAGGAGATCACGCGCGGCATCGACGGCCTCATCGCGGTCGTGGGCGAGCTCGGCGACGAGTTCCGGTACTCGCCCCACGCCGAGGCTGCCTTCGACGCGCTCGCCGACTCGCTCGAGACGCGCGACGCCGAGTTCCCGGCCTACCTCGCGCGCCTGCGGGACGTCGTCCTGCAGCTTCCGCCCGAGCTCGCCCGGCGCTACCGGGCCTTCGTCGCGCGCCTCTGCATCGACGTCGCGCGGGCCTCGCGCGAGTACGTCGGCTGGGGCAAGCGCATCGACGACGCCGAGGCGCGGCTGCTCGCCGACATCGTCGCGGCGCTCGAGCTCGAGATCCACGATCTCGCGGTGCGGGAGCGCATCGGCCTCGGCCTCGAGCCACCGTGAGCCACCCTCAGCAGCAGACGCCGCCGCCACACGCGATCGGCGTGTCGGGGGCGACGACGGTGCCGGAGCAGCAGTTCGCGTTGCATGCCTTGACCGTGACCGCCCCGGCCCCGTTCGCGCAGAACACGTCGGCGCACATGCCGACCTCGGAGCACAGATCCACCACCGTGCTCGACGTCTGGAACTCGTGCGCAAAGAGGCAGGTGTACGTGACGACGTAGTACGTCGCGCCGTTCACCGGGCTCCAGCTCACGTTCCACGGGGTGTCGCAGAAGCTGCCGCAGCTCGGGCAGCCCGCGACGTTCGCCGGCGTCGTCGGACAGCCGACGCTGCCGCCCTGCCCCGCGCCGCCGTCGCCGCCCGCACCGCCCGTGCCGGTGGTGGTGGTCGTCGTCGTGCTGGTCGTCGTCGAGGTGCTCGTCGTCGTGCCCGTCGTCGTGCTGGTCGTCGTCGAGGTGGTGGTCGTCGTCGAAGTGCTCGTCGTCGTGCCCGTCGTCGTGCTCGTCGTCGAGCCACCCGCAGCGCCGGTCCCCCCGGAGCCGGTCGTCGCGGCGCCGCTGCCGCCCGCACCGTCGTCCGTGAGGCCGCTCGCGCAGGCGCCGAGCCCGGTGACGACAGAGAGCAGCCCGAGGACGAAGACGCCGACGAGGATGGCGCGACGCATGACCGAGACATATCACGGCCGGCGGACGCGCCGCCGCTCGGCCGCCGCACCACGCAGAGGCCGAGCTACGCCCGGCTCTCGAGCAGGCCGAGCTACGCCCGGAAGCTCTCGATCTGGTCGAAGTTCATGTAGCGGTAGATGCTCGGCGCCTTCTTGGCGATCGCGCCGACCGCCTGCATGTACTCCGCGACCGTGGGGATCTTTCCGAGCAGCGCGCACACGGCGGCGAGCTCGGCGGAGCCGAGGTACACGCGCGTGTCGATGCCGAGGCGGTTCGGGAAGTTGCGCGTCGAGGTCGACATGGCCGTCGAGCCCTTGCGCACCTGGGCCTGGTTGCCCATGCAGAGCGAGCAGCCCGGCATCTCGATGCGCGCGCCCGAGCGCCCGAGGATGCCGTAGTAGCCCTCCTCGCTGAGGATCTGCTGGTCCATCTTCGTCGGGGGCGCGACCCACAGCCGCACCGGCAGATCGGTCTTGCCATCGAGCAGGGTGGAGGCGGCGCGGAAGTGACCGATGTTGGTCATGCACGAGCCGATGAACACCTCGTCGATCTTGTCGCCCGCGACCGCCGAGAGCGGCTTCACGTCGTCGGGGTCGTTGGGGCACGCGACGATGGGCTCGCGGATGTCGGCGAGATCGATCTCGAGGACCGCGGCGTACTCGGCGTCGGCGTCCGGAGCGAGGAGCTCGGGCTTACCGAGCCAGGCCTCCATCGCCGCGATGCGGCGCTCGAGCGTGCGGCGATCCTGGTAGTCGTTCGCGATCATCCAGCGCATGAGCGCCACGTTCGAGCGCAGGTACTCGGCCACCGGCTCCGGATCGAGGCGCACGGCGCAGGCCGCGGCCGAGCGCTCGGCCGACGCGTCGCTGAGCTCGAAGGCCTGCTCGACCTTGAGCTTCGGCAGGCCCTCGATCTCGAGGATGCGCCCCGAGAAGACGTTCTTCTTGCCCTTCTTCTCGACCGTCAGCAGGCCCTGCTTGATGGCCCAGAGCGGGATGGCGTTGACGAGATCGCGCAGCGTCACGCCGGGTTGCATCGTGCCCTTGAAGCGCACGAGCACGGACTCCGGCATGTCGAGCGGCATCACGCCCGTCGCGGCCGCAAAGGCGACGAGGCCCGAGCCCGCGGGGAACGAGATGCCGATCGGGAAGCGGGTGTGCGAGTCGCCGCCCGTGCCAACGGTGTCGGGCAGGCACAGGCGGTTCAGCCACGAGTGGATGACGCCGTCGCCGGGGCGCAGCGAGACGCCCGCGCGCGACTGGATGAAGAACGGCAGCTCGCGATGCGTCTTGACGTCGACCGGCTTCGGGTAGGCCGCCGTGTGGCAGAACGACTGCATCACGAGGTCGGCCGAGAAGCCGAGGCAGGCGAGGTCCTTCAGCTCGTCGCGCGTCATCGGGCCGGTCGTGTCCTGCGAGCCGACCGTCGTCATCCGGGGCTCGCAGTAGGTGCCCGGCCGTACGCCCGCGACGCCGCAGGCGCGACCCACCATCTTCTGCGCGAGCGAGTAGCCCTTCGTGGACGCCTTCGGGCTCTCGGGCAGGCGGAACACCGTCGACGGCGGCAGGCCGAGCGCTTCGCGCGCCTTGCCGGTGAGGCCGCGGCCGATGATGAGCGGGATGCGGCCGCCGGCGCGCACCTCGTCGAACAGGACCGCGCTCTTCACCTGGAAGGTCGCGATGACCTCGCCGTTCTTCAGGGCCTTGCCCTCGTAGGGGCGGAGCTCGACGACGTCCCCCGTCTCCATCTTCGAGACGTCGAGCTCGAGCGGCAAGGCGCCGGCGTCCTCCTGGGTGTTGAAGAAGATCGGCGCGATCTTGCCGCCGAGGCAGTAGCCGCCGAAGCGCTTGTTCGGCACGAACGGGATGTCGTCGCCCGTCCACCAGAGCACCGAGTTGGTGGCGCTCTTGCGCGACGAGCCGGTGCCGACGACGTCGCCCACGTAGGCGACCGGGTGGCCCTTCTTCTTCAGGTCGGCGAGCACCGCGAGCGGCTTGTCCGGCAGGCCGGGGCGCGGGTTCTTCAGCATCGCGAGCGCGTGCAGGGGGATGTCGGGCCGCGACCAGGCGTCGGGCGCCGGCGACAGATCGTCGGTGTTCGTCTCGCCCGGCACCTTGAAGACGGTGACCTTCACGCTCTCGGGGACGGCGGGCCGCGAGGTGAACCACTCGGCGTCGGCCCAGCTCCGGAGCACGGCCGCTGCGTGGGCGTTGCCCGCGTCGGCCTTGTCCTTCACGTCGTGGAAGGCGTCGAACACGAGCAGGGTCCGTTCGAGCGCGCGGGCCGCGACCGGCGCGCACGTGGCGTGGTCGAGCAGCGCGACGAGCGGCGCCACGTTGAAGCCCCCGAGCATGGTACCGAGCAGCTCGGTCGCCTTCGTCGGCGACACGAGCGCGCACTTCGTCTCGCCGGTGGCGACCTTGGCGAGGAAGGCGGCCTTCACCTTGGCCGCGTCGTCGACGCCGGCGGGCACGCGGTGCGTGAGGAGCTCCACGAGCGCCTGCTCCTCGCCGGCGGGCGGGGCGAGCAGAAGGGCGACGAGCTCCTTCGTCTGCTCCGCGGAGAGCGGCAGCGGCGGGATCCCGAGGGCGGAGCGTTCGGCGACATGCTGGCGATAGGCGGTGAGCACGGAGCGGTCCTTTCGTGAGCCCCTGGTGGTGACCCACCGGGGAGCGGGAGCTTGCAACAGATCGCGCGGGCCGGAAAGCGGCCGCTACGGCGCCGGGCGCATCCTCGAGGTCACTCGGCTTCGATGTGACGCCACGGCGTGCTCGTCGGCTGCGGCACGGGCGGGTGCTGGCCCGCGTCGGACGCGGACGCGCTCGGAGCGCCGGCGTCCTCGGGGCCGGTCGCGCTCGCGCTCGCGCTCGGTGTCGCGGTCGGCACCGGCGCGACCGTGACCGTCGCGGGCGGAGGCGACGAGCCCGTGGTGCCGCTCGGGCCGGCGCCGCTCGGCCCGCGATCGGTCCCCGACTTCGGCTGACAGGCCGCGAGAAAAGCTCCCCAGGCCGCGCTCGCGGAGGCCGCGGCAACGAGGGCGGACAGCGTGACCAGGCGTCTCAGCTTGCCGGTGCTCGCCATGCTCACCACCTTCTCGCGGGCAAGCGTGACATGATGGCGATCGCAATGGAAGTGGCGTTCGGAACGCTGCGCGCCCGCGAGGTCACCTCGTTCGGGATCATGTACGTGGCGGCGGCTCTCCGCCAGGCGGGCCACCGCGTGCGGCTCGTGCAGGCGACCGACGCCGAGGACCTCGTCCGGCAGCTCCGCGGCACGGGCGTCGAGGTGCTCGGCCTCTCCGTGACGACGGGCCTGCACAAGGAGTACCTGCGCTGGGCGCGCGCGGCGAGGCGCGCGCTCGGCGTGCGCACGGTGATGGGCGGGCCCCACCCGACCTTCTTCCCCGAGATCCTCGCCGACCCGGCGCTCGACGCGGTCGTCGTCGGCGAGGGCGAGCGCACCGCACCCGAGCTCCTCGAGGCCTTCCGGGCGGGCGACGGGCGCGTGGTCCGGGGCGCGCGCTACCGGCACGGTGACGACGTCGTCGTCGGGCCGCTCCGCCCGATGGAGCAGGAGCTCGATCGCCTGCCGCTCCCCGATCGCGACCTCTTCTTCGCCGACAACGCGTATCTCCGCGACTTCCCGGTGAAGGCGTTCCTGGCCTCGCGCGGCTGCCCGTTCCGCTGCGCCTACTGCTTCAACGGCACGCTCCTCGAGATGTACCGCGGCATGGGCAAGAGCGTGCGCCTGCGCAGCCCTGCCCTCGTCGTCGACGAGATCCTCGCCGTCCGCCGCCGCTACCCGATGAGCCTCGTGTGGTTCCTCGACGCCAACTTCTGCGTTTCGCGCCCCTGGGTCGAGGAGCTCGGCGGGCGGCTGCGGCGCGACGTCGGCCTGCCCTTTTACTGCAAGGTGCGCCCGGATCAGGTGGACGCGCGCCTCGCCCGCGCCCTCGCCGAGGGCGGCTGCTCCGGCGTCGGCATGGGCATCGAGACCGGCGACGACGAGCTCCGCATCCACGTGCTCGACCGGAAGGTGACGAGCGAGCGCATCGTCGCGGCGTGCCGGCTGCTGCGCGATCACGGCATCCGCATCATGTCCTTCAACATGGTCGCCCTGCCCGGCGAGACCTACGCACAGGCCAGGCAGACGATGGAGCTCAACGTGCGGGCCGGCGTCGACTACGCGATGACCATGGTGTTCCAGCCCTACCCGGGCACGCGCCTGACCGACTACGCCATCCGGGGCGGCTGGTTCCACGGCAACTTCGACGCGCTCGACAACAACTACTACGCCGAGAGCGGCCTGTGCGAGCCCGGGCCCGGCGAGCGCGCGCGCCTCGAGAATCTGCAGCGCCTGCTCGCGCTCGCGGTCGAGTTCCCCGAGGTGCGCGCGCGTCTCGACTGGCTCGTCGAGCGCCCGTGGCAGCGGCTCTACGGCGAGCTCTTCCAGCTCTGGCACCGCCACTGCTTCCACGCGCGCTTCTACGGCCTCTGGCGCCCGCCGCTGCCGGAGCTCGCGCCGCGGCGCTGGCTCGAGCGGCTGCGCGGCCGGGCCACGGTCGACGCGCGCTGACGCGCTCGCGGCCGCGCGGTCCCGTCGACAAGGGACACGGCCGTGGTTAGCTTCGGCGCCATGTCGAAAGTCGCCATCCTCTACTACTCGTCCACCGGCACCAACCACGCCATGGCCACGGCCGTCGCCGAGGGCGCGCGCGCCGCGGGCGCCGAGGTGAGGCAGCGCCTCGTCGCCGAGACCGCGCCCGACGCCGCGATCGACTCGAACCCGAAGTGGCGCGCCTTCGTCGACAAGATGAAGGCCGAGCCCCGCGCCTCGAACGACGATCTCGCCTGGGCCGACGCCATCGTGTTCGGCACCCCCACGCGCTTCGGCAACGTCGCCTCGCAGCTCAAGGCCTTCCTCGACGGCGCGGGCGGCCTCTGGTTCCAGGGCAAGCTCGCCGACAAGGTGTACGCCGGCTTCTGCTCGGCGATGAACGCGCACGGCGGCCAGGAGTCGACGCTGCTCGCGCTCTTCAACAGCATCTACCACTTCGGCGGCGCCATCGTGACGCCCGGCTACACGGACCCGCTCGTCTTCGCGTCGGGCGGCAACCCCTACGGGCCCTCGGTCACGACCGGCCAGAAGGGCGACGGACCGACCGCGCAGGATCTCGCCCACGGCGCCTACCTCGGCAAGCGCGTCGCCGAGTTCGCCAAGAAGCTCCGCGGCTGAGCGTCGGCCGACTCGGGGTGGTTGCCGACGCGAGGCTCCGGACCACGGGCGCCGGTTCACGGTCCGAGGACCGCACCCGAAACTTGCAGCCCGGAGCCCCGGCGCCTGGGCCCACGCCACCGCGCTCAGCTCGGCCGGTCGGCCACGTACCAGCCGAAGCCGCCCCAGAGCACGCGCGTGTCGACGAGCGCGAAGCCAGCCTGGCCGAGCTCCGCGACGAAGCGAGCGTGGTCGAAGCGATCCTCCTGCGGGTGGTCGAAGAAGCGCCGCACGACCGGGTGCAGGACGAACGCCGCGAGCACCTCCTCGGCGTAGAAGCGCCCACCCGGCCTGAGCACGCGGTGGATCTCGGCGAGCGCCTTCGGCCAGGCCGGCACGTGGTGGATGATGCCGAAGTCGAAGACGGCGTCGTAGGTCGCGTCCGGCGCCTCGATGCGCTCGGCATCCCCGACCCAGAGCCGCACCCGCTCGCCGTGGCGTGCCAGGCGACGCCCCGCGAGCTCGACCATGTGCGGATCGAGGTCGAAGGCGTCGACCGAGCGCGCGCCGAAGCGCTCGAGCACGAGCTCGGTGCCGACGCCGCGCCCGCACCCGATCTCGAGCGCGTGCCCGCCCGGGAGCGGCCCGCCGAGCGCGTACAGGCGCCGCGCCTCGAAGTACCGCTGCACGGCGGCGCGCACCGGGTTGTTCATGAGCGCCTTCTCGAAGCGGTTGAGGAGCATGCCGGCGACGCTCGACCCGAGGCGCCAGGAGGTCAAGAGCGGTCGAGGGCGGGGGCGCCCCTGCCGCGAGCAACCCCGCCTCACCCAGCCCCGTCGCGCTCCCTCGCGAGGCGGCTCAACGCCGCCTGCATCGCGCGCTCGACCTCGTCGGCGCAGCGCGCCACCCACGCCTCGTCGTCGGCGGCCGCGGGCCCGGTGCGCTCGAAGCGAACGGGCGGCAGCACCTCCATGAGGATGCGCGCGGGGTACGGGAGCCACGGGGGCGGCGGGCCGAGCGTGAGGCCCCACGGGAAGCTGAGCGACAGCGGCCACACCTTGGTGCGCAGGTAGCGCTCGGCGCCGATGGCGCGGGCCAGCGGGCGCAGATCGTCGAGGACGAGGAGCGTCGCGTGGGCCCCCGCCGCGACCACCGGGACGATGGGCACGCCCGCACGGAGCGCGAGGCGCACGTAGCCGCGCCGGCCCCCGAA
>JADLAB010000567.1 GCA_020848455.1 Polyangiaceae bacterium
CCGCCCCCGCAGCCGGGCTCGCCCCCGTCCGAGCGAGCGGCCGGCGCGGCCGAGCTCGGCGTCGAGCAGTGTGCGGCGCTCTTCGCCGAGTGCGCGAGCTTCCCCGACCGGCAGGCCGCGATCTGGCGGCGCTACGGGCTCGCGGACGCGCGGGCCCATCAGGCGCTGCACCAGGACTGGCGCGCGCGCTTCGCCGCCGATCCCGCCCTGCACCGCCGCTGGCACGCGCTCTACGAGCACTACGTCGCGTGGTACGCGCGCGCGGGCCGATCGGGACCCACGCGATGAGCCTCTGGGCGTACCTCGGGATCGCGTGCGGCGGGCTCGTGCTCGTCTGCGCCGTCGTGGTGGCGCTCGCCCTGCGGCAGAGCTCGGCCGGCATCGTGACCTCGCGCTTCGGGCGCACGACGCGGCTCGCGTGGAACGCCGTGCGCATGTACCTGCGGCACCTCGTGCGCCGCGTGCGCCGCGTGTTCTCGTCCGAGGCGCGCCGCGCCGAGCTCGACCGGCAGTTCCACGAGAGCTCCGCCAAGGCGGCGCTCGAGACCATGGGTAACATGAAGGGCGCGCTCATGAAGCTCGGGCAGATCGCCTCCTTCATGGACGAGACGCTGCCCGAGACCTACCGCGAGCAGCTGCGCCAGCTCCAGTGCCAGGCGCCGCCGATGTCCTACGAGGTCGTGGCGCGCGTCGTCCGGGAGGAGCTCGGCGACGAGCCGGAGGAGCTCTTTCTCACCTTCGACAAGGAGCCGCTCGCCTCGGCCTCCATCGGCCAGGTGCACCGGGCGACGCTGCCGGACGGCACGGAGGTCGTCGTGAAGGTGCAGTACCCGGGCGTCGATCGCGCCATCGCGGCCGATCTCGACAACGCGGGCATGATCCTCGGCGTCATCGGCATGATCATGCCGAACGTCGACGCCGCGCCCATCGCCGAGGAGATGCGCGCGCGCCTGTCCGAGGAGCTCGACTACCGGAAGGAGGCCGAGAACCAGGCGCTCTTCGCGCGCCTGTTCGAGGGGCACCCGCACGTCGTCGTGCCGCGCGTCTTTCCGCGCTACTCGAGCCGGCGCGTGCTCACGAGCGAGCTCGTCCGGGGCAAGGGCTTCTACGACTTCGTCGCGACGGCGACGCCCGCGGAGAAGCGCCAGGCGGTCCAGGCGGTCCACACCTTCGTGTACCGCTCGATGTGGATCCACCACGTCTTCAATGGCGATCCGCACCCGGGCAACTACCTCTTCCTGCCGGACGGGCGCGTCGCGTTCCTCGACTTCGGCTGCGTGAAGCACTTCGATCCGGCCTTCATCGAGAGCTTCCTCGCGCTCAACCGCTCGTACCTGACGGGCGAGCGCGACGCCTACTTCGATCGGGCCAAGGCGATGGGCTTCGTGCGCCCGGGCTACGAGCACCTGGTCGATCGCGACTGGTTCTGGGACTACGCGCGCTGGTTCTACCTGCCGATCCTCGAGGACAAGCCCTTTGCCATGACGGGCGACTACTGCAAGCAGTCGCTCTCGGTCATCTTCGGCGAGAGCATGAAGCGGCTCAGCATGCCGGCCGAGTACGTGATGATGAACCGCATCACCTTCGGTCTGAACTCGATCTTCTGCCGCCTCGACGCCTGCGAGAACTTCCGCCGCCTGTCGCTCCACTACTACTTCGGCGAGGACGAGCCGCCGTACTCGACCCCCGGCGCACGGGCGAGCGGGGTGCCGAGCCGACCGAGCTGACCGAGCTGACCGAGCGGGCGCTCACCACGTCCAGGTCCGCGCCCGCGCCGTCGCCGGCGAGGAACGCGAGCGTGCTCCGGGCGAGCGCGCTCCCCGGCAGGTACGCGTCGGGGACCCGGGCGAGCGGGGCGCCGCGGGGCGGACCGGGCAGCCGCCCGAGCGCGCGGTCGAGATCGTCGCGCAGGGCGGCCATCGAGGCGTAGCGGTTGTCGGGATTCTTGCGCAGCGCCGAGAGCACGATGGTGTCGCAGGCCGCGCCGAGCGACGGCTCGAGCGCGGAGGGCCGCGGCGCGTGGCCGAGCGCGTGCCGCGCGAGCATCTCGCGCTGCGAGTCCGTCAGGAAGGGTAGGCGCCCCGTCAGGGCGCGGAACATGACGACGCCGAGCGCGTAGACATCGGTGCGCGCGTCCACCGGATCGCCCACGACCTGCTCCGGCGCGAGGTAGGCGCAGGTGCCCGCCACGACCCCGCCCACCGTGATGGCCTCGGCAGCCATGATCTTCGCGAGGCCGAAGTCGAGCAGCTTGAGGCCCGTCGGCGCGCCGGTCGGCCCGAGCAGGAACAGGTTGTCCGGCTTCACGTCGCGGTGGACGATGCCGCTCTCGTGGGCTGCCAAGAGGCCGCGGGACGCGAGCTCGGCGAGCGCGAGCAGCTGCGGGCGGGGCATGCGGGTATGGCGGCGCAGGTAGTCGCCGAGCGATTCCCCGCGCAGGAGCTCCATCACGAGATACGGCCCGCCCCCGGGCCGCTCGCCGTGGGCGAAGATCCGGACGACGTTCGGGTGCTCGATGGCGGCGGCGGCGGCGAGCTCGCGCAGGAAGCGCTCGCGACCCTCGGGCTGCGCCGCGAAGCGCGCGCTCAAGAGCTTGACGGCGACCCGGCGGCCGGTCACCCGGTCGGTGGCGCAGCGGACGACCGCCATCCCGCCGACGCCGAGCGGCTCCTCGAGCACGTAGCGCCCGCCCACGATCTCGCCCGGGCGCGAGACCGGCGGACGATCGTCCCCGCGAGCGGCGCCGTGCTTCATGGTGGCCCGCTTGTGAAGGTGGGTCGCCGCACGACCGTGGCAAGGGCTGGGGCGGCCGGACGCCGGCGA
>JADLAB010000568.1 GCA_020848455.1 Polyangiaceae bacterium
CCGCCGGGCGCGCCCTCGAAGCTCTGGCCCTCCCACTCGGCCGCGGACGGCGGCTCGGTGGGCTCGAAGCCGAGCCCGTCGCCCACGACGCTCCGCACGCGCTGCGGCTCGCCGCAGTGGTTGACCAGGAACACCTCCATGCGCTTGCTGTGCGGCGGGAACGGATCGGCGTACTCGGGGAAGGCGAAGGTCGCGAGCCGCTCGAGCGTGAAGCGGCGCTTCGCGTCGCGCCGCGGCACGCGATCGAAGCCGTTGTCGAGCGACACGTAGATCGACGGCCGCGCCTCGGCGATGAGCCCGGCGTTGTCGCGCGCCTGCCGGTAGCGCAGGACGTCCGGATCGAGCAGGCCCCCGAGATCGACCGCGCGCAGACCCGACACGTAGCGCAGCACGCCGATGTCGAAGCTCGCCACCGCCGGGTGACGCAGCTCGCTCGCGTGCGCGCCGAGCCAGCGCGCGGTCGCGCCGTGGACGGCCTCGAGCTGGGCGCAGTTCGACGCGTAGATCCCCGCCCAGGTGCCGACGCCGAGCAGCTCGAGCGCCAGCGCGTGGCCCGCCAGCCACGCGACCGGTGCACCGAGAAGGAGCGTCCGGGCCGGGGTGCCGAGGCGCGCGCTTGCGCCGCAGAGCGTGCGCCACACGACGTGCAGGGCGAGCGCCGTCAACGGCACCACGAGCGCGGAGCAGACCACGAGCAGCGGCGCGAAGTAGCGCAGGTGGTGATAGGCCGTGCGGAAGGTGAGCACGTAGGCGAGCGTCTGGACGAGCGTGCCACCGAGCAGGCTCGCCGTCGCGAGGTGTGCGTCGGCGAACCCCTGGCCGCGCCGTCGCACGAGTCGGTAGGCGACGGCGCAGGCGAGGACGAGCGCCGCACCGGCGAGGACCCGGAGCTCGAGCTGCCAGCCCTCGAGGAAGTTGTCGAGGTAGTCGCGATCCACGCGGTAGAGGAAATCGAGCGCCTCGGACGGGCTCGGGCGCGTCGGCACGAAGGTCGCACCCTTGGCGGCGGACGACGTCGGCAAGAGGCTCCCCGCGAGGGCGAGGGTGTAGCCGAGCTGCAGCGCGAGGCCCGCGAGCGGCACGAGGGCCCAGCCGAGCCGGCCCCGCGGCCGGCGGCGCGACACCAGCATGAGGAGCGGGACACCGGCGAGCCACACCACCGTCTCGACGCGCAGCCAGAGCATGAGGATGCCCAACAGGGCGAGGCGCCCGTCGATCACCCGGCGTGCCTGCAGCCGGTGCACGAAGGCCATGACCACCGCCACGGTCGGGATGGCTTCCATGCCCGAGAGCGCCAGCCACAGCACGTTGCCGTTGGCCGCGACGAGCAGCGCGCCGGCGTAGGGCCAGAGCCGTCGGCCGACGATGCTCTCGGGCAGCGCGAGGCGTCCGAACGCGATCGTGAGACGGAGGATCCACGCGAGCGAGAAGATGCCGCAGAGCAGCAGCACGGTGGGGGTGTGCAGGCCGAGCCTCTCGCTCGCCGCAGCGAGCAGGGTCCACGCCCACGACGAGCTTCCCGTGTCGGGGTGGTCGCCATTGAACGACAGCCAGGTGCCCCAGTGCAGATGCTTGCCGTACGCCATGTGGATGTAGGCGTCGTCGAGCGGCAGGGTCGTCTGGCGGAACGCGCCGAAGGCGAGGCACGCCGCGAAGGCGAGCGCGAGCGCGAAGACGGGCTCGAACAGCCCGGCGACGCCCGAGCGCGCCAGGACCGAGGCACGCCGACCGAGCCACGCACGGCCGGCGCGCTCCGACCATGCGCGGACGTCCACGGCTCGCTCTGTCTCGGCTCGAGCGCTCATCGCGGGGCTCACCAGGCGGAGGCACCCGCAAGACCCGTGCCGGCCGAGCACGGCTGCCGCCGAGCGTCGGATCTGCGATTTCGCGGCCCCGCGGCGATCGAACTGGCACACAGTGACACGGCTGGCGCACAGCGCGTCCGGATGGGGTGGTGCACGGGAATCGCTCCGCCGAGCGGCGCGTTCGACCGGGCTGGGTCATCCTGCGACGAGATCATGGGCCCGCGTCCGCTGTTCGCGCTCCTGCTCCCGCTCGCGCTCGCGCTCGCCGCCTGTCGCGCCGATCCCGGCAGCGCCGAGGCGGGCCCGGGGCCGACCGACCCGCGCTCCGCTGCGCCCCCGGTCGCGTCCGCGTCGGGCGTGCCGCCGACTGCCTCGAGCTCCCCGGCTCCGCTCGAGCCGTCGCTCCCTGTCGCGGGCCGGCTGCTCCCGGACGCGCCTCCCGAGGCGGTGGGCCTCGATCCGGGCGAGCTCGGCGCGATCGATGCGGCCGTGGCGGACGCGATCGGGCGCGGCGAGGTGCCCGGCGCGGTCGTGCTCGTCGCGCGCCACGGCCAGGTCGCCTTCCGCCGGGCCTATGGTGCGCTCGGGCTCGAGCCGGAGCGCGAGCCCATGCGCGAAGACGCCCGTCTTCGACCTCGCCTCGCTCACGAAGCCCCTCGCGACGGCGCTCGCCGTCATGGCCCTCGTCGACGACGGGGCGCTCGCGCTCGGCACGCGCGTCGGGAAGCTCCTGCCGGAGCTCGACGGTACGGCGGCGGGTGCGCCCACCGTCGAGCAGCTACTTCTGCACACGGGCGGCTACCCGGTCGGCGCCGCGCCCGTGGATCTCGAGCGCGGGCTCGGGCACGGCCTCGCGGTGCTCGCGGCCCGCGCCCGCGCGGCAAGCGCGAGCTTCGCGGCGCCTGGAACCGCCTTCGAGTACAGCGATCTCGGCTACCTCGTGCTCGGCGCGGTCGTCGAGCGCGTGGCGCGGGAGCCCCTCGAGGCGTTCGTGTCGAGCCGGCTATACGCGCGCCTCGGCCTGCGCGACACGGGCTTTCGGCGCTTCCGGTCCGTCGATGCGCTCGACTGCCCGAGCCCGACCGCACGCGACCTCGCGCGCCTCGTGCCGACCGAGCGGCGCGGGCCGGCGTTCCTGCGCGGCGAGGTGCACGATCCACTCGCCTACGCGCTCGGAGGCGTCGCCGGCAACGCCGGGCTCTTCGCGACCGCCGACGAGGTCGCGGCGCTCGCGCAGGCGGTCCTCGACGGCGGCGCGCTCCGTGGGGCGGCGCCCGAGAGCGCACGGATCCTCTCCGAGCGGCAGGCGCGCGAGATGACTCGTCCGCGCGCCGTCCCGGGCGGCAAGCGGGCGCTCGGCTGGGACGTCGACACGAAGTACTCGGGCGCGCGCGGCGGCGTCTTTCCGGTCGGAGGCTTCGGGCACACGGGCTTCACCGGCACGAGCGTGTGGGCCGACCGCGCCAGCGACACCGTCGTCGTCGTGCTCGCGAGCCGCCTCCACCCGGCCGGCAAGGGCGACGCCGGCCCGCTGCGACGCCGCGTGGCGACGCTCGTCGGGCGCGCCCTCCGACCGGAGGCGGCGCCGCGCGGCAGCGCCACCGCCCCGAGCGCGGCGCCGGCCGGCAGCGCGTCGGTCGGCGCGGCGCCGGAGCCGGGCCCGCCTCGGCGTGTGCGGACCGGCCTCGACGTGCTCGAGCGCGAGGGCTTCGAGCGGCTGCGCGGTCGACGCGTGGGCCTGCTCACGCACCTGCCCGCGACGGACGGCGCCGGGCGCACGACGCTCGAGCTCTTCGCGCACGCGCCCGAGGTCGAGCTCGTGCGGCTGTTCGCACCCGAGCACGGCCTCGACGCGCGCGGCGACGGTGCGGTCCCGTCGGGGCGCGAGCCCACGACGGGGCTGCCGCTCGTCGGCCTCTACGGAGCGCACGACCGGCCGAGCGCCGCCGAGCTCGCCGGCCTCGACGTGCTCGTCGTCGATCTGGTGGACGTGGGCGCGCGCTTCTACACCTACCTCGCGACCCTCACCTACGCGCTCGAGGCCGCGGCGTCGGCCGGCTTGCCGGTCCTGGTGCTCGATCGGCCCAATCCCGGCGGTGGGCTCGCCCCCGAGGGGCCGCTCACGCAGGCCGGGCGCCTGGCCTTCGTGGCGCCGCACGAGCTACCCGTGCGCCACGCGCTCACCCAGGGCGAGCTCGCGCGCCTGCTCTGCGCCGAGCGCAAGCTCGCCTGTCGCCTCGAGGTGGTCGC
>JADLAB010000569.1 GCA_020848455.1 Polyangiaceae bacterium
AGGTAGCCGTCGACGGGGATGCGCTCGTCGTGCCCGTGGTACATCGCGGTGAAGTTGAGCTCCGGCCCGAGGCGCACGGGCGAGAAGCCGTAGCAGACGGCGCCGAGCCGCGCGTAGGCGAAGGCGTCCGTGAAGCCCGGGATCATGTAGGGCACGGCGACCCCACCCGGATCGTGGCGCGCGAGCACGGCGCGGATGGCGTCGAAGAGCGGTGTGTCGGACGGGAACACCGTGCCGTCGTGCTGGTGCAGCACCGTGAGCGCGAGGTCCTTGCCGACCACGGCCTGCACCTCGGCGAGGAACGACGCGACGGACTGGCCCGGCACGACGCGCCCGTCGACCTGCACCGAGGCCGACGACGGAAGGACGTTGATCTTGCTGCCCGCGCTGAGCATCGTCGGCGAGGTCGTGTTGCGCAGCATGGCGTCGATGCCGCGCGCCTGATCGAGGTTCTGCTTGGCGATGCGGTCGAGCAGGAAGCCCGCGAGACTCGGCGACAGCACGAGCGGCAGGAGCTTGTTCTGCGGGAAGGGCGCCCGCGCCGCGAGCGCGCGCAGGAACTCGGCCACGACCGGCGTGACGTGCTGTGGCAGGCGCGTCCCGCCCAGCGCCGCGATGGCGCGCGCCAGGCGCACGACGGCGTTCTTCGGGTGGGGCATCGAGCCGTGGCCCGGCTCGCCCTCGGCCGTGAGCTCGAACCAGCAGATGCCCTTCTCGGCGACCTGGATCGGGTAGAAGCGCGCGTCGCCCATGTGCAGGGTGTGGCCGCCGACCTCGTTCAGCACGTAGTCGGCCCGCACGAGCTCGGGGTGCTCGGTCACGAGGAACTCCGAGCCGAGACGCGAGCCCGCCTCCTCGTCCGCGACCGCCGCGAAGAGGACGTCGCGGTCGAGCGCGACCCCCTGCCGCTTGAGCAGCACGAGCGTCATGAGGCTCATCGTCACCATGTTCTTCATGTCGACGGTGCCGCGGCCCCAGACGCAGCCCTCGGCCTCGTCGGCCAGGAAGGGGTCGTGGCGCCACTTGTCGCGATCGGCCGGCACGACGTCGAGGTGCCCGTTGAGGAGCAGCGGGCCCTTTTTCCCCGAGCCGCGCAGGCGCGCGACGACGTTCGTGCGACCCGGCTCCTTCTCGCGCGTCTCGAAGGCGATGCCCTCGGCCTCGAGCACGCGCACGACGACGTCGGCGGCGAGGCGCTCGTTCCCGGGGGGGTTCGTGGTGTCGGCGCGCAGCAGCTCCTTGAACAGGGCGAGGCTCTCGCGGCCGAAGGCGTTCCAGTCGAGGTCGGCAGCCATGCGCTCGGCATACCACCGCGCGCGTGCCGCGGGCGGCGGGTCGTCTGGGCTCGTCAGTGCCTGAGCTCGCTCGCCGGGACGTCGGCCGGCGGGGGGCGCAGCTCGTGGTGCTCGAGCGCGACCGCGCGCACGACGGGCGGCAGATCGAGCGCGCGGCTCACCATGGCGAGCTCCATGCGGCCGAGCAGGCCGAGCAGCGGCACGGCCACGGCCGCCGGCGAGCCCGGGTTCAGCACGATCGCCATGCGCACGCGCGCCCGCATCGACCAGCTGCGCGCGATCTCCACCTGCACCTCGGCCACGGCCGGCCGGCGCGCCGCCATGAAGACGACGTCCTGTTCGGTGACGCGCGGGTTGCCGAGCAGGATGCGCGCCACCATCGGATGGGGATCGCGCAGCAGCTTGTTCACCGTGGCGCGCGAGGGTTGCCGGGCGAGGGCGCGCCGCTCGCCGAGGCTGAGCTCGCGCCCGTTGCGCGTCGGCACGCCGCCCGCGCGCCGGGGCCCCTCCTCGACCTCGAGCGGGGAGCGATGGTGCTCGGCCGAGGCGCAGCGCAGGAGCCGTCCGAGCGCGGGCAGGGCCGCCGTGAGCGCCTGCTCGCGCAGGGCACCGAGCCGCTCGAGCTCGGCCGGCTCGACGACCACCGGCACGAACGCTCCGAGCGTCTCGGTCGCCACGGGCTCGGCCGCCTCGGCGCGCAGGCACAGGTTGTTGAGCTCGACCGCGACCCGCTCGGGGCGCTCGACGTGGAGCTCGGCGCGCGCGAACGACACGCGCAGCTCGTGGGGCAAAAGCGCGGGGACGGTGCGGATCCAGCGCTCGCACGAGCGCTCGCTCGCTCCGCGCTCCGCGCCCACGCTCAGCGCGCCTCCGCTGCGTCCGCCGCCGCCCGGCGTGCGCGCGTCCCGAGCGTCACGAGCGCGGCGCCGCGCGGAGCCTCGGGCTGGATGGTCGTGTGGGCGATGCCGTGCGCCGTGCGCAGGGCGCGCCCGGCCGCGCCGGCCACCACCGTGCCGTGGTGACCCGCGGCGATGACGACGTGGACCGTGAGCACGTTGAAGCCTTCCGAGATCGACCACACGTGCAGGTCGTGGAAGTCGGCGACGCCGGGCACCTGCCGCAGGGTCGCCTCGACCTCGTGCACGTCGATCTCGACCGGGGTGCCCTCCATGAGCACGTGGGCCGTGTCGCGCAGCAGGCGCCAGCCCCCGTAGAGCACGAGCAGCCCGATGGCGGCGCTCGCCACCGCGTCGGCGCGCGTCGAGCCGCCCGCGAGCATCACCGCGCCGGCCGCGATGGCGCCGACGCTCCCGAGCCCGTCCGACAGGACGTGCAGGAAGGCGGCGCGCGTGTTCGGGTTGTGGCTGCCGCGCGACAGGATGAACGCCGAGGCCGCGTTGACGACGAGGCCGGCGACGGCCGTGGCGAGCATGGGTAGCGCGGCGATCTCCGGCGGCTCGGCCCAGCGCACCACGGCCTCCTTGCACACCCAGACGGCGACGAGAGCGAGCGCGATGCCGTTGACGAACGCCGCCAGCACCTCGGCCCGCCTGAAGCCGTAGGTGCGGCGCCGCGTGCGATCGCGGACCGCAATGCGCTGAGCGGCGATGGCGAGGCCGAGCGCGGCCGAATCGCTCAGCATGTGCCCGGCGTCGGCCACGAGCGCGCGGCTGCCGGTGAAGAAGCCGACGGCCGCCTCGACCAGCATGAAGCTCGCCGTGAGCCCGAAGGCCCAGGCGAGCCGGCGTAGCGGCGTCGCCCGGTGATCGTGACCGTGGGCGTGCCCGGGCGCTCGAGCGGCGTGCTCGTGCTCGTGCTCGTGGCCGGCCTCGTGCTCGTGCGCGTGCTCGTGGCCGGGCTCGTGCTCGTGCGGGTGGTCGGGCACTAGACGCGCTCGAGGATGGTCGCGATGCCCATGCCGCCGCCGATGCACAGCGTCACGAGCGCCGTCGCCAGGCCGCGGCGCTCGAGCTCGTCGAGCGCCGTGCCGAGCAAGACGGCGCCGGTCGCCCCGAGCGGGTGCCCGAGCGCGATGGCGCCGCCGTTCACGTTGACCCGCCCGGGATCGAGCTCGAGCTGGCGCATGGTGAGCAACGGCACGACGGCGAAGGCCTCGTTGATCTCCCAGAGATCGATGTCGCTCGGCTTCATGCCGGCCAGGCGGAGGGCCTTCAGCGAGGCCGGGCCGGGCGCGGTCAGCATGATGACGGGCTCGGCCCCGGCCGTGGCCGTGGCGCGGAGCCGCGCGCGCGGCTTCAAGCCGTGGGCCGTCGCGTAGTCCTTCGAGGCGAGCAGCACGACGGCCGCGCCGTCGACGATGCCGCTCGAGTTGCCGGCCGAGTGGACGTGCTCGATGGCCGCGACCTGCGGGTAGCCCTTGCGCGCGATTTCGTCGAGCGTCTCGCCGTTCGGACCGAGCTTGGCGGCGCCCATGTCGACGAAGGACGCCTTCAACTGGCCGAGGCCCTCGAGCGTCGTGTCGGCGCGCGGCAGCTCGTCGGCCGCGAGCAGCACCTTGCCGTTCTCGTCCGTGACGGGGAACAGGCTGCGCAGGAAGCGCTTCTCCGCCACGGCGACGGCGCAGCGCTTCTGGCTCTCGAGCGCGAAGCGGTCGACGTCGGCGCGGCCGAAGCCCTCGAGCGTGGCGATGAGATCCGCGCTGATGCCCTGCGGCACCATGGTGAGCTTCTTGCGCAGCGTGAGGTTGTTGCCGTCGAGCATCGCGCCGTCGCTGCCCATCGGCACGCGCGACATGCTCTCGACCCCGCCCCCGATGGTCAGCTCCTGGTGGCCCGCCGCGATGCCGAAGCCGGCGAAGTTCACCGCCTGCAGGCCCGAGCCGCAGAAGCGATTCACGGTGACGCCCGTGACCTCGTAGGGCCAGCCGGCGGCGAGCACGGCGTTGCGCGCCACGCAGGCGCCCTGCTCGCCGGCCTGGGTCACGCACCCGACGACGACGTCTTCGACGTCCTTCTTCTCGATGCCGGTCCGGGCGGCGACCTGGTTCAGGGTCTGGGCCAGGAGCTCCTGGGGGTGCAGGCCCGAGAGCGCACCCTTGCCCGCCTTGCCGCGACCGCGCGGCGTCCGCACGGCGTCGATGATGAACACGTCCCGCATGTCGACCTCTTCGCCGCCTCCTCGGCCGGGATGACCCCCGGACGGCGCGCGCCACGAGCACGGCGGCTCTCGTCGAGTTACTAGCACGGTTCGGCCGCCAGGCGGGGCGCGCGGGCTGCGCCGGTCGGGCCGTGTTAAGCGAGGTCGCGCGTCGTGCTGCCTCGCCTCGCCATCCTCGCCGCCGCCCTCCTGTTCTCGACGGGCGGCGCGGCCATCAAGGCCTCGACCTTCGGCGGCTGGCAGGTCGCGTGCCTGCGCTCGGCCATCGCCGCCGTGGCCGTCCTCGCGCTCGTGCCGACGGCGCGCCGCCACGTGGCGAGCTGGCGGGCGCTGCTCATCGGTGTCGCGTACGCGGCGACGCTCGTCTTGTTCGTGCAGGCCAACAAGCACACGACGGCGGCCAACAGCATCTTCCTCCAGTCGACGGCGCCGCTCTACCTGCTCGTGCTCGCGCCCACCGTGCTGAAGGAGCGCGTCGAGCGGCGCGACCTCGGCCTCATGTTCGTGCTCGCCGCGGGGCTCGCGCTCTTCTTCGTCGGTGCCGAGCCCGGGCAACCGTCGGCGCCCGACCCCTTCGTCGGCAACCTGCTCGGCGTGAGCTCGGGGCTGACCTGGGCGTTCACGCTGCTCGGCCTGCGCTGGCTCGAGCGCCGCGGCGCCGAGCCGGGCGCCGGGCTCGGCGGCGTCGTGGTCGGCAACCTGCTGGCGGCGTTCGCGTGCCTGCCCTTCGCGTGGCCGCTCTCGTACGGCCTCTTCGGCGACTGGCTGCTCATCCTCTACCTCGGCGTCTTCCAGATCGGCGCCGCCTACGCCTTGCTCACGCGCGGCTTCCGCGAGGTGCCCGCCCTCGAGGTCTCGCTCCTCATCCTGGTGGAGCCCGCCCTGAGCCCGGTCTGGGCCTGGCTCTTCCAGGGCGAGCGGCCGGGCGCCTACGCGGCCGCCGGCGGCGCGCTCATCCTCGCGGCCTCGGTCGGCAAGGCCGCCCTCGACCGGCGGCGCCCCCGCGCGCCCGACGTGGAGCTAAGCTGAGCCATGTCGATCCCGACCGGTCTCGCGCTCGCCACGCTCGTCGAGCGGCACCAGGCCGAGGCGCTCCACTTCCTGCCGTTCGAGCGCCTGCGCGTCGCCGACGGCTGGGCCGTCTGCAGCGGCCCGGGCTCGCACCTGAACAAGGCTGCCGGTCTCGGCCTCACCCGACCCGTCGACGCCGCCGACCTCGACGCGCTCGTCGCGTTCTTCGAGACGCGCGGCGTCGAGCCCAAGGTCGAGCTGTCGAGCTTCGCCGAGCCGGCGCTGCTCCGCGCGCTCGCGGACCGCGGGCTCGTGCTCGAGGGGCTCGAGACCGTGCTCGTGCGCGCGGTGGAGCCGGTGCCCGCGCCGCCCACGCCGCCGGACGTCACCCTCGTCCACGTGCGCCCCACCGACGAGGCCGCGCTCCGCGAGGCCGTGACCACGTCGGCGCAGGGGTTCGTGCCCGAGGGCGGCGAGGTGGCGGCGGAGCTGCTCGACTTCGCCCTCGCCGTCGCGCGCTTGCCCGTCGCCGACACCTTCGTCGCCCGGGCGGACGGCCGCGCGGTCGGGGCCGGCACCGCCGTGACCTCCGACGGCGTCACCGGCCTGTTCGGCACCTCGGTCGCACCCGCCTACCGCCGCCGCGGCATCCAGCAGGCCCTCATCGCCGCGCGGCTCGCCGGCGGACGGGCGCGCGGCAGCCGCCTCGCGTACATCGTGTCCCTGCCGGGTATCGCGACCGAGCGCAACGCGGCGCGGCTCGGCTTCGCCCTCGCGTACACGCGCGTCGTGCTCGTCAAGCGCGGGCCCGGGCTCGCGCCGTCGCCCTAGGCACGCCCATCACGAAAGAGACAGCCATGCAGACCACGAGCTCCGACCCCCGCAGCGCCCATCGTCCCCCCACCGCGGCGGCCGCCCCGCGCCTGTCGCTCGAGGATCTCGCGCGGCTCGACTGCCGCGCGCTCGCCGATCTCTACGCCGTCGGCTCCGTCCCGGCCTCGCTCGCCGCGCTCGACGGCGCGCCCGTGGGTCGCATGCTCGCCGTGCGGGCGCTCGACCGCGGCCCGGTCGCGCGCCTGTTGCGAGGCATCGCCGGCTCGCGGCACTTCGTGTGGGCGGGCAAGAGCTTCGAGGCCGCGGGCCCGACGAGCGGACACGGCGTGAACCGGGTGCGCGCCCCGGGCCTCCTCGGGCTCCAGAAGCTCTTCCCCTTCGAGACCCGCTTCGGGGCCTCGGCGCTCGACGGTGCGCCCACGGTGGTGCTCGACTACGACCTCGCCGACAATCCCCCCTACATCCGGCGCGTCCACGACGAGATCCGCGAGGTGTCCCCGGGGCTGTTCCTCGGCCCGGCGATGTGGAAGGCGCAGGGCAGCCCCCGGCACACGGTGCTCTGGTTCGCGCTCGACACGGCGCGGCCGTGACGGCGCGCCTCGGAGACGCGCCGCACGTGCTCGTCACGGGTGCGGCCGGGGCCATCGGCGGCGCGACGGCACGCGCGCTGCGCCGGCTCCGCCCGCGTGCCCGGCTCACGCTCGCCGATCTCGACGGCACCGGGGCCGAGCGGCTCGGGCGCGAGCTCGGCGGCGAGGTCGCCGTCGAGGCCTGCGACCTCGGGACGGCGGCGGCGGCTCGAGCGCTCCATGCGCGCGCTGCGGCGCGGTTCGGGCCGCTCGACGGGCTCGTCAGCTCGGCGGGGCTCATGCAGGTGGGGGCGCTCGAGCGCATGCCGTGGGATGCGGCCGAGCACCTGCTGCTCGTCGATCTCGTGGCCCCGCTCGCGCTCCTGCACGCGGCGGCAGGCGCGATGGCGGCGCGGGGCGCGGGCTTCGTCGTGAACGTGAGCAGCATGGCGGGCCGGGTCCCGCTCAAGGGCTGCGCGTTCTACGGCGCCGCCAAGGCGGGCCTCGCCATGGCCTCCGAGATCGCCCACGCGGAGCTCGCGGGCCGCGGGGTCCACGTCGTGACCGTGTACCCCGGCCCGGTGCGCTCCGCTCTCGAGGCGGGCGCGCGCGCCGAGTACCGCCCCGGCCTGCTCACACGCCACGTGCCGACGGGCGACGCGCCGACGCTCGCGCGGCACATCGTGGAAGCCGTCGAACGGGGCCGGGCGCGCGTCGTCTACCCCGCGGTCTACGCCCTCGGCTACCGCGCGCTCGGCCTCGCCAGTCGCGTCGCGCTCCGCCTCGGACCGGAGCCCCGCGCCTGAGGTCGGGGTCGGGGTAGCCGTTGTGTCGCGGCACCCCCGCGCCCGTCAGACGCCGAGCTCCGCCATGTGGTAGGCGGACTTGTACCCGAGCGCGACCGAGCGCTTGACCGCCTCGTAGACGCGCTCGGTGTGGTGCACGTCCCACCAGGCACGCACGGCCTGGCTCACGAGCCACGTCCAGCCCGGCATGCCGCCCGTGGGCCGCGGCACCAGGTGCATGGCCTTCGTGCCGTCGATGCACTTCTGCATCATCTCGGCCACGACGTTGCCGAGCTCCTCGGTCACCTGCGACGGCGCATGGCCGTAGAACCAAGATCCAACGCGGCGCACGTACTCTTTCTCGTCATCCGACATGCCCATGATCCTGTCCTCCTTGCCGTCTGGCGGCCCGCCATGTTCGCCCTCCCGCGGTGCTCTGGCAAGCGCGGCGTGTCGTCCGCACGGCGCTCAGCGCGCGCGGTAGAGCTCGGCCACCGTGTCGACCACGTGGAAGTCGAGGCCGCCCTGGTTCGACAGCAAGATCACGCTGAGGCCCTCGTCGAGGTAGCGCACGACGTAGGCGCTCGTCCCGGCCGCCGTGCCGGCACAGTGGACGCGGCGCGGGCCGGCCTCGGAGACGAACCAGCCGTGGCCGTAGCCGAAGCGCGCGCCCGAATCGAGGCGCCCCGGGCTCTCCGAGAGCTCGAGCGCGGCGCGCCCGACGAGCCCGGGCTCGCCGGCCTCGATGCGCCGCAGGGCGGCGTCCCATGCGACGAGATCGCGCAGCGACGCGAGCACGCCGCCGTCTCCGAGCGTCGGGACGTCGTGGCGCGAGCGCGTGAAGCGGGTGGCGTCGCGGCGATAGCCGACCGCGCGGCCCGCCGGCTCGGGCCCGGCGTCGAGCACGCGCGCATCGGTCATCCCTAGAGCGGGCAAGACGTCCTCGCGCAGCACGCGCGCAAAGGGCTTGCCGGTGGCGCGCTCGGCCACGTGGGCGAGCAGCACGTAGTTCGTGTTCGTGTAGTCGAACGCCGTGCCCGGCTCGCGCGTCGAGGGGCTGTAGCGCACCAGGCGGACGACGGCCTCGGCGGTCGGCGGCGCAGCACCGCCGAGGGCGTCGGCGGCGTTCGTGTACTCGGGCAGGGCCGAGCTCATCTGCAAGAGGTCGATGAGGCGCACCGGTCGGCCGGTCTTGCGCCGCCCGAGCTCGGGCAGGTAGCGCGCGAGCGGGTCCGCGAGGCGCACCGCTCCGCGCTCGGCGAGCGCCAGCACGGCGAGCGCCGTGAGCGGCTTCGAGAGCGACGCGAGGTCGAACAGGGTGTCGAGCTCGACGGGCGTCCCGGCCTCGATGTCCGCGTGGCCGTAGGTCTTCAGCAGGCGCACCCCGCGGCTCGTCACGACGGCGAGGGCCATGCCCGGCCCCTCGGCGGCCAGGGCCGCTCGGAGCAGCCTGTCGACCACCGGCTCGAGCACCGGATCGCCGATCGGCCGTAGCCGCCCGGGCGGGCCGGCCTCCGCCTCGGGCGCGGCGCTCGGCGTGGAGCTCGCGACGGGAGCGCCCGAGCCGAGGGGGCTGGGCGGCGCCGCCGGCGCGGGCTCGCCGGGCGAGGTCGAAGGACCGCCACAAGCGGCCAGCGCGCCGGCCGACAGCCCGACGACGGCGCGGCCGAGCCGCTGCCGCCACGAGCCCTGCGTCCGCCGACCCCGACCCATCCTGCGGGAGTCTCGCCCGGGACGCGCGCCGCAACAACCCATGGGCGCCCGCCCGGGACCGGTGTAAACCTTGCTGGGGGCGTGCTCGTGTTCCCGTTGCCAATTGGCGCGCGAGGGCCGACGATCGAGCGGATCGCGTGCGGAGGAGCCGATGAAGGCCACTTATCTGTTTGCTTGGCTGGCCGTTGCGTCCGCTGCGGCGTGCGCGCCGGAGACGACCTTGTTCCAGGGAACCGGCACGACGACGACCGGCACGGGCGGAGCGGGCGGCTCCGGCGGCCAGAGCGGCGCCGCCACCCGCGTGGATCTGTTGCTCGCGGTCGACAACTCGCGCTCGATGGCCGACAAGCAGGAGATCCTCGGGCTCGCGGTCCCGACGCTCGTCGAGTCGCTCGTCAACCCGCGCTGCCTCGACGCCGACGGGGTGCCCGCCGCGAGCCAGCCCTCGGGCGCGGGCCAGGCCTGCACGCCCGGCACGCACCGGCAGTTCGCCCCGGTCACGGATCTGCACGTCGGCGTCCTGTCGACGAGCCTCGGGGGCCACGGCGCCAACATCTGCGAGGGCAGCGTGGACCCGAGCGAGAACGACCAGGGCCACCTGCTCTCGCGCGACGATCAGGGTGGCTCGGTCGCGACCTACGAGTCGCTCGGCTTTCTCGCGTGGGATCCCGACCAGGTCCTGAGCCCGCCCGGCGAGAGCGACCCGGGTGCTCTCTCCGAGGATCTCGCCTCGATGGTGCGGGGCGTCGGGCAGGTGGGCTGCGGCTTCGAGGCGACCCTCGAGAGCTGGTACCGCTTCCTCGTCGAGCCCAACCCCCACAGCTCGATCTCGATCGACGCCCAGAACAACGCGGTCCTCGTCGGCACCGACTACACGGTGCTCGACCAGCGGCGCGCCTTCCTGCGGCCCGACTCGGCGCTCGCGATCCTGATGCTCTCGGACGAGAACGACTGCTCGCTGCGCGACGGCAGCCAGTACTACTTCGCGGCGCAGCTGCAGGTGAACGGCTCGGCCTACCACCTGCCGAAGCCGCGCGCCGCCTGCGCGGTCGATCCGAACGACCCGTGCTGCCGCTCGTGCGGCCAGCCCGCCGGCGCCGGCTGCTCGACGGCGGCGGACGACTGCAATTCGGGGCCGCTCGAGGCCCTCGACGACCACGTCAACCTGCGCTGCTTCGACCAGAAGGCGCGCTTTGGGATCGATTTCCTCTACCCGATCGACCGCTACGTGACCGGGCTCACCGCCGCGATCGTGCCGGATCGACAGGGCAACCTCGTGCCGAATCCGCTCTTCACCAACCTCGATCCCACCGACCCGGACGCCACCGTGCGCACGGCGGCGCTCGTCTTTCTCGGCAGCATCTCGGGCGTGCCGTGGCAGGACATTGCGCGGCGCGACGCGGGCGGCCTGCCCGACCTCGCCACGGGTCACGACGCGAAGGGCGCCCCGGTCGGCGGCTTCAAGAGCGCCGCCGAGCTCGTCGCGACGGGTGCCTGGGACCTCATCCTCGGCACCCCCGAGTACTACCACACGAGCCCGAACGCCCTGCCCGACGACCCGCTCATGCGGGAATCGATCGCGCCGCGCTCGGGCGCGAACCCGGTCACCGGCGATCTCGTCGCCCCGCCGAGCGCCGGACCGATGGCGAACCCGATCAACGGCCACGAGTACACCGTGGCGGGCAACGGTGACCTCCAGTACGCGTGCATCTTCCCCCTGCCGACGCCGCGCGACTGCAGCCAGCCGGGGCAGGTCGCCTGCGACTGCGATCAGCCAGGCAGCAACAACCCCCTGTGCCAGGAAGCGAACGGCAGCTACGGCACGACGCAGTTCCGGGCCAAGGCCTACCCGGGCATCCGCCAGCTCTCCCTGCTGAAGGCGCTCGGCAACCACGGCGTGGTCGGGTCGATCTGCCCGCCGCAGCTCACGGTCGAGGCCGAGCTCGACTACGGCTACGTGCCGACGGTACGCACGCTGGTCGAGGCGATGGCGCCGCAGCTCGCCAAGTGACGGGCGCGGCGCGCGCGCCGGAGCACGGTTGCGACGGCGCGCTCGGCGGCTGCCGGGCGATGTCCGTACGTCGACCCACGAACCGGAGCCTGCCCGTGGCCCATCGCGAAAGCCGCCTCGTCGCCCACCCCGCCCCGCGCCCCGCCCTGCGGGCCGCGCCCCTCGCCGCGCTCTGCCTCGCCCTCGGGCTCGGCTGCAACAACGGCCCGTCGTCCGCCTCGCCCCCGCGCGCGCCGAACGGCTCCGGCCCCGCGAGCTCGGCCGCCGCTCTGCGCTACCCGCGCGCGCTCATCGAGGGCGTGCCTCACGTGGCGCAGAAGCCCGACTTCTGCGGCGAGGCCGACGTCGAGATGTACACGGCCGCGCTCGGGCAGCGGGTCGAGCAAGATCAGGTGTTCGCGGCGAGCGGCATGGACCCCGCGCGCGGCATGGGCGCGACGACCCGCGAGCTCAAGACGGCGCTCGAGCGCCTGGGCTTCGAGGTCGGGCCGGTCTGGTCCCGGGTGCCCGCGGCCGAAGCCGAGCGCGGTCTCGAGGCCGAGTTCGCGGCCCTGCACGCCGATCTGGTGCGCGGAGTGCCCTCGATCGTGTGCATGCACTTCGACGACCGGCCGCGCACGACCGAGCATTTTCGCCTGGTGCTCGGTTACGAGCCCGAGACCGACGAGGTCGTCTACCACGACCCGGCGGTCGCGGACGGCGCGTACCTGCGCATGAAGCGCGGCGCGTTCCTCGCGCTCTGGCCCCTCAAGTACGGCGCGGACGAGTGGACGGTCATCCGCTTCCCACTCGCCGCCAAGACGGTCGCGGCGCCCGGCCAGAGCGCCGGCCGCGGTCCGGCCGACTACGCGCAGCACGTGATGGCGCTCCGGAAGAAGCTGCCCGCGGGCTTCTCGGTCGTGGTCGAGCCGCCCTTCGTGGTGGTCGGGGACGGCGGGGTCGAAGCGGTGCGCCGCGCGGCCGAGCGCACGGTGCGCTGGGCGGTGGAGCTCCTGCAAAAGGACTTCTTCACCATGGAGCCGCGCGAGATCCTCGACATCTGGCTGTTCCAGGACGCCGCGAGCTACCGCAAGGGCTGCGTCGAGCTCTTCGACGGCGAGCCCACGACGCCCTACGGCTTCTACTCGAGCGAGCACAAGGCGCTCGTGATGAACATCGGGACGGGTGGCGGCACGCTGGTGCACGAGATCGTGCACCCCTTCGTCGAGGCGAACTTCCCCGAGGCGCCCGCGTGGCTGAACGAGGGCCTCGGCTCGCTCTACGAGCAGGCGAGCAGCCGCGACGGGCACATCATCGGGCTGACCAACTGGCGGCTCGCGGGCCTGCAGGAGGCCCTGCGTGCCGGGCGGGTCCCGTCCTTCGCCGAGCTCACCGGGACGACGCGCGCCGCGTTCTACGGCGACGACCGCGGCACGAACTACGCACAGGCGCGCTACCTGCTCTACT
The DNA here is from genome assembly GCA_020848455.1 of Polyangiaceae bacterium. Taxonomy (GTDB): domain Bacteria; phylum Myxococcota_A; class Polyangia; order Polyangiales; family Polyangiaceae; genus JACRDA01. The sequence goes on from JADLAB010000569.1 coordinate 12,782, forward strand.
ACCTGCAGGAGAAGGGCCTGCTCGTCGACTTCTACCGGCGCTTCGCCGCGGCGCGCGCCACCGACCCGACCGGCTACCAGACGCTCGTGGCCGTGCTCGGCGAGTCGGACATGGCCGCCTTCCAGAAGCGCTGGGAAGCCTTCGTCCTCGGCCTGCGCTTCCCGTGACCGACTAGCTAGATGTCGAGGTGCTGCACCTGCAGCGCGTGCTGCTCGATGAAGTCGCGGCGCGGCTCCACCTGGTCGCCCATGAGGATCGAGAACAGCTCGTCCGTGCTCATCGCGTCGTCGACCTTCACCTGCTTCAGCACGCGGGCGTCGGGGTTCATCGTGGTCTCCCAGAGCTCGCCCGCGTTCATCTCGCCGAGGCCCTTGTAGCGGCTCACCGACAGCCCCTTGCGACCGCGGTCCTCGAGGTAGGCGATGAGCGCGTCGGCGTCGGCGAGCTCGTCCACCTTCTCGCCCGAGCGCGCCGTGTAGGGCGCCGACCCGATGGAGCGCAGGTCCTTCTCGCAGGCGAGCGCCTCCTGGTACTCGGGCGACTCGACGAGCGCCCGGTCGATGATGCTCGAGCGGCCGCGGATGCGCGAGCCACTCTCGACCTCGACGTGCGCGCCGCCGCCGGACGCCGCCTCGGACCCCACGACCCGCACGTCGATGGGCAGCAGATCCGGCTCGTGGCGCGCGAGGTGCTCGCGCAGAGCCGCGGCCGCCCGCTCGACCGCCGCGCGATCGCGCAGATCGGCGACGTCGATGGCCGACGAGCGCACCAGCGCCGCGACGATGCGCGCGTCGCAACGCTTGTCGAGGTTGGCGACGGCGCGGCGGAAGCGCTTGAGCCGCCCGGCCAGGCGAAACAGCGGCGCACCCGCGAGCGGCACGCCCCCCGTCGCGGGCGCCAGCTCGAGCTTGTCGACCGCGTTCTGGGTCAGGAACTCCTCGAGCGCGACCTCGTTCTTGAGGTAGAGGTCCTTCTTGCCCTTGGTCACGCGGTAGAGCGGTGGCTGCGCGATGTAGAGGTAGCCCCGGTCGATGAGCTCGTACATCTGCCGGTAAAAGAAGGTGAGCAAGAGCGTGCGGATGTGCGAACCGTCGACGTCGGCATCCGTCATGAGGATGATCTTGCGGTAGCGCAGCTTGTCGAGGTCGACGCCCCCCGCGCCGCTCACGCCGCAGCCGATGGCGGTGATGAGCGTGCCGACCTCGGCCGACGAGAGCATGCGGTCGAGCCGCGCGCGCTCGACGTTCAAGATCTTGCCGCGCAGCGGCAGAATGGCCTGGAAGCGCCGGTCGCGCCCCATCTTGGCGCTGCCTCCGGCGCTGTCGCCCTCGACGATGTAGAGCTCGGCCTGATCGGGGTCCTTGGTCTGGCAGTCGGCGAGCTTGCCCGAGAGCGACGTGATGTCGAGCGTGCTCTTGCGGATCACCTCGCGCGCCTTGCGCGCGGCCTCGCGGGCGCGCGCGGCGATGACGGCCTTGTCGATGATCTTGCGCGCCGTGTCCGGGTGCTCCTCGAAGTACTGGCCGAGCTTGTCCGAGAGCACCGTCTCGACGATGCCCTTCACCTCGCTCGAGACGAGCTTGCTCTTGGTCTGCGAGTCGAAGGACGGGTCGGGGTGCTTGAGCGACAGGACGCAGGTGAGCCCCTCGCGCACGTCCTCGCCGGCGAGCGGGCTCTTCAGATCCTTGTAGAGGTTCTGCTTGGCGCCGTAGCCGTTGATCGTCTTCGTGAGGGCGGCGCGCAGGCCGGTGAGGTGCGTGCCTCCGTCCTTGTTCGAGACGTTGTTCGTGTAGCAGAAGATCGACTCCTGGTAGGAGCCGGTCCACTGCAGCGCGATCTCCACACCGACGGGCAGGCTCCGGCCGTCGACGTTGGTGGGCTGCTGGGCCTCGAAGTAGATGACGTCCGGGTGGATGGGCTCCTTGGCCGCGGTGAGCAACTGCACGAACTCGCGGATGCCGCCCAGGAACTCGAACTTCTCGCTCTGGCCGCCGGGGCGCTCGTCCGTGAGCTGGATGCACAGGCCGGCGTTCAGGAACGCGAGCTCGCGGAGGCGCTGCGCGAGGGTGTCGTAGTTCCAGTCGGTGAGGGTGAAGATCTCCGGATCGGGCTTGAAGCGGACGCGCGTGCCGGTCGCGCTCGTCTCGCCGCGCCGGGCGAGGGGCGCCTGCGGCACGCCGCGCACGTAGGTTTGCTCCCAGACGTAGCCCTCGCGGTGGATCTGCAGCTTGAGCCACTCGGAGCACGCGTTGACGGCCGAGACACCGACGCCGTGCAGGCCGGCCGACACCTTGTAGCTCTTGTTGTCGAATTTCCCGCCGGCGTGGAGCATCGTCATGACGACCTCGGCGGCGCTCATGCCCTTCTCGTGCATGCCGATCGGGATGCCGCGCCCGTCGTCCTCGATGCTCGCCGAGCCGTCGAAGTGCAGGATCACCGTGATGATCTTGCAGTGGCCCGCGAGGTGCTCGTCGACCGAGTTGTCGATCACCTCCCAGACGAGGTGGTGCAGGCCGGTGCCGTCGTGCGGGTCGCCGATGTACATGCCCGGACGCTTGCGCACGGCCTCGAGGCCCTCGAGCGCGGTGATGCTGCTGGCGTCGTAAACGGAGGGCGCCGACTCGGGGGCGGCCGGGATGGGGAGGTTGGTCATCGCTCGATTCTGCGAGCGCGCGACGGGGCGGCGCTCTCGGTGGAGAGATCTCGGCACCCGCTCCGCTCGAAGCTGGGCGCGCCGCCGCGAACGAGGTGCGGCGCGCGACGGCTGGAGTGGTGGGTGGCGCGGTGGTCCGGGTGGCGCGGGCGACCAGGGTCGGACGCGCCGCCGGGCAGGAGCGAATCCGCTCGCGGAGCGCCCCCCGGCGAGGCCCAGTAGAGCACGGCAAATACTAGCATTTTCCGCGCTTGCAGCAAGGTCGGTGGCACCCCCGGGCGGCGATTCCCGCCGGGCCCGGCGCGGGCGCGATTCCCCTCGCGTCGGCGCCGCCGCGCGGGCTCGTCAGGCGGCCGGAACGAGTGCGCCGCGCGCCACCCGAAAGCTCCGGAACGACATGCCCGTGGGCAGATCGGCGAGCAGATCGGGGCGTGCGGTCGTCACGAAGACCTGTCCGAGCCCGGCGCCTAGCAGCGCGAAGAGCGCCGTCGAGCGCGCCCGGTCGAGCTCGCTCGAGACGTCGTCGAGCAGCAGGATGGGCTCGAGACCGCGCGCTGCGGCGATGCACCCGAGCTCGGCGAGCTTCAGCGCCATCGTGAGGGCGCGGTGCTGGCCCTGCGACGCCACCTGCCGCGCCGGCCGGCCGTCGAGCGTGAGCCCGAGATCGTCGTGGTGCGGCCCGAAGCGCGGCGAGGGCCGCCCGACGTCGCGCGCGCGCCCGCGCAGGAGCTCGGCGCGCGCCTGCTCCGGGTCGGGACTGCCGCCCGGCTCGTAGCGGACCCCGAGCGCGAGCTCCGGCGGCGCGAGCCGCGCGAAGGCGGCCGTCGCCTCGACCGCGAGCGTCTCGCAGGCACGGGCGCGCCGGCGGCAGAGCGCCGCCCCGTGCTCCGCCAGGACGGCCTCGAAGGCGTCGAGCTCGCGCGCCCCGGACCCCTGGCGCAGCAGCTCGCGCCGCGCGCGCAGCGCCCGCGCGTAGGCGGCCCGGTGGCGGCTGGTCTCCGGCGCCTGGAACAGGCTCACGCGGTCGAGCAGCTCGCGGCGGGCAGCGGGCGCCCCGGTCGACAGCTCGAGCTCGGCCGGGTGGAACACGACGACCGGGGTGCGCGTCGCGTAGTGCGCGAGCGAGACCGGCGGCTCCCCGTCGAGTCGCAACACGCGCCGGGCGCCGTCGAGACCGATCGATTGATGGCGCACGTAGCCGGGCGGCGCGTCGGCCGCCGCGGCGCCGTCGAGCTCGACGACGGCGGCCCGGATGGAGGCGGCGTTCGCGCCATGAGCGACGACCTGGGCGAGGCGGCTGGTGCGGAAGCTGCGCGACGTGGCCACGAGGTAGATGGCCTCGAGGATGCTCGTCTTGCCTTGCCCGTTGTCACCCGCGATGAGATTCAAGCCCGGGGCGGGCTCGAGCTCGAGATGCCCGAGGTTGCGGACGCGCTCGACCACGAGCTCGCGGAGCGCCACGTGCAACGTGCCGCGGTCGTCGTGCGCGACGGCGTCGGGCAAGGCCCCGGCCTCAGATGCGCATGGGCATCACGACCGCGATGTAGTCGGCGTGTCCGGCGGCGCCCTCGGTGCCGGGACGCAGCACGGCCGGGTCGAGCTCGCCGGACAGACCGAGCGTCACCTCGTCCTCGTCGATGGCGGCGAGCACGTCGAGCAGGTAGCGCGCGTTGAAGCCCACGCTGATCTCCGGGCCGACGTAGTCGACCGCGAGCTCGTCGAAGCCGACGCCGCTCTCGGGGCTCTCGCTCGTGATCTTCAGCGAGCCCGGCGAGACGGCGAGCTTGATGCCGCCCGTGCGGTCGCTCGCCGCGAGCGACACGGCGCGCAGAGCCTCGGAGAGCGCGAGACGCGGTGCTCGCACGGCGCGGTTCGTGACCGCGGGAATGACGGCCTCGTACGGGGGGAACTGTGCGTCGACGAGCTTGACCGAGAAGTGGATGCCGGCAATCGTGAAGAACGCGTTGGGACCGCTCTGCGCGATCTGCACGGTGGCGCCCTCGCCCGCCTCCTCGCACAGGCGGCGCAGCTCGAGGATGGCCTTGAGGGGCAGGAGCATGGCGCTCTTCTCGCTCAGGCCCTCGACCATGACGTCGATCTTGCTGAGCCGGTGGCCGTCCGTCGTGACCATGCGCACGCGGCCCGCGAGGCACTCGAACAGGGCGCTGTTCAGGTGCGCGCGCGTCTCGTCGGCCGAGATGGAGAAGTGCGTCTTGGCGATGAGCTGCGCCAGCGTCGCGACCGGCACCTCGATCTGCGGCGCGTCCGCGCTCGGCTGGGGCAGCGCGGGAAAGTCGGTGCCGGGCATGCCGTGCAGCGTGTAGCGCCGCGCGCTGCCGCCGGCCTTGAGCGTCGTGGCCGACCCGTCGCCCACGCTGATGTGGATGGGACCCTCGGGCATCGCCTTGACGCGCTCGAACACGTCGCGCGCCGGCACGGCCACGCTGCCGGCCCGGGAGACCAGCGCCTCGGTCGAGCCGCGCACGCCGAGGAACAGATCGGTGGCCGCGACGTGCAGCACGTTGCCCTCGGCGGTCAGGAGCACGTTGGCGAGCACCGGCATCGTGCTGCGCTTGTCTGCCACGCCCTGGCAGCGCGCCAGCAAGCGGACGAGGTGTTTCTTCGGCGCGACGAGGTCCATGACGACGACTTGTCGGCCTTCTTAGCAGGGTTCCCCGTGGACCGCAGGGCTGAAACGGTACTGAACTGCGCGTGCCGAACGCTGCCCGGACGCGAGCCGGGATCTCTACCTCCGGATCTCGTAAGAAATATTGAAGTGATCGTGGTCGTAGGGCCTGTGGAAACCTGGGAAACAGCACGATTTGCAGGTAATTTCGCTAGGTTGGCCATGTGGGAAACGAGGTAGCCCAAGGTGGGTGTACCTGTGCAGGAAGGCGCCACCTGGAGCTCACGGGGGTTCCCCACAGGGAGCGTCCCGGACTTGCCGGTGCCGCGAGCGCAGGTTTCCCACACCCGCTCGGTCCGGGCCGACGGTGCCGGTGGGCGGGCGAGCTTGCCGCCCGCACCTCGCTACACTTAGCCTCGCGAGACGCCGTGCAACGATTCATCCGCTGCGGACACTGCGGGCTACCCCACGATGCCGACGTCGTCGTGTGTCCGAGCTCGGGTCTGCGCATCGAGCCGCAGAAGGCCATGGTGCGCCGGCGCCGCTCGGCGCCCGAGCTCACGAGCGGCACGCAGGGCTTGCTCACGGGCCAGGTGATCGACCGCAAGTATCGGCTCTGCGAGCTCATCGGCGAGGGTGGCATGAGCGCCATCTACGACGCCGAGCACCTCGGCCTGTCGCGCCACGTGGCGATCAAGGTGCTGCACCCGAGCCTCTCGGCCGACCCGCGTGCGATGGCCCGCTTGCAGCACGAGGCGCAGGTCGTCAGCGCCATCGGGCACCCGAGCATCTGCGCGATCTACGACCTCGGCACGACGGAGGACGGCAGCCCGTTCCTCGTGATGGAGCGGCTCTACGGTCGCACCCTCGCCGACCGGCTCGCCAAGGAGGGCCCGATGGCGTTCCGGGAGCTCGTGGCCGTGCTGCGCCAGGTGCTCGCGGCGCTCGCGGCCGCGCACGCCAAGGGTATCGTGCACCGCGACCTCAAGCCCGAGAACATCTTCCTCGAGCGGCCGAAGACGGGCGGTCGTTCGAGCACCAAGCTGCTCGACTTCGGCATCTCGAAGTCGGCCTTCGCCGGCGCCGACAGCAGCGACGCGCCGCGCCCCTCGCAGCCGGGCATGGTCCTCGGGACGCCGTACTACATGGCGCCGGAGCAGGCGCGGGGCGACAGCGGGCTCGATCAGCGCGTGGACCTCTGGGCCATCGGTGTCATCCTCTACGAGGCCCTGTCCGGCCGACGGCCCTTCGTCGCGCCGAACTACAACGCCTTGCTCGTGAAGATCCTGACCTCCGACCCGCGGCCCCTCGACCGGCTCGTCGACGGCATGCCGGCCGCGCTCTCGGCCCTGGTGGCTCGTGCCCTGCGCAAGCTCCCCGAGGACCGCTTCCAGAGCGCCGCCGACTTCCAGAGCGCGCTCTCGAGCGTGGCGCGGACGATGGCCGAGGATGCGACCGATGGCGGCGCGCCCACGCTCGTGATGCAGCGCGCCGGCGTGCGCGAGCCGGGGGGTGACGTCGGCAGAGCGGCGTCGTGGCGCGGGTCGATCGACGATCCGGAGACGAACATCGACGACCAGACCGGCGAGGGCCTCCACGTGGTGTCCGACACCGATCGGGCGCCGGCCTCGCTCGGTCCCGAGCCCGAGCCGAGCGATGGCGGTGACACCGAGATCATGGCGCGCGAGCCAGCCTTCGACGCGGCCGGGCCCGGCGCCGACCACGACACGGTCAGACCCGCGCCGCGCTGGCCCACGGCGCGCACCGCGCAGCGCCTCGACCGTGCGGTGGGCTCCGGTCGGACCCTCGGCCTGCCGCCGGTGCCCGCTCTGCCGCGTGCCGCGCCCGCGGCGGTGCCTCGTCCGGCGCCCGGGCCGGTCGGCGTGCCGCGTCCGGCGCCGCGTCCCGCGCTCGAGGGGGGATCCACGTCGCGACCCCCGGGGGGCGCTCCGCCAGGCGGAGGCACCGGGCCGCGCTGACCCAGAGCACCCGGACGAGGTGCACGACCCCACCATGAAGCGACGCCTCGACACGGTCCAGATCCGCAACGTGACCCGCAACTTCGGTCCCACGGCCGTGCTCCGCGGCGTGAGCGCCGAGCTCGTGGCCGGCGAGCTGACGCTGCTCGAGGGGGCGAACGGCTGCGGCAAGACGACGCTCCTGCGCATCATCGGCACGCTGTTGCGGCCGACCGCCGGCACCGTCGCCTACAGCCCGATCGGCGCCGACACCATGGCGGTGCGCGCCGAGCTGGGCTGGCTGTCGCACGAGCTGCTCGGCTACGGCGACCTCTCGGCGCGCCAGAACGTGGAGCTGGCCGCGTCGCTCCAGGCCCTCGACCCCGCCGCGGCGTGGAGCCGCGCCGTCGCGCGCTTCGACATGGCGAGCTTCGCCGACCGCCCCGCGCGCGCCTGCTCGCGCGGCCAGCGCCAGCGCATCGCGCTCGCCCGCGCCCTCGTGAGCGAGCCCTCGCTCTTGCTGCTCGACGAGCCGAGCGCCGGGCTCGATCGCGCCGGCGTCGCGCGGTTGCGCGACGTGGTGCGCGAGGAGGTGCTGGCGGGCGCGGTCGTCGTGGTCGTGAGCCACGAGCCCGAGCTCTTCCTGGGGATCGAGGTGCCGGTCGTGACCCGGCTCGCGCTCGAGCGCGGCCGCATCGCGCGCCAGGCGGACTGAACCGATCCACGCCCTGAAGGACCCTCCCATGCAGCCCGTGCTCTCCGACCTCATCGACCTCCTGGCGCTCGAGCGGCTCGACCGCGATCGCTTTCGCGGCCGCAGCCAGGACCTCGGCTGGGGTGCCATCTTCGGTGGCCAGGTGCTTGGCCAGGCGCTCTCCGCGGCGGTGCAGACCGTCGCCCCGGAGCGCCCGGTGCACTCGCTCCACGGCTACTTCTTGCGCGCCGGCGACCTCGCGCGGCCCATTCTCTACGACGTCGACCGGCTGCGCGACGGCGCGAGCTTCTCCGCGCGCCGTGTGACCGCGATACAGGAGGGCGCGGCGATCTTCTGTCTCGAGGCCTCGTTCCAGCGCGACGAGGTCGGGCTCGAGCACCAGGATCCGATGCCCGAGGTGCCCGCGCCCGAGACCCTGCTCTCCGAGCGCGCCATGGCGCTCGCCATCGTCGACAGCCTGCCGGAGGCCGTGCGCGCCATGGCGACCGGTGAGCGGCCCATCGAGATTCGTCCCGTCGAGCTGCGCAACCCGCTCCGCCCCGAGAAGGGCGAGCCGCGGCGTCACATGTGGTACCGCGTCATCGACCGGCTGCCCGACGACCCGTCCTTGCACCGCTATCTGCTCGCCTACGCGTCGGACTTCTCGTTCCTCGGTACGGCGATGGACCCGCACGCCGTCTCCTGGCTCACGCGCGGCATGCAGGTGGTCTCGCTCGATCACTCGATGTGGTTTCACCGCTCGTTCCGCTTCGACGACTGGCTGCTCTACGCCGTCGACAGTCCGTCGGCGTCGGGCGGACGCGGCCTCGTGCGCGGGCGCTTCTTCGACCGGCACGGCCGGCTCGTGGCGAGCGCGGCGCAGGAGGGCCTCATCCGCCGGCGCAGCTAGCCGCCGCCGGGCTCGCGCCGAGCTCGCCCCGATCGGCCACGGCCACGACCCACGGGCTCGGGCTCGACGCGGCGCGCCGCCAGTGCACCCCGACCGACCTTCCCGACTCGACGCCGGGCTGTCGCTGGCTCCTGCCGCCCGCCGAATGAGCGAGCGGCATCGCGCGCGATGATCTAGCTTGCCCGTCCCGCCGCGAGCCTCGGCCCGGCGGCCCACGAGGTGACCCGCATGCCGCTCGAAGCCTTCGCCTCCCTCGACGCCACTGCCCAGGCGGACCTCGTCCGCGAGAAGGAGGTGACGCCCCTCGAGCTCGTCGACGCCGCGATCGCGCGCATCGAGACCTTCAATCCCGTGCTGAACGCCGTGGTGCTCGAGCGCTTCGACGAGGCGCGCCGCGCCGCGCGCGGGCCGCTGCCCGAGGGGCCCTTCGCGGGCGTGCCGACGCTCATCAAGGACATCCTCGCCTCGGTCGCGGGCTGGCCGACGACGAGCGGCTCGCGCTACCTGCGCGACTTCGTCCCGAAAGAGGACAGCGAGCTCGTCGCGCGCCTGCGTCGCGCCGGCTTCGTGTTTCTCGGCAAGACCAACACGCCCGAGTTCGGTTACCTGCCGACCACCGAGCCCCGGCTCTTCGGCGCGACCCGGAACCCCTGGGACACCCGGCGCTCGACCGGCGGCTCGAGCGGCGGCGCCGCCGCGGCCGTGGCCACGCGCATGGTGCCCGTCGCGCACGCGAGCGACGGCGGCGGCTCGATCCGCATCCCCGCCTCGTGCTGCGGGCTGTTCGGGCTCAAGCCCTCGCGCGGGCGCGTGTCGCTCGGGCCGGAGCTCGGCGACATCATGAGCGGGCTCGTGTGCGAGCACGTGCTCACCGTCAGCGTGCGCGACAGCGCGGGCGTGCTCGACGCGCTCGCCGGTCCGGGGCTCGGGGATCCGTACTACGCGCCGCCGCCGGCCCAGCCCTTCGTGACGGCGCTCGGTGGCGCGCGGCCGCGGCTGCGCATCGCGGTCTGGGGCCGCACGCTCTCGGGTGGCGAGGTGCACGAGGACGTCGGGCGGGCGCTCGCCGACGCGGCCGATCTCTGTCGCGCCCTCGGCCACGACGTGCGCGAGGCGGCGCCCGAGCTCGACTACGCGCTGCTCAACCAGGCCTTCACGGCGGTGTGGGTGGCCGGCGCGGCGATGACGATGCAGCTGTACCCGCGCATCCTCGGGCGCGAGCCCGGCCCGGACGACATCGAGCCGTTCTCGCGCACGCTCGCCGAGCTCGGCAAGGCCGAGAGCGCGGCGACCTACCTCGGGTCGATCCTGATCCTGCAGCGCATGACGCGCGCCGTCGCACGCTTCATGCAGGACTGGGACGTCATCCTGACGCCCACGCTGGCGGCGCCGCCGCCGCTGCTCGGCGCCTTCGAGCCCACGGCCGACAACCCGTTCCTGCCGCTGCTGCGCTCGGCCGAGCTCGCCGCCTTCACGCCGCTGCAGAACGCGACGGGGCAGCCCGCGATGAACGTGCCGCTGCACTGGAGCGCGGCCGGGCTTCCGATCGGCGTCCAGTTCGTCGGTCGCTACGCCGAGGAGGCGACGCTCTTCGCCCTCGGCGCGGCGCTCGAAGAGGCGCGCCCCTGGGCCGGGCGCCGCCCGCCGAGCGCGGCCTAGAGCACCGGGTCCGTCCGTGTCCGTGCCGGCGGACCGGCCCGGCTCAGCGCCGGCGCCGGCGCGCGAGGAGGCCCGCCCCGAGCGCGAGCCAGGCGAGCTCGCTCGCGCCGCCTGCGTCCGGCGTCCCGGCGAGCTCGCAGCCACAGCCGCCGCCGACCACCACGGGCTCGGCCGGGTCGGCGCCCGGCGGTGTCACCACGACGTCCACCGAGTCGCCGTCGGAGCTCGCGCCGTCGCTCACCGTGAGCGTGAAGCGCAACGTCGTCGCGACCGCGACCGTGGGGGCCGTGAAGGTCGGTGTCGGGCCGTCGGCGCTCGCGAGCGTGACCAGAGGCCCGTCGGTCTGCTGCCAGGCGAAGGCGAGCGTGCCGCCGTCGACGTCGTGGCTCGCCGAGCCGTCGAGCGCGGTCGGTGCGGCGGAGGCGACGCTCTGGTCGGGGCCCGCGTCGGCGACCGGCGGGAAGCAGCTGCCGGCGTCGGTGACGAGCGCGGGGAACGGGGTGTTGGTGAGCCCCTCGAAGGCGATGTCGTCGATGTCCCAGCCCGCCGCGCCGACGGCGTCGTCGGTGGCGATGCGAAAGCGCACGCGCACCGTCTGGCCCGCGAGCGCCGTACCGAGATCGACGGTCGTCGTCGCCATGGCGGGCCAGGCCGGGCTCTCGGCCACGTAGCCGTCTCGGCCCTTCAGCACGTTGGTCGCGCCCCCGCCGAAGTCGCCGATCGGCCCCGTGTAGCCGGGATCGCCGTAGGTGCCGATGTCCTGCCAGCTCGCGCCGTCGTCGGTCGAGATCTCGATGACGCCCCCGTCGTAGTTCGTCCCGTTGCTCGCTTCGAAGGCGTAGCGCTGCGAGAACTGGAGCGTGAGACCGGTCGAGCCGACCACGAGCGGCGGGGAGACGAGCGCCGTGTCGCTCGGCGCGCCGAAGTCGACCGCGTGCCACACGTGATCGCCGACGCTCGCGGCGAAGCGCGACCAGATGACGTCGGCCCCGTCCCCGTCGGTGGTCCACACGGTCGCAGCCGGTTCGACGTCGTCCGTCGTGGCGACGTCCGCCACCTCGTCGGCGTTCACGACCTCCGCGGTGGCGAGCGTGACCGACGTCTGACAGGCGTTCGGCGCGGCGAGCGTCACCGTGAACGCAGCCTGCGCCTTCTGCGTCGGCGCCGGAGCGAGCTCGGCGTCGAAGGTGACGGTCGCGTGCGCGAGCGGCCCGAGATCGCCGAGGTTGGCGACCGAGCCGTTCGGCAGCGTGAGCCCGCTCGCGCCCGCGTCGATCGTGAGCGTCGCTCCGGTGAGCGGCGCCACGCCACCGTTCATGACCTCGACCACGAGCTTGCCCTGCTCGAAGGCATCGAGCCGGCCGTCGCCGTCGCAGGACGACACGCTGTCGTCGAGGCGCGTCGCCACGATGACGGCGTCCGGCTGCAGCGCGAAGCTCTCGACGACCCCGGCAAAATCGGTCGAGTCGCGCGCGGGCGACACGGCGCAGCTGCCCGCGCCGCGCGTCGCGAAGCCCTGCGCCAGGAGGAGCATGTCGCTCGGGTCCGCGGCGTAGGCCGCGGCGAGCAGGGCGTCGCGCTGCTCGGTGAAGGTCGGGTTCTCGGGCGCGAGCTTCATCCCGGCCACGACGTAGTCGGCCATGCGGCGCCGCGCCTGGTCGGCGTCGTAGGGCGGATTCGGCCCATTGGCCTGGACCAGCATCGCGCCGTAGCCCTGGAACAGCATGGCGCTCCACACCTCGCCGGCGTTGTGGACCTCGGCGTTGTCGATGCCGAGCGAGGACGGGTTCTGCGGCGGTCCGCCGGGCAGCGCCGCGCCGCTCGTGATGTGGCCGAAGGTGAGCGGGTTCGCGCCGAGGCTCGTCGAGTACGGGTAGCGGCGCAGGCCGAAGTAGGCCGGGTCGGCCATCGCGCCGGCGGCGTAGGGCGTCAGGGCGTAGGTGCCGGCCGGATCGTCCCCGGGCCGCAGCACCTGGTGCATCGCCACGAAGTCGCCCCAGCCCTCGCTCTCGGCCGAGCACTGGGCCTGACCGCACGCGACCAGGCGCAGGTGCAGGTAGTGGCCGAGCTCGTGCGCCACGAGCGTCGCGTCGATGTCTCCCTCGCGCAGCACGCCGACGGAGCCCGTCAGGGTGGCCGTGACCGGGCCGTTCGCGAGGGCGGCCTTCACGGCGTTGCCTTCCGAGAGCGTGATGGACAGCATCGGAATGCCGACGGTGCCGGGCGGATTGCCGTCGGGCATGTCGGGCGGGACGTTGCCCGCCTGGTTGTTCACCAAGAGGACGCCGACGGCGCCGGCGGCCTCGGCGTACACTGCCTTCTGCTTGAAGGTGCAGGTGCCGCGGTCGACGAGGGCGATGGCGCCGGTGAGGTCGTTCTGGATGGGCTCGCAGGCGTTGCTCACCGGCGCCGTGCCGTCGTCGGCGACGACGACGTTGGCCGTCACCGCGAAGCTCGTCGGCCCGAAACCCGCGACGCCCGGCTGGTAGGTCTGGTTCAGGGGCTGCACCGTGACGCTCGTGCTGCTCGCCGCGCTCCAGAGGAAGATCTGGAGCCGCGGCGCCATGCCGTCGCCGAAGGTCGACATGTTGGCGTTGTCCGTCTGCCCCGGGGCGCCGTCCTGGGCCTGGGCGCGGAGCGCATCGTTGCCGAGGCCGCCGCGGCCGTAGTTCGAGGTCTGCGCGTTGCCGGCCGCCTCGTCGAAGCCCGAGTCGTACCAGTCGTCGTGGAACCAGTTGACGAGGTAGAAGAGCGACGTCACCGCGGCCATGCGCTGCTCGTCGGAGGCGAGCGGGCTCAGGCTCGTGTCGAAGGTGCGGTCGAACACGCCTGGCGCCGTCGTCGTGGCGCGCAGATCGCCGGCCGAGAAGCCGTCGGGCGCGTCGTCGTCGGTGTAGGCGTCGACGTTGTTGCCGCGCGTCTCGACGGCGCCCGGGTCGAGCCAGGGGTCGGCGGGGCCGTTGAAGCCGTCGGCGGTCACGAGGTTCGGCGCGACGAAGCCCGGGTAGCTGCCGTCGGGCGTGCCGGTCGGATGGGGGGAGTAGTCGGACAGGGGTCCGTCGAAGGGGCGGTGGTTGCCCGCGGGGTCGGCCCACACGCGGTAGGCGAACTCGGCGTCGCGCTCGAGGCTCGCGCGGTAGAGCACGCGCCCGTCGTCGGCCGCGATGGCGTAGGCGTAGGCGTCGTCGTCGCGCGCGCCCGGGTGCTCCCTGGCGAGCAGCTCGAGGTAGTAAGCCGGCACGAGGCGGTCGGGGAGCGCGAACCAGATCCGGCGCAGACCGGCGGGCTCGAGCAGCTCGGGGCCCGTCGCGGCGAGCGAAGGGCCGAGCGCGAGACCGTAGAAATGCAAGGGTCCGTTGTCGCGCTTGAGATCCACGATCTCGCTCGCGACGAGCGGAGCGTGGCAGAGATCGCCGAGCGCCGCGGCCACGGCGCCGCGCGCGTCGAGCGCGAAGCTCCCGGTCGCGAGCTCGGGCCGCGCCGCCGCGTGGAGGTTGCCCGCGATGGCCACGAGGCGGTTCTGCCGCGTGAGCAGCACCTTCGCCGCGACGCGGAACACCTCGACGTCCCGCACCCGCTGGCGGAAGGTGACGACGATGCCGCCGTGCCCGAGATCGTGCACCGTCGCGACCTCGGCGGCGTCGACGAGCGAGCGCTCGAGCCCGTAGCGCGCGGCCTCGGCGGTCAGATGGCGCCGCGCCGCCTCCGCGGGGCCGAGCGCCGCGTAGTCCGGCTGTCCGTCCTCGGCGGCCCAGAGGAAGGTCGGCACGCCGCGTCGGTCGTCGTGCGAGGCGACGAAGGCGGCGGTCGGCGCCGTGCCGAGCCGCAGCGGCGCCGCGGCCGGTCCCTCGGAGAAGTACGCGTCGTAGCCCGGCGGCGCGGCGTCGGACGGCGCGGCGGCACAGGTGACCAGCGTGGCGGCGAAGAGAGCCAAGAGGGGTCGGGGCGAGCGCAGCATCGCGCGATCGTAGTGCGCGCCCGGTCGGCGCGCGAACGGTGCCGCGTACATTTCGCGCTGCCGCGTCTGCCTCGAGCGGAATCGTGCGGCCGCCCTGTGCGTGCGGCCGCCCGTCAGCCGGCCAGGGCGTCGATGCGCCGCGCGAGCTCGAAGTCGCGCGCGCTGAGCCCGCCGCAGTCGTGGGTCGTCAGGTGGATGCGCACCGTGGCCCACACGTTGGACCATTCCGGATGGTGGTTCATCGCCTCGGCCGCGAGCGCGACGCGCGTCATGAAGGCGAAGGCCTCGCTGAAGTCACCGAAGCGGAGCTCGCGAAAGAGCTTGCCGGCGTCGAGCGACCAGCCCGGCCCGAGGGTGGCGAGCTCGGTGGTCACGGTGGCCTCGTCGAGCTTGTCGGCGCGCTTCATGCCCCGAAGGTAGCCGGATCGCTCGGCCGCGCAAGCGCACGAGCGCGCGAGCGGTCGGGCCCGTTTGCGGCTATCGTCCTCGGCGCGAGAGCGAGACATGATCATCGCGTCGATCGATCTGATGGGCGGCCAGGCGGTGCAGCTCGTGGGCGGCAAGGAGCACGCGCTCGACGCCGGCGACCCGATCCCCATCGCCGAGCGTTTCCGGCTCGCCGGCGAGATCGCCGTCATCGACCTCGACGCGGCGCTCGGGCGCGGCGACAACCGCGCGCTCGTCGAGAAGCTGTGCCGGGTCGCGCGCTGTCGGGTCGGCGGCGGCATCCGCGACGTCGCGACGGCGCGGCGCTGGCTCGACGCCGGCGCGGCCCGGATCATCCTCGGGACGGCGGCCCGGCCCGAGATCCTCCGCGAGCTGCCGCCCGAGCGCACCCTGGCGGCGCTCGACGCCGTCGACGGTGAGGTCGTGGTCGAGGGCTGGCGCCAGAAGACCGGCCGCCCGATCCTCGAGCGCATGGCCGAGCTCGCGGGGCTCGTCGGGGGCTTCCTCGTGACCTTCGTGGAGCGCGAGGGGCGGCTCGGCGGCACCGATCTCGGCCGCGTCGCCGGTCTCGTGGCGGCGGCGGCCCCGGCGCGCGTCACCATCGCGGGCGGCGTCACGACGACCGACGAGCTCGCCGAGCTCGACCGGCTCGGCGCCGACGCCCAGGTCGGCATGGCGCTCTATACCGGCCGGCTCGCGCTCGGCGACGCCGTGGGGGCGCCGCTCACGAGCGACCGCGCGGACGGGCTCTTCCCCACGGTGGTCGTGGACGAGCACGGCCGCGCCCTCGGCCTCGCCTACTCGAGCCGCGAGAGCCTGCGGCGCGCGGTCGAGACGCGCACGGGCGTCTACTGCTCGCGCCGGCGCGGCCTCTGGACGAAGGGCGCGACGAGCGGCGCCACGCAGGAGCTGCTCGCGGTCGACCTCGATTGCGACCGCGATGCCCTGCGCTTCACGGTGCGGCAACGCGGTCCCGGCTTCTGTCACCGCGACACCGCGAGCTGCTGGGGCGAGCTCGGCGGTCTGCCGAGCCTCGCGCGCCGGCTCGAGGCGCGCGGCGACGCCGCGCGGGCGCCCGCCGGCAGCTACACGGCGCGGCTCTTCGGCGACCCGAGCCTGCTCGCCCAGAAGCTCGTCGAGGAGGCCGGGGAGCTGGCCGCGGCCCGCACGCGCGAGGACGTCGCCCACGAGGCCGCGGACGTGCTCTACTTCGCGCTCGTGGCCATGGCGCGGGCCGGGGTGAGCCTCGAGGACGTGGAGCGCGAGCTCGCGGGGCGCGCCCTGCGGCTCTCGCGCCGGCCCGGCGACGCCAAAGCTCCGACACCGCGCGGCGCGGCGACGGGACGAGACGAGGGTGGATCATGACGGTCGTCCTGCGGCGCATCGACGTACACAAGCTCGACGAGCTCCGGCGCGCGCCCGTCGACGCCGAGGCGCTCGCCACGGCACGCGAGGTGCTCGAGAGCGTGCGCACCGGCGGGGACGCCGCCGTGCGGGCGGCCGCCGAGCGCTTCGGAGAGCTGCCGCCCGATGCCCCGCTCGTGCTCGAAGAGCGGGAGCTCGCGCGGGCGCTCGAGGCGACGCCCTCCGACGAGCGCGCGCTGCTCGAGCGCGCGACCGAGCGGATCCGCGCCTTCGCCCACGGGCAGCGCGCGTCGATCGAGGACGTCGCGCTGCCGATCCCGGGCGGGCGCGCGGGCCACAGCGTGACGCCGATCGATCGCGTCGCCTGCTACGCGCCCGGCGGCCGCTATCCGCTGCCGTCGAGCGTCCTCATGACGGTCGTGACGGCGCGCGTGGCCGGCGTCGCCGAGGTGTGGGTGGCGAGCCCGAAGCCCGCGCGCATCGTGCTCGCGGCGGCGGCCGTCGCCGGGGCCGACGCCCTGCTCGCGGCGGGCGGTCCGCACGCCATCGGCGCGCTCGCCTACGGCACCGAGAGCGTGCCCGCCGTCGATCTCATCGCGGGGCCCGGCAGCAAGTGGGTCTCGGCCGCCAAGCAGCTCGTCTACGGCCATTGCGGCATCGACATGATCGCCGGGCCGACCGAGCTCGTCCTGCTGTGCGACGACTCCGCCGACCCGGGCATCGTCGCCGCCGACATGCTCGCCCAGGCCGAGCACGCGCCCGACGCGCGCCCCGTGCTCGTCGCGACCCACGCGCCGCTCGTCGCCGCCGTCGAGCGCGAGCTCGAGGCGCAGCTCGAGACGCTGCCGACCGCCGAGGTCGCGCGCCTGGCGCTCGCGAACGGCTTCGCCGTCGTGTGCGACGACGTCGAGCAGGCGCTCGCCGCCGCCGACGCGCTCGCGAGCGAGCACCTGTCGCTCCACGTGCGCGAGGCCGACCGGCTCGCCGCGCGCCCGCGCCACTACGGAGCGATCTTCATCGGCCAGGGCGCCGCCGAGGTGTTCGGCGACTACGGCGCGGGGCCGAACCACGTCCTGCCGACCGCCGGCGCGGCGCGCTACGCCTCGGGCCTGTCGGTGCTCAGCTTTCTCCGGGTGCGGCCGTGGATGCGCATCGACGATCCGGCGGGTGCGGCCGAGCTCTGCCACGATGCGGCCGCGTTCGCGCGGCTCGAGGGGCTCGAGGCCCATGCCCGCGCGGCGGAGCGGCGGCGGGGTGGGGGCTGACGGCGTCGCGCGCGCGCATGAGCACAGAGCACGGCAGGAACGGGACGCCCGAGGACGGACCCGCACCCGACGAGCTCGCCCTCGCCCGCGCGCTCATCGCGCGCCTCGCGACCGAGACGGGCGCGGTTCCGACCTCGGCCCTCGGGCGTCTCGGTCGCACCGCCGGCGCGTTCCTGCGCGGCGGTCGCGCCGTCCTCGGTCGCAAGGACGGCGCGGTGGATGCCGCGGGCGTCGAGCGGCTCGTGCGGTCGCTCGGCGAGCTGAAGGGGGTCGCCATGAAGATGGGGCAGATCCTGAGCTACGTGGACGACGCAGTCCCGGCCGAGACCCGCGCGCTGCTCGGCGTGCTGCGCACCTGGTCGCCCGCGACGGCGTTCGATCGCATCGAGGCCATCCTGCGCGAGGATCTGGGCGACCGCGCCGCGGAGCTGCAGGCGACGCTCGAGCGCACACCGGCCTCGTCGGCGTCCATCGGCCAGGTCCACCGCGCCCGGCTGCCCGACGGCACGCCGGTCGCCGTGAAGGTCCGCCATCCCGGGATCGACGACGCCATCCGCGCCGATTTCCGCGCGGCGCGCGCGGGGACCGTCCTCTCCGCGCTCCTCGCGCCCGGCGTGAACGTCAAGGAGCTCATCGCGGAGGCGCAGGCGGGGTTCCTCGAGGAGTGCGACTACGCGCTCGAGGCGCGCCGGCAGCGGCGCTTCGGAGAGCTCTACGCCCGGCACGACCGCCTCGTGATTCCCGCCGTCCACGAGCGCTTCTCGAGCGGCCGCGTGCTCACGACGACCTGGCACGACGGCGCGACGCTCGAGGCGTTCGTCGCCGGTGCGCCCCCGGCCGCCACCACCGCGGCGCTCGGCGCCGCGCTCTACGAGTTCTACGTCGGCTCGCTCTACCGCCACGGTCTCTTCAACGCCGACCCCCATCCGGGCAACCTCCTCTTCGACGATCGCGGGCGCGTCGTCGTGCTCGATCACGGCTGCGTGCGCGAGTTCGACGACGCCACGGTGGCGGCCCTCGCGGCGCTGTCGCGTGCCGTGCGACTCGACGCGCGCGCCGCGGTGCGATCGGCGCTCGTGCAGCTCGGCGCGCGCGATCCCGGGGACGGCAAGCGCTACGACGCGACCCGCGAGCTCTTGCGCGCCTTCTACGGCCCGGTCCTCGAGCCGGGGAGCCGCACGCCGAGTGCCGGGCTGTCCCGCTCGTTCGCCGAGGTCGCCGCGACCAAGCGCTCCATCCTGCGCATGCACCTGCCGGGCAAGCTCCTCTTCCTCTTCCGCATCCGCTTCGGCCTCTACGCCGTGCTCGCGCGCCTGTCTGCGGAGCTCGATCTCCAGGCGCTCGAGGCGGCTCTGGCCGACACGCCACGCGTGTCGTGAGGCACCGCGAGGCACGCCCCGACCGCGCCGCCCGGCGCTCTGCGTAGCTCGGGACATCGTGGCGCGCCGATGTCCTGGCCCCGCGAGCCGGGTAGCGTACGATACCTGCCCGCCCCATGCTGCCGCCCGAGCTCGCCGCCACGCTCGAGATGCGCTGGCCGACCCTCGCCCCGAAGGCCGCGACCATCGCGGCCGATCCGCGCGCCACCATCGTGCCGGAGCACGCGACGCCGGACAGCGCGGGCCGCCGCGCCCTCGACGAGCTCACCGAGCTCGCGGCGCGGGCCACGCGCGACGGCAGCCTCACGGTCGAGGGCACCCTCGGCGAGGGCGGCATGGGCGTCGTGCACCTCGCCACGCAGCGCTCGCTCGGCCGCAAGGTCGCGGTCAAGACGCTGCGCACCGAGCACCGCAACCGCAGCGCCACCCTGAAGCTGCTGCGCGAGGCGTGGGTCACCGGGTCGCTCGAGCACCCGAACGTGTTGCCCGTCTACGACGTCGCGCTCGACCCCGAGGGCGTCCCGCACATCGTGTTGAAGCGCATCGAGGGCGAGCCCTGGAGCCGGCTCATGCGAGCCGACGAGTCCGCGCGCGCGCGCCTCGGCGTCGCCGACCTGCTCGACTTCAACCTCGACGTGCTCATGCAGACGAGTCGGGCGCTGCACTTCGCGCACAGCCGCGGCATCCTGCACCGCGACGTCAAGCCCGACAACGTGATGGTGGGTGCTCACGGCGAGGTGTACCTGCTCGACTGGGGCATCGCCGTCGCCCTGTGCGACGACGGCACCGGGCGCATGCCGGTGGTCGGGCCGGAACGCGAGCTCGCCGGCACGCCCTGCTACATGGCGCCCGAGATGCTCGGCGCCGAGTTCGGCGAGCTCGGCGTCGCGAGCGACGTCTACCTGCTCGGCGCCGTGCTCCACGAGGTGCTCGCGGGCCGACCGCCGCACGAGGGACCGAACGCGATGGCGATCGTGTCGAGTGTGCTCCTGTCGCGGCCCAAGCTCGGGCCCGAGGTGCCGGCCGAGCTCGCGGCCATCGTCGAGCGCGCCATGCAGCCCGATCCGGCGGCGCGCTTCCCGAGCGCCGAGGCCTTCCGGCTCGCCGTCCAGGACTTCCTGCACCAGCGCGGCTCGCTCCGCCTCGCCGAGCGCGCCCACAAGCGGCTCGCCGAGCTCGTGGCGCGGCTCGACGCGCCGCGCGAGGGCGAGGGCTCGAAGGAATGGCGTGCGGAGACCTACAACCTCTTCGGCGAGTGCCGCTTCGGTTTTCGCGAGGCCCTCGCTGCCAGCCCGGAGCTCGCGACCGCCCAGGAAGGCCTCCGGTCGGCGACGGGTGCCATGATCCGCTACGAGCTCTCGGCCGGCGACGCGCGCGCCGCTGCCTCGCTCCTGGCGGAGCTGCCGGATGCTCCGGCGGAGCTCGCCGGCGCCGTCGAGCGCGCCCTCGCCGAGCACGAAGAGCGACAGAAGCGCTTCGCGGCGCTCGAGCGCGAGCACGACATGGGCACGGGGCAGCGCACGCGCTGGTTCCTGTCGCTGGTGCTCGGCCTGCTCTGGACGGTGAGCCCGATCGTGCTGTCGCGGGCCTTCCCGATGGAGCACGGCTCGGCGTGGGCCACGGTCGGCATCGCCGCGGCCTTCCTCGTGCTCGTGCTCCTGCTCGGCCTGTGGGCGCGCGACTCGATGTCGAAGACGGCCATCAACCGCCGCGTCGGCGCCGCGGCGGTCATCGGGTGCGCGAGCTACCTGGCGCTCGCCGTGGGTGCCGGCGTGGCGGGTCTCGAGGCGCAGACGGTCGTCACGGTGGCGCTCGTGATGTGGAGCGCCATCGCCGCGATGGTCGCCCACGGCATCGATCGCCGCATGGTGCCGACCGCGCTCGGCTACCTCGCCGCCTTCTTCGTGGCGGCGCGCTTTCCGGCGCGCGCCTTCGACGCGATGGCGGGGGCGCACCTGTTGCTCACGGTCAACGTCGCCGCCATCTGGCGCCCGCCCGTCGTGTCGCCGCGGCT
The DNA here is from genome assembly GCA_020848455.1 of Polyangiaceae bacterium. Classification (GTDB taxonomy): domain Bacteria; phylum Myxococcota_A; class Polyangia; order Polyangiales; family Polyangiaceae; genus JACRDA01. The sequence goes on from JADLAB010000569.1 coordinate 33,710, forward strand.
CGCGCGCCTGGTGGCCGCGCGCTCGTCGCGCCCGTCCGGCGACCCGTCCGACGCCGACGCCGCCTGAGGCCTGCGGCCCAGCAGCCCAGGGGCGCTCAGCGGTCGCGCTCCTCGAAGCGCACCGCGGGCTCGGTGTCGCGCGCGGCCGCGCCGCTGCCGTTGGCCTCGAACACGATGGCGTCGAGCCGGTACGCCTCGTCCGGCGCAAGCGCGAAATCGTGGCTGGCGCTCGTCGCGAGCCGTTGCGGCGCGAACGTGACCGCGAGGCCCGAGTAGGCGTTCCAGTCGCCGGTAGCCGTGAGCTCGACGGTGAGCGCGAGCGAGTGGTCGCCGGCGGAGAGCGAGCCGTCGAGCAGCACCAGCTCGTCGCCGGGGAACAGGCGGCGACCGAAGTCGACGGTGTCGGTCGGGCCGTGGTCGAGCGCGAAGGCGACGCGCTGCCAGCGGTAGTCCGCGGGCATGTGGTTCACGAGGCGGATGCGTGCCGGCACGCGTGGCAGAACGGACGGTGAGCGCTTCGCGAGGCCCGCGGCCGGCGCGCCGCCGCACGCCGCGGCCAGGCACAGGAGCGCGAGCGCAGCGCCATGACCCATCTGCTGCATCGTAGCGTGGAGCGACCGCCCGCGTCACCGCGTCACGGCCGAAGCCCGGCGCTCCAGCTCGGCTCCGCGTCCTCGGCGCGCGTGCGGGAAGGTCGCGGGGCGAGCTCGAGCGGCGCCCCGTCCTCGCCCGCGAAGCGCAGGTGGACGTGATCGACGTGCCAGGGCGATGCCCGCAGGATGCCCTCCTCCATCAGCGCGCCGTAGGCGTCGTCGTGGATCCAGTAGCGCGCGCGCAGCTCGGGCAGGACCTTGCGCACGGCGTCCACGTAGGCCTGGTCGGTGAGGATCGACTCGACGATCGCCACGGGGCCGGGGCGGTGCTCCGGCATGTAGCGACCCTCGGGTGTCGGGCCATCGAGGAGCAGACCGAGGAAGTACGCGAGGCGCAGGGCGTCGAGCCCCTTGATCGTGCCGGGGGCGCACTTCAGCACGTCGCGGTCGACCATGATCGTCTGGCAGCGACTCGTGAAGTCCGACCGGTCGTCGTCGACGCTCGGCAGCCCGACATCGACCTCGCGCCCGCCGGTGTGACCGATGTGGCGCGGCATGGCGGCGTCGCTCGCAGGCCGGTCGCCGTCCCACTGGCTGAGATCGTGCAGCGCGAGCGCGTTGCGCCGAAAGCGCGTGCGCGTCTGCGCGAGCGCCTGGCGCAGCGCGACCGCCACGTCGACGCGCGCGAACGCGTAGCGGTGGGCCGAGCCGAGGACGTAGCCGTCGGCCGCGCTCTGCGGGAACGGCAAGCCGACGAGCGGACGCGGGCTCGCGAGCCCGCGCTTGAGGTCGCGCCGGCTCGGCGCCGCGGTGGCGTCCGGATCGACGGCGCGCCCGACGGCGTGAGCCGGCGCGACGAGCGTGACGGAGAAGCGCACGGGCTCGGGCGCGTCGCCGGTCGCGAGCGACACGAAGACGGGCAGGGCCCCGTCCCCGGGTGCGACGGTGCCGAGTGCGGCGTGCGGCGCGTCGAAGGTGAGCCGCGACAGGCCGTGCCGCAGCCCCACGACACCGATGGTGACGAGGCGGTGGGGGGGCAGCGCCACCGTGACGTGCGACTCGCCCGGGGGCAGGGCGAGCTCGCCCGCCTCGAGATCGAGCGCGAGCTCGCGCGCCGTGGTCGCCCCCGTCCCGGCGCTCGGGCTCGCTGCGCCGCTGCTCGGCGCCGCCCCGTGCGTCGCCGCCGCGGGCGTCACGGGCACGGCGGGCGGCCGCTCGCGCCCCGCGCTCTTCGCCTCGGCCGCTCGGGCGCTCGACGTCCCCGCGGGCGGCGCGCTCGCGCCCTCGACCGCGGTCTCGAGCGGCGCCTGCCGTCCGAGCCCACACGCCGCGACCAGTGGGAGCAAGGCGAGCGACGCCCGGCCTGCGAGGCGCGCCCAGGCGGTGGCCGGTGTGCGAGCCATGCCGGATGGATTAGCGCATTCCCCGGCCGGTGTGGCCGCTCGCGACCGGCCACTCGGACGCGAGGGCGTCGAGCCGCGCCTCGGCGGCGAGGAGCCGGCGCTCGAGCGCGCGCGCGAGCACGGCCCGCTCGGCCGGCTCGAAGAACGGTAGCCCGAACAGGCTGCGCACGCCTCCGAGCGGGAAGCACCTGCCCTCACCGGAGCAGTAGGCCTCGAGCCAACCGCCGTCGAGCAGGCGCTCCCAGAGCTCCGCGACGCGCTGCCCCACGCGCGCGTGGTCGTCGGACGTCGCGTCCGGCGCGGTCGTCGCGGCGAGCGCCGCGAGCACCTCCGGATCGAGTCGTGGCGCCGCCGCGCGCAGCTCCGCGAGCACGGCGCCGAGCCCGACGCGGCGCAGGTGCGCGCCGTCGAGGCACATCTCCCAGATCACGTGCGCGAAGAGCGCGAGCTTCGGCGGCGGCGCGGGCAGCGCGCGCATGAGCGCGGCGGTCTCGCGCTCGCCCTCGCGGAACACGCGCCCGACGTGGAACCAGCGGTCGGTCTCGAAGTGGTGGCCGATGCCGCGTCCGATCTCGTCGCCGCACGGGCCCGCGCTCGGCGCGTCCGGTCGGGGGGCGCGCAGCTTCCGCCCGGCCAGCCGGAACAGATCCGGCAGCATCGCGCCGACCCCCGCCAGCGCGGAGCCGAGCTCGATCGAGGCGAAGTGGCGGTGGAGCAGGAAGTTCACGAGCCGTGCGCGTCCGTGCGCTCGCCGGCGGCGCCGCCCCTACCTCTCACCGCGGCGACCGACCCTCCGTACATATCGCGTTTCGAGGGCCGCGTCGCCGCGGCAAGGGTCGCGCCCGCCCGATCAGATGAGCAGCTGACCGGTGCGCAGTAGGTACGCGAGCTTGCGTCGCTGTGCGTCGTCGAGCACCGCGTGGATCGCGCCGAGGGCCTTGGCAATCGCGGCCTGCAGCCGGGCCGTGCTCGTGGCGTCCTCCGCGACGGCCTCGGCGACCTTGGCCTCGCCGAAGGTCGATCCCTCGATCGCGTCTGCCAGCGCCGTCGTGCGTCGCCGCTGGTCGACCGCAGCCTGCGCGCGCTCGGTCTTCAGGTCGTTCATGATCACGGCGAGCTTCGCGATCTGATCCTCGCCGAGCTCGAGCTTGTACGCGAGGAAGCGCAGCGGACGGCGCACGCCGAACCCGCCGCCCTCCTCGCCCCCGAAGCCCGGTCCGGCGTGGCGCGCCTCGCCGCCCTCGCCTTCGTGAGGCCCGCAGCGTCCGCCGTGGGCGCCGCCGCCCGTACCGCACGTGGCCTCACCGCCCCAGCCGCAGCCACCCTGATGGTGACGCCTCCACCAGCCGAAGAAACCCGGATGCATGTCACTTCCTCCTGCCGGGGCTTCGAACGCACCCGGCGGCGACTCGCGCGGGCGAAATGCCTCGCGCAACGAGGTCAATCTGGAGCGCCGGGGCCGGTTGTCAACGCGCCCGGCGCTTTGTAGATGGCATGGCGTCCGGGGTCGGTGTAAATGGTCGCCCCCGAGCGGGTCCGTCCCGCCGTTGAAAATGTGCTCTCCGCCGGCCCTTGCCCCGCCGGCGGTGGTCGACGAGGAGAGGTGGCCGAGTGGCTGAAGGCACACGCTTGCTAAGCGTGCGTAGGGGAAACTCTATCGCGGGTTCGAATCCCGCCCTCTCCGCCGGGCGCAGCCCCGCTCACGCGCACACGTGCGCTCACGGGGTCGTGCCGAGCAGCAGGCTCTTGAGCCAGCGCGAGACCGGCGCGCAGCCTGGCGCCTTCTGGGCAGCGCGCACCCCCTGCAGGTCCCGCTGGTACGGGCCGACCACGATGGCGACGCCGTCCTCGCGCTGCGCCCAAGCCATCGAGCCGAGCTTCGGCCGCTCCCGGCAGGTGCGGGTGAACTTCGCGCCGAGCACCGCGGCGAGCTCGGTGGCGTCGCGCACGCTGTCGAAGCGCAACACCCAGGCGACCGCGAGCTCGCCCGTGGGGGCCTTGTAGGTCGGCGGCGTGCCGTTGCGCACCGCGACGACATAGCGGTCCCCCGCCCAGCCGGCCGCGGCCGTCGCCGCGGCCTGCGGGGTCGTCCACTGCTCGAGCGCGAGGCGCAGCGTCTGCTCGCCGATGACGTCGTCGTCGAGCGTGCTCCAGCCTTCGCCGAGTGCGTCGAGCGCCGGCACGGGCACGCTCACGGGGCGCTCGTCGCGCTCGTACTTGTCGAAGTGCAGGATCTGCTCCGTCGACACGGGCACGCGCTGCCAGATGGCGTCGAGGGTCTTCCAGCCTCCCTTGGCGCGCGCCTCCTGCACGAACGCGTAGCCGTCGGCGTACGGCGCCGCGAGGCTCGCCCGCAGGAAGGCCGGGATGGTCGCGGCCTGGGGTGAGCTCGCGACGGCGCTCGTGATGAGCCGCCGGAACTCCGCCACGGGCATGTTGAGCGCCGAGCCCATCGACACGTCGAAGGTCGCGCTCGTGGCCTCCCCCTCGCCGAGCGCGTGAACGGCGGCGATGACGTCGGCGGCTCCGCGCCGGTACTTGAGGCGCGGCTCGAGCCCGAAGCTCTGGTCCTGCAGGGCGTGCACCAGCTCGTGCACGAGGGTCTCGTGGGTCTCCGCTTCGCCGAGGTCGTTCAGCAAGAACATCGCGCCGCCGTCGTCCGGGTCGTAGAAGCCCGCGAGGTTGCTGCGCAAGAGCGCGTAGACGCCGGCGACGAAGTCGTAGTCCGGGGGGATGAGCTCGAGCGCTCCGAGCACCTCGCCCGGCCCCTGCAGGGAGGCGGGGGGCGAGTCGCGCTCGACCTTGGCGGTGATGCGCGCGATGACCTCGTCGCGGCCGAGCCGTCGGCCCGGCACCGGCCGGGTGAACGGCAGCCCGCGCACGGCCGAGAGCTTGCCGAGCGTCGCTTCGATGTCGCGCGCGAGCTCGGGGTCCGGCGGGTGCGGCGCGGACGGCGCGGCGCTCGCACTCGAGACGGCGCCCGCGCTGGCCGACGCCGAGCCGGGCCCCGTGGCGGTCGTCGTGGCGGTGGCGGTCGCGGCGGGCGCGCGCGCCGCGGTGCTCGCCGCAGCCATCGTGGCGCGCGAGGTCAGCGGGGTCGCGGCTTCCGTCGCCTGCCCGTTGCACCCCGCGATGGCGAGCAGCAGCCCGAGCAGTCCGCCGCGAAGGCGCGGACGGCCAGCGTGCGCGAACCCGCTGGGCGTCATGACGCAGGGTCCCCGCGGAGCCCCGCGATGGCTCTGGCGTACGCCGCGCTGCGCGTCGCGGCGTCGGAGCCCGCGGGGGCGGCCCCGAAGACGGCCGAGCCCGCGACCAGCATGTCGGCACCGGCCGCCGTCGCGAGCGGGGCCGTCTTGGCGGTGATCCCGCCGTCGATCTCCAGCACGGCCTGGCTCCCGTGCCCGTCGAGCAGGGCGCGCAGCCGCTGCACCTTCGGCAGGACGGCGGGGATGAACGACTGCCCGCCGAAGCCGGGGTTGACGCTCATGACGAGCACGAGGTCCACGAGGTCGAGCACGTACTCGAGCCCCGCCACGTCGGTGTGCGGGTTGAGGACGACCCCGGCCTTCGCCCCGAGCGAGCGCACGAGCGCGAGCGTGCGGTGCAGGTGGGGCGACGCCTCGAGGTGCACGCTCACGACGTCCGCACCGGCCGCGACGAAATCGGCCACGTAGCGCTCGGGCTCGACGATCATGAGGTGCACGTCGACGGGCAAGCGCGTCGCCGCCCGGACCGCCTTCACGACGAGCGGGCCGATGGTGATGTTCGGTACGAAGCGCCCGTCCATCACGTCCACGTGCACCCAGTCCGCGCCCGCCTGATCGACGGTGCGCAGCTCCTCGGCGAGGCGACCGAAGTCGGCCGAGAGTATCGAGGGTGCCACGCGTACGGGGTTCATGTCGGGCTCGCAACTCCCTGTAGCGATCCGGAGCTGCGTGTACTAGTACCACGCCCGCGCAGCAGCGTGGCGGCGTCTGCTGTGCGGCATGGATGCCGTCGGGGGCGTGCAGCGCGTCCCACGCGTCGCCACGGGCCTCGGCTCGCGCCGGGGTCGGCTAGCCCGAGCAGGTGAGCGCATGAACACCAGGCCCCTGGTGAAGGCCGACTACGACCACATCGTCCGCATCATCGACGAGTGGTGGGGTGGGCCCACGAGCGCGCTCGCCCACCCCATCTTCTTCTACGAGCTCGGCGAGCTCGCGCGCGTGGTCGAGGTCGACGGGCGCGTGGTCGGCTTCCTGTTCGGCTTCATCGCCGGAAAGGTCGGCTACGTGCACCTGGTCGGCATCGACCCCGAGTTCCGTCGCAAGCGGGTGGGCACGATGCTCTACAACGCCTTCGAGGAGGCGTGCGTGCGCAGCGGGTGCGTGGAGCTCAAGGCCATCTCCACGCTCGGCAACGAGGCGAGCCAGCGCTTTCACCAGGCGCACGGCTGGTCGTGCGAGACGGTGGCCGACTACGCCGGGCCGGGGCGCAGCCGGGTCGTGTTCCGCAAGACGCTGACCGGGTGAGCGAGCGCGCCCGGGAGCGCACCCGGCCTGGACGATCGCGAGAATCGGCGTACGCTTCCCGCATGGCTCGCTCGGCGATGGGCGCTCGCGCGGTCGGGCCGATCGCGCCAGACGGCAGTGGCCAGCGCCGCGGGCGTGGAGTAGGGAGCGTGCCCGTGAAGCCCGACGTCCTGGAGCTCGACGAGATCGCGCTGTTCGCGGGGGTGCCGCGCCCCGTGCTCGAGGCGCTCGTGCCCGAGCTCGAGGCGCTCGAGCTCGCCGCGGGCGAGCGGCTGTGCACCCAGGGCGAGGTGGGTCGCGAGCTGTGGATCGTGCTGCGCGGCGAGCTCGAGGCGAGCCGAGCCGGGCCGGGCGGACGGCGCGAGCGCGGGGCGCTGCTCGGGCCGGGCGACTGGTTCGGCGAGATGGCACTGCTCGATCTGCAGGGGCAGCCCTTCACGGTGCGCACCCTCGCCCCGTCGCGCGTCGTGCGCCTGCGCGCGAGCACGCTCGACGGTCTCTACCGCCGCGACCTCAAGAGCTACGCTCTCATCTGGATGAACGCGGCGCGCGAGCTGTCGCGGCGGCTGCGGCGCAACCTCGACGCTCCGCCCCGGCGTCGGCGCACGCCGGCGTCCCCGGCCCGCGGCCTGCCGTCCTAGCCTCGCACGCGTCCGCGCGGCGCTCAGGGCAGCGTGCGCACGCCGGTCGGCCGGACGCGCGGCGCCGCCTCGTCACGACGCACGTGCAGTCGGCACATCGTGTTGAGCCCGGTCGGCGCGCCGGCCTTCGGCGCGTCCGGTGCCTTGCCGTACGCCTTGTCGACCGTGCGCGGGCGCAGGTACAGCGCGCCCCCGGGCTGCGGCTGCCGCACGATGGCGCCGAGCGCCTGGGGCCGGTCGTAGGCCAGCTCCTCGACCACCACGACCACGTGCGGCTCCCAGATGTCGACGGCGGCGATGGACAGGCGCTTCACGTCGACGCCGTAGGCCAGCGGCGGACAGCCCGGGCCCTCGCTGCGGCGCAGCGCGACGACGAGCTGGTCGGGCGCCAGATCGGGGACCTCTCCCGACCACTGGAAGCGCGCGTCGTGCGTGTCGCCCACTGCGGCGTCGAGGCAGGCGCACTTGGCGTCGGGTGCGGCGTCGGCCCGCAGCGCGAGGTCGTGGCGCACGCCGCGGAGCACGAAGCGGCGCCAGTCCTTGCCGTCGTTGCCGAAGAGCGACTCCGCCTGCCGCAAGGCGCCGGTGTCGATCTCGCCCTGCTGCGACCAGCTCGGGTCCTCGTTCACGAACTCGCGCTCGGCGGCGCAGCCGGCGAGCGGAGCGAGCGCACAGCCCAGGGCGAGCCACGCGACGGAGCGCGAGCCCGGGTCTCGAGCGCGGGGCGAGCGGCGCAACATACTGCGAAGCTTGGCACTCCCGGCGTGGTCGATACAAGTTCGACGGCGGCCCGTCGGCCGACGCCGTCACTTCTCGGGGCGCGCGCGGCGCAGGTGCTCGTAGGCCGCATTGATCTCGGCCATGCGGCGCTCGGCGAGCTCCCGCAGCTCGGGCGCCATGCCCTCCATGCGGTCCGGGTGGTACTCGCGCGCCAGCCGCCGGTAAGCCCGCTGGATGTCGGCCTGCGGAGCGTCCGGCTCCACGCCGAGGATCTCGTGCGGCGCGAGCTGGCGCGCCGGCCGCGCGGTCGGGCGCCGCGTGCGCGCCGACGCGGGGCGCACGATCTGCAAGATCGCCCGCACGACCACGAACGCCCCGACGAGGATGAGGACCCAGCGCAACAGACCCATTGGTGACGCCTCGGCGCCGTGTGTGCGTTTCGCGGACCGAGTCGGCGCGCCGCGACGCGTGCGATGCTAGTACGGCTCGCTCGAAGTTCGTATCGGGATGAGCCGTCGCTCCTGCGCGCGCATCGGCGCGAGCGCGGTTGCTCACGTGGGCTCGAGGTAGACCGTCCACTCGGCGTACATCGCCGGCGCGCCGAGCATGAGCTGTGCGGCGAGCGACCAGCGCGGCGTGGTGGCCGGGCGCAGCAGCGGCATCGCGGCCTCGGTGGGGGTTCGGTGACCCTTGCGGCGGTTGCACGGCCGGCAGGCCGTCACGAGGTTGACCCACGAATTCTCGCCGCCTCGCGAGCGGGGCACCACGTGATCGATGTTGAGGTCGCGCGGCGCGGGCCGTCGACCGCAATACTGGCACTGGTGGTCGTCTCGCAGCATGACGTTGCGGCGGGTCAGGCGGATGGCAGGGCGCCGCGAGCGGCCGTAGCGCCGCAGGTAGAGCACGCGCGGCACGCGGAGCTCGCCCCGGACGATGCGCAGCGGGTCGTCGCGCCCCGCACGCACGGGCAGCTCCCGCCAGCGCGCGAAATCGTGAAGCTCGCCGGTCTCGTCGATGGCCCGGGCCGAGCCGCCGTAGAGCAGCACGAACGCGCGCCGGGCGGTCGTGATGCGGACCGGCTCGTAGAGGCGGTTCAGCACGAGGACCGGCAGCTCGAGCGGGTCGCGGCTGCGCGCGCTGTCGCGCACGAACCCGTCGCTCCCGCCGTCGTCGCCCGCGGGGTGCATCGCGCTCTCCGAGCTCGCGCGCGCGTCCAGCATGGTGTCACCATTTCCATAACATGTGACTCCGTGCTGCTCACGGAAATCTCCTGGCGCGCGGCGGGCCGAATCAGCTCCAGCACCGGGCTGCGCCCGACCCGCTTCGCACGAAACGGTAGGCCGACACGGGCTCGAGGCTCCAGACTCCAGGCTCCAGGCTTCGGGAGGGAGAGCGGGAGGCCACAGGCATCCACGCCGCGGCCTCCCCGTAGCCTGAAGCCACGTCACGCTGGAGCCGAGCTTCCTTCTAGTGCATGCGGATGGGGAGCCGGCGGGCGCCCCAGCGACCGGGCTCGGCCTCGAAGACACCGGCGCAGCGCATGCCGCAAGCTGCGCAGGCGCCGTCCGGCGTCAGCGCGTACTTGCCGAGGCGGTACCAGTCGCGCTCGATGAGCATCGCGCCGCAGGCGTGGCAGTACGTGCTGCCGCCGCTCGGGTCGTGGACGTTGCCGGTGTAGACGTAGCGGACCCCGTTGCCGAGCGCGATGGCGCGTGCCCGCTCGAGCGTCGCCGGCGGTGTCGCGGGACGGTCGAGGAGCTTGTAGTCGGGGTGGAACGCGGTGAAGTGCAAGGGGACATCCGGTCCGAGCGCGTCGACGACCCAGCGCGACAGCGCGTCGAGCTCGTCGCTCGAGTCGTTGAGGCCCGGGATGAGCAGCGTCGTGATCTCGAGCCACACGTCGGTTTCGCGTTTCAGGTAGACGAGGGTGTCCTTCACGGGCTCGAGGTGGCTCTTCGTCTGGCGGAAGTAGAACTCCTCGGTGAAGGCCTTGAGGTCGACGTTGGCCGCATCGATGTGGCGAAAGAGCTCGGCTCGCGGCTCGGGGCAGATGTAGCCCGCTGTCACCGCCACCGTTCGGACACCGCGCTCGTGGCACGCGGCCGCGACGTCGACGGCGTACTCGAGGAAGATGACCGGGTCGTTGTAGGTGAAGGCCACGCTGCGACTGCCGGAGGCCACCGCCGCGGCGGCGATCTCCGCCGGGGAGGCGCGGTCCGCGAGCGTGTCCATCTCGCGCGACTTCGAGATGTCCCAGTTCTGGCAGAACGAGCACGCCAGATTGCAGCCGGCCGTGCCGAACGAGAGGACCGGCGTGCCCGGCAGGAAGTGGTTCAGCGGTTTCTTCTCGATGGGGTCCACGCAGAAGCCGCTCGACCGGCCGTACGTCGTCAAGACGACGGCGTCGTCGTGGCGCGCGCGGACGAAGCACATGCCCCGTTGCCCTTCGCGGAGCTTGCAGGCGCGCGGACACAGCTCGCACACGACGCGACCGTCGGCGAGGCGCGACCAGTAGCGCGTCGGCACGATGGTGCCGCGCTCCCATTCCGCGAGCTCGATGTCGAGCGCGTCGTCCGTGGTGCTTTCCATGGCCCCTCATCCGCGCGGCGCGGCGCGCATCGCCCGGGCGGTGCGCAGGGCGCGGGGCGCTCGCACACGATTTGCGTACGTTTCGGCGCCGAGGCAAGTGCTGGCGCGCGCGGCGGGGCGAGAATCGCTTTCGCATGGACTCGTCGTGCCTATATTGCCCTCGTGAGACACCGCCCACCCGCTGTCGCAGGCATGTTCTATCCAGCCCAGCCCGAGGTGCTGCGCGCGCAGATTCTCGGTTTTCTCGCGGAGGCCGAGCCCGGGGTGCGGCCGCACGAGGATGCCCCCAAGGCGCTCATCGCGCCGCACGCCGGCACGGTGTACTCCGGGCCCGTCGCCGCCAGCGCCTACGCGCGTCTCCGCGCGATGGCCGGTCGAGTCGAGCGCGTCGTGCTGCTCGGTCCTTCGCACCGCGTGGCGATGCGGGGTCTCGCGGCGCCGAGCGTCGACGCCTTCGACACGCCCCTCGGAGCCGTGCCCGTCGACGTCGAGGCGGTGGCGGACCTCGTGGCGCGCGGGCTGGTGCACGTCGACGACGAGGCGCATCGTCGCGAGCACAGTCTGGAGGTGCACCTGCCCTTTCTTCAGGCGGTGCTGCCCACCTTCAAGCTCGTGCCCCTCGTGGTCGGGCCCTGTCCGCCTTCGGAGGTGAGCGCCGCGCTCGATGCCGTCTGGGGCGGCCCCGAGACGTTGATCGTCGTCAGCTCCGACCTCAGCCACTATCACCCGTACCTGGAGGCGCGCGCGCTCGA
>JADLAB010000570.1 GCA_020848455.1 Polyangiaceae bacterium
CGGCGCGGAGCGGCACGGCCCATGCCGCTCTTGCCGGCAGAGGTGACGCCATGGCCATCGGTGCAGAGCAGAGCGTGCGCGGAGGCAGCAGGGTACGCGACGTGATGAACGAGGCCGTCCTCACGGTGGCGCCGGGCGACAAGCTGCGCCTCGCGCAGCAGATGATGCTCTGGGGCGGGTTCCGGCACCTGCCGGTGGTCGACGACGGCGACCTCGTCGGCATCGTGAGCGACGGCGACATCTTCGAGGCACAGGCGCGCGGGCGCGCGAGCGGCGACACGCCCGTGCGCGAGGTGATGACGGCGCGGCTCGAGACCGCGAGCGGCGATGAGCTCGTGTCGGACGTGGCCTGGCGCATGGCCATGGCCCACATCCAGTGCCTGCCGGTGCTCGAGCGCGACCGCCTCGTCGGCATCCTCACGAGCACCGACCTCCTGGCCTACATGGGCCGGGGCGAGGTCGGCCCGCGGGGGGCGCCGCTCGTGGGTGACGTGCGCGAGGTGATGTCGCGCGCCCCCGTCGCCATCCACGAGGACACCCGGCTCGACTCGGCGCTCGGGCTCATGTGCGAGCAGGGCATCCGGCACCTGCCGGTGGTCGACGCGGACAAGCGCCTGGTCGGCCTGGTGAGCGACCGCGATCTGCGCGTCGCGGTGGGAGATCCGCTCGAGGCGCTGCGCCGCGGCAGCGCCACGCTCGCCCACCGGACGGTCGGCGAGATCATGTCGCACGCGCCGACGCGCGTCGGCGTCGACGCCACGGTCGAGGCGCTCGCGGCGGCCCTGCTCGACGAGCGGGTGGGCGCCGTGCCGGTGGTCGACGACGACGAGCGCCTCGTCGGCATCGTGTCGTACGTCGACGTGCTCAACTACGCGCTCGGGCGTGAGGGGCGCGCGCGGGCCGGCAAGCCCGACTAGCTCCGGCGCCCGACGCATCGCTGGCTCGACGAGGGCGCAGGCGACGAGAAGCTCATCGAGCAGGCGGTGTACGGCGAGCTTCACGGCGACGCCGTCACGAACTACCTCCGCAGGCGGCTCGCCGCGCGCTACCATCAGGCCGGCGTGGTCCTCACCGAGAGCGACGACTTCACGCTGCCGCGTGGGCCGAGCTCCGGCGAGCGGCGCGGGCGCTCCTCATGAGAAACGCGGCCCGCGGGCGGTGAGCGGCGCTACGCTTGCTGGGCATGAGTCAAGAGCGAGCCGAACAATTGCTGGACGAGATCCGCGCCCTACCACGGGCCGAACGGTTGCGCCTGGTCGAGCGCGTGGTGCACGAGCTCGCCACGACGGAGGAGGCGACGCTGGCGGGCGGCGTCATCGGTCTCTTCGCCGACGAGCCCGAGCTCATCGATGCCGTCGTCGAGGGCGCCATGCAGGCGCGTGAGCGCGACGGGTTGAGGCTCGGGCGTGGCTGACCTGGCGCTGCTCGACACCGACATCTTCTCCGAGCTGATGCGTGGCCGGAACGCAGCGGTGCGCGCACAGGCGATGCGTACCTTGCGGCGCACGGCCGCTTGACGATCTCGGTGATCACGGTGCTCGAGCTGACCAAGGGCCTTCACAAGGCCGGCCGCGATGACGGACCGCAGGGAAATCCAGCGAAGACGCGTCGGGGGAAATACTTTTCGAGGAGTATCACCCCTTCGGCACCACGAGCTACCACGCCTGGGACTCGAGCGCCGAGGTGAGCGCCAAGCGGTACCGGTACACGGGGAAGGAGAGGGACGAGGAGACCGGGCTCGCCTACCACGGGGCACGGTACTACTGCCCGTGGCTTGGGAGGTGGACGAGCGCGGACCCGGCGGGGCTCGTCGATGGGCCGAACCTGTACGGGTACTGCAGGGGGGATCCGATCAGGGGGAGTGATCCGAGCGGGCTCTTCGCCGGACTGTGGACGGGCAACAAGGCACGGGTCGAGTTCTGCGCACCGGTTGGTGTACACGGGCGCACCGGACAACTCACGCACGTGGTGAATGTTTACCGCACAGACACGGGATTCGTGCACGCATCTCCTGGAAGCCCGGAGCCATGACCGACCTTACAAAGACGCTCTTGGCAGCAGTGGCAACTGCCGGTCACTGGGACGAGGCAGCTGTTGCCGATACCTTAGGCGCCCTTGTTGCGAAATTGCCGGGGAGCCGCGTTGACTGGGAGCCGGGCGACGAGCAGTGGGGGCGCATCCTGACGTCAGACAACCAGGTCGCCGCAATTTTGTGCGTGCGGTTCCCGATGGGTGTCGCCCTCACGAACCTTTGGGGAGTGAATCTGCCGGGCGGAGTCTGCTGGGTCATGGTGGACGACATGTTCAGCCCTGGTTTCTCGGTCGAGCGTGGAGCGTTGGAGGCGGCGTTTGGGCGCAAGATTACTGACAACGTCAATCTTGGCCAGCTGTCCATCAACGACCTCTGGTGGGCCACCCTCAGCTAGCGGCCCATGCCCCGGTGCATCCTGAAGGTTTCCGGTGAAGTCCATGAAGGTGCGTTGGGACCTCCGGAGGCGGTATCGCGCGTTTTCTGAGCCGTCACGCAATGTGGTTTCGCTTGTCTCGTCGTGTATTTCGGACGAGGCAAACGGCGTGACGCTTGACGAAGTGCTATTGCTGGTCACGGACCGGACTTGCCGGTTCTGCGACCTCGAACTGAAGCTTGATCCCGCCCATCGAGCCGGCGGACCGATCGCGCTCGGAGACCCAAGTATCAGCCAGGATGAGGTCGAATCAGAGGTGTCGGAAACAGAGCATGTGCTCTGGTGGTACGAAAGTGGAACCCGCGTACTTCAGGTGGTACTGGGCAATGATCCCGTGGAGCGTTGGACCATGTTGCGCGGCGGTGAGGTCATCATCGGGCTCGGCGCGAACCAATCTCTGCGGGTCGTGCATTGCCAGGGATTAGTATCCGATCCAAGCGGGAAGTTGCAGAGCGAGTGGCTTCAGGATGCCCGCCAAGGCAAGCCGAGTCCGTGAGCGGCGTCCCGAGCCGATCCCCGAGCCTGCGCGCGACGCCGGCGATCGCGCCACGCCGCCCCGCTAAGCGGCTCTTAGCGGGCGGCGGACGAGCCGGCGTCGGCGACCGGCCCGGAGGCCCGCCCCCGCCCGCCCGCGCACCTCAGTGCCGCCGGCGCGTCCCGAAGGGGAGCGCACCAGCCGCGAAGAGCAGCCACGCACCGACGCCGGGACCCAGAGCGCGCGCCGGGGGCGTGCAGCCGCAGCCGCTCGCCCCGTCGGGGTCGGCGCCGTTCGCGCCCGAGCTCGCCCTCGTGCCGCTGCCTCCGCCGGCGCTGCCGCCGCTGTGCACGCGCCGCTGTGCACGCGCCGCCGGGCGCGCCTAGCCAATTTCCCACGCAACTCCTCCCGCCGCCCCGCCGACATCCCTGCGTGACCTCCCCGGCGCGCGCATCCCGCGGCGCGCCGGCGGGGCCGACTCCGGGGCGGCTGCCCCGGCATCCAAGGAGAACGCAGATGTCGAATGTTCCGATGTGGAAGTTGCGCCGCCTCGCTCCTCGCGCCCGCCGGGTGGCCGAGCGGCGCGGTAACGAGTCGCCCGCGCTCACGGCGTTCGTGCCCTCGCTCGTCGCCAAGGCGACGGCGTGCATGACGA
>JADLAB010000571.1 GCA_020848455.1 Polyangiaceae bacterium
GCCCGTGCGGCGGTAGACCTAGAGCACGAGCCCATCGGTCATCTCGAACACCTGATGGTTCCGGCGATCCCGGCTCATGGCGCGACCCACTGTAGCCTGAAGCCGGTAGCCCGAAGCCACGAGTGTTTCGCCCGAAAGGGCGAAACACGAGTTGGAGCGAGGAGCCGGAGCCTGGAGCCCGTCGCCCCGTTTCGTGCGACGCGGGTGGGGCGCAGCGGTGCGGCGCGCAGCGCCTCAGTCGCCGGGACGTGCGCGCCGAAATGCCTCCGCGAAGCGGCGTGCCGCGTCGAAGTCCACCGGGTCGCCGGCGTGGCCGCTCCTGCGCAAGCACGAGCCCACGATGATGCCGTGGGCGGTGGCGTACCGGCCGAGGTTCTCGGGCGTGGCCCCGCTCGCGACGTACACCGGCCGGTCGACCGCGCGGGCGACCTCCTCGAGCTCGCTCGGCGCGACGGCGCTTCCGGTGGCCTTGCCGGTGACCAGCAGGGCGTCGGCGAGGCTGCGCTCGGCGAGCTCGCGGGCCTCGTCGAGCAGCGGGCGGAAGCCGGCGGAGTGCTTGACGTCGACGTCGCAGAACAACGCGACGTGCTCGAGCCCGAGGGCACGGCGGGCGCGCAGGGTCTCGTGCGCACGGCCCTCGACGAGGCCCTGATCGGTGACCCGGGCGCCGCTGTGGACGTTGATCCGCACGAACGCTCCACCCGCCGCGAGCGCCAGGGCGAGCGCGGCCTCGGCGTCGTTGCGCAGCACGTTGAGGCCGAGCGCGAGGCGCGGAGCGGCCTGTCGTACCGCGAGCGCGCACGCCGTCATGGCGCTCACCGTGACCGCCGGGACCGTGCCCGGGTAGAAGGGCGCGTCGCCGTAGTTCTCGACGAGGACGGCGTCGAAGCCCGCCTCGGCGAGCGCGCGCGCGTCGGCAGCTGCGGCGTCGACCACGGCGGCTAGCGAAGCGCCGGCGCGGGGGCTCCCCGGCAGCGGTGCGAGGTGCACGACGCCGACGAGGCGCGGCAGCGCCGTCCGGATGGCGGGGCGTGGGCTCACGAGGACCTCATTCGGGTGCGTCGCCCTTGCCCTCGACGGGCGCGGGCGCGGTCGGCGGGGCCTCCTCGGGCGGGGCGGCACCGGTCGGCGGTTGCGGCTCTTCGGGCGGAGGCAGAGCCGGTGCGGCCGGAGGCGCCTCCTCGGGCGGGGCGGCGCCGGTAGGGGGCTGCCCGGCCGCCTCGCTGCGCCCCGGGAAGCTCGGGCGCGGCAGCTTGTTCGCGATCGACGGCCGGCCGGTCGGGCTCGTGCCGGTCGGCGCGGGAGCGGCGCCCGCGGCGGCACCGCCCTCTTCGTCGGCGGACTTCGGGTTCGTGCGCCCGCGCTTCGACGAAGGCCCGAGGCCGGGCTTGGCGGGCCGAGCCGGGGCGCTGCCCTGGGGCTGGAACTTGGGATCCGCGAGCGTGCCCGTCACGCGAAAGCCGTAGAACCCGTCGTCGCGCTTCGCGCGCTTCATGTCGGGGGAGCCGACCTCGAGCGCGGGCGGGAAGCTGTCGCCGGGCTTGCCGAGCAGGCTGCGCGTCGTGTCGTCGCGATCGCGGTAGCCGTCCGTGAAGCGGAAGCGCAGCGACAGATCGAGCTGCGAGCGGTTCCACGGCTCGCGGATGGTGATCTTGCCCTCGCCGATGATCTCGACGTCGCCGCCTTGCGCCGCGAACTCGTCGATGGTGAGCACGCCCTCCTTGGCCGTCGCGGTGAGGCTGAGGGTGCCGATGCGGGCCGGCGGCAGCGCGATGCCCTCGACCTTGGCCTTGCCGTCGCCGACGACGATGTCGTCGACCTTGAGATCGACCGTCCCCTCCGCCTTGCTGAACTTCCCCTCCTTGGGGGAGAGCACGACCTTGCCGTGGCCGAGCCCCGACAGCGGCACCGGCAGCAGGGCCGCGAGCGGCTCCACCGTCGACAGGTCGAGGTGCTCGAGCTCGGCCAGGAGGTCGCCGCTCGAGCCTCCGTAGGGGAAGGTGCCGTGGAGCCTGCCGTCGAAGGCCTGCAGGTCGTAGTCGATGCGCACCCGGCCCGCGAGCAGGGGCAGGATCCGCACCCGGAGCGTGCCGCGCTCGAGCGTCACGACGCTCTCCTTCGGCTCGTCGGTGGCTGCGGCCTCGAGCGCCTTGGCGGCCGTCTTGTGCTTGCGGGGGATGTGGAGGCGGACGTCCTTCACCTCGACGCCCGACAAGAGGTGGCCCGACAGCTCCCCGATCTCGAGGCGCATCGGCCCCGCCGAGCCCGGCTTGCGCGCGGCCGTGGCCTCGGAGCGCGCGAACTCCGCGAGGATGCGGTCCTTCACCTTGCCGAACGGGAAGGTGAGGTACGCGAAGAACACCAGGCACACGAGGTAGAAGACCGGATAGAAGGTCCACTTCGCGATCTTCCACAGGACGCGTTTCATAGCGGCTGACCTCGGGTGGACGCGCTCGCCGGGGGACTCGACGCGCCGGCATCGGGGGCACCGGCGTCGACGCGGGTCGGCGCCGACCGCAGCGGCGGACGCGCGACGCCGGCATCGGCGCCGCCGTCCGGCGCGCCCGTGCTCGGCGCCGGGCCCTCGGCCTCCCCGCCCTTCTTGTCGTACGCCGAGACGCCGAGGTCGACGTCGTAGGCGTCGGGGCCCTCGCTGCGCGGCTTGACGTGCAAGAGGGTGATGGAGACGGGGTGACCGCTCTGCTCGATGCGCTCGAGCGTCTTGCCGAGGGCGAGGAGCCCCACGTTGCGCAGCTTGACCACCGTCATGCGCTCGGTGTAGCGCTTGCCGCGCGGCAAGGTCGGCCGATCCTTGCTCTCGGGCACATCGATGCCGTTGGCCTGGGCGGCGCTCTCGATGAGCGCACCGAGCGGCGGCGCCGGGCTCGCGTAGCGCAGGGCGAGGCTGTCGCGCTTCTTCTTCTGCTCGCCGAGCGCCTCGTCGGCCCGGTCGATCTGGCGCAGCGCCTTCCGGAAGGCTTCGTTCTGCGCGCGCGCGTCCTTGATCTGGAGGAACAGGAACACGGGCAGGCCGATCACCAGGAACAGCCCGAACAGAAGGCCGAGCACGGCGAGCATCCGTTGCTCGCGCGGCGAGAGCTTGCTCACGGTCGTGGCGCCGCTCACTTGTCCGCTCCCGCGTCCGCCGCGCCCGTCTTGCGTCCGTCGCCTTCGCCGGCCGCGTCCTTCTTCTGGGCCTCCTCGTCCTTGTCGCCGGCGCCGCACTTCACGGACAGCTCGAGCACGTACTTCTGGCGCTCCGCGGTGCCCATCTTCGCCGTGCGCGTCACCTTGGCGTCGCGGAAGCAGGCGTGCTCGGCCATCTTCTTGCGGATGGTCTCGGCGTCACCCACGCTCGGCACGATGCCCTGCAGGGTGACGTTGCCGCGGTTGAAGTCGAACTCGGCGATGTCGTGGACGATCTCCTTGGGGATGCGGCCCGAGAGCTCGAGCAGCACGTCGTAGGCGTCGAGCTCCGGCATCGGGTCGTCGGACTTGCCGCTCAAGGCCTCGTCGAGCAGATCCTCGGCGTGCTCGATGCTGCGCGTCTCCTCGCCGAGCACCTGCTTCGTGACCTCCGCGAGCTCGTTCTCGAGCGACGTGCGCTCGGTCGACAGAGCGCGCAGCTCCGCGAACACGGAGAAGCCGAACGAGACGACGATGGCCGCGCCCAGGCCGGCCAGGAGCGGCGTCTTCTCGCGTAGGAAGCTGTAGCTCTCCTGGACGGCGAGCGAGCCGCGCCGCAGGTTGAGGTCGCCCGAGCGGCGCCCGAGCCCGAGCCCGAGACCGATCGCCTTGGCGAAGAGCCCCACCGAGGCCTCGATCCCGGGCCGGGGCTTCTCGAGCGCGAGCTGGGGCATGGGGCAGAGCACGAGACCGGTCTCGGCGAGCAGGAACTCGGCGAGGCCCTGCATCTCGCGTCCCGGCCCGACGGCGTACACCTCGCCGAGGGGCGGCCCGCCCCGCGCGCGCCAGGCGGCGAGGGTCTGCCGCAGCTCGCGCGCCCACACCTGGGCCGTGGCCGGCAGCCCGCGCATGCCGCGCGACAGCGTGCGGCAGAGCCGGGGCTCGCCGCCGTGCAGCACCAGGAAATCGGTGTGCGTCTCGGCGAGCTCCAGGACGGCGCGGTAGCCACCCGGCGCCACGCCGCGCAGGTGCGGGACGAGGTTGCAGAGGGGCAGGGCCCCGATGCCCACGCTCGCGGGCTCGGTACCGGTCGCGTGCTTGACGAGCTCGATGCACTGCCGCACGTCGTGCGCGTAGGCGACGCCCGCGAGGATCGGCAGCGTGCCTGCAGGGTCGAGCCCGGCGACCGGCCGGAGCACGCGGTGATCCATGACCCCGTCGTCGAGCTCGAAGGGTAGGGTCGCCTCGACCTCGAAGGCGAGCACGCTCGAGAGCTCGCGCCCCGCGGCAGCCGGCAGGTTGAGCAGGCGCACGAAGGCGCGCCCCCCGTCGAGGCCCACGGCCACGCCTTCGAAGCGCAGGCCGGCGACGGCCGTGCGCAGCGCCGCCGCCTGGGACTCGTGGGCGTCGTAGCGCTCCTCGCGCAGCGCCTCGATGGCGAGCCCGCGGTAGCGCGGCACCGTCAGCGCCACGCGCACGCTCTCGGCTCCCAGATCGATGCCCAACCACCTCGCCACGAAACGCCTGCTCCTTTACTCGATGCGCCAGTAGACCACGTTCCCGAGCGGGTTCGACACTAGCGCGCTCGACAGGGCGAGGGCAGCCTGGTCCGCGCTCGAGGCCGAAGAGCCCGGGGGCGGCGCGTTCGGGTCGCCGGCCGGCATGTAGCTCTGGAGATCGACCGCCTGGCGGAAGTCGACCACCGCCACGACGTCGACGCGCGTCTCGACGGTCTCGTCCTCGCTCACCTGGCGCTCGGCGATGCCCGTGACGTGGAAGCTGAACACCTTGCTCTCGGTGGCGATCATGTCGCGCACCTCGACGTCGCTGCGGAAGGTCACCGGCTGCACGCCGAACTCGGACAGGAAGGGGCCGATGAGCCCGCCGCCCTTCATCGTCTGCACGAAGTCCTTGCGGGACGGGAACAGCGGCGCCCCCATGGTGAAGCCGCGCACCAGCGTCACGCCCATGATGAAGCTCTGGGCCTGCACCGGGTCGACGCACATCGCGGCGTCGGTGGCGTTGGCGCAGATGATGGCGAGCAGGGTGAGCGGGCTCGCGGAGTTGACGTTGACCGCGCCCTGACCCCACACCGTGAGCGCGCGGTCCTTGGGGTTGCCCCGCTCGGGCTCGACGAAGGTCGCCCAGAAGTCGTCGCTCATGCCGCGCACCAGGCGCAGCTCCTCGAGCGAGTCGTAGGCGGCGTTCTTGCGCATGTAGGGCTGGCCGATGTTCTGGTAGTAGTTGTCCTCGATGCCGCGCGTCGGCGTGGTGCTGTTCGGGTCGTCGCAGCCCTGGAGATCCTCGTCCGAGTCGGCCCAGTCGATGAGCGCCCCGCAGATGGTGCGCGGGTCGCTCGGCTGACCGTCGGCGTCGAGCGCCTCGAACAGCGGCTGGTACTGGGGCGAGCCCATGAGCGCCATGAGCTGCATCGAGAGCCTGAGCTCGCTGATGGCGTCGCCGCGCGCGCCCACGTTGACGTTGAGCTTGCTGTCCTCGTCCGCCACCGTCAGCTCGAAACGCCCGCCGCTGAGCCCCAGGCTCTTGCCGGTCGACAGGTCGAGCTGCGCCAGTCCCTTGAAGGCCTCGGCGCCGGCCGCGTCGTTGAACGGGCCGAGGATCTGGTCGGCGAACTCCCACACCGGAATCTGCGGCGGCTTCATCTGGCCGCCCGAGCCCGCGCCGAGCAGCGCGAGCATCGGCGCCACGGCCTTGCGCACGGCGGGCTCGGTGGCGACGAGCAGGCGCGCCAGGTTCACGCCGCTCCTCGCGTTGTACTCGGCGATGAGCGCGTCGCGCTCGGACAACGCCGCGGCGAAGGTCGCGCCGCTGTCCTGCTGCACGTCGGACAGCAGGACCGCCATGACCGCGACGGCCCCGAGCACCACCACGAGCGCGGCCCCGCGCTCGTCGCGGCGCCGCGCGAGGAGGCGCCGGCGCAGGGTCGGACGGCGCCTCATCGGGTCGGCCTCGGCGCGGCCTGCGGGCTCGCGAAGGACAGGGGCACCTGCATCGGCAGCGATACCTTGGTCTCGAAGCGCGCGCTGTCCGAGCCGATGGCGTTGCCGAGCACGAGCACGATCGACACCTCGGACGGCAGGCGCAGGAACTGCCCGGCCGCCTGGGTGCTGTCCCAGCTGTCGAGCCAGCTGGCACTCACCGGGTCGTAGTACCGTAGCTCGAAGCGCTCCACGTCCTCGGCCATCACCTGCACCGTGCCGCCGTGGGCCGGGTCGGTGTCGATGTGCTTCGCCTCGCGGCGCACGAGGTCCTGCTTGCCGGTCGCGGGGTTGCGCGTGAGAAAGTAGGACAGCTCGTTCTGGTCCGACTCGTGGCTCTGGTGCGCGAGGCGGCGGTGCGAGAACGACGTGAAGTTCACGCGGCCGCCGGGGTGGTCGGCGATGCCGACGAAGGCGGTCTTGCGCACCACCTGCACCTGCGCGAAGGGCTCGTGCGCCGACAGGAACGCCATCGACAGCTCGCGCGCCATGCGTGTCGTCGCGAGGCGACCCTGGGAGTAGCGGTCGTCCACCGTGGCCACGGCCTTGCTCGTGCGCCGCAGACCGTCGAGCGCGCCGTAGATGAGCAGGCTCATCATCGCGAGGATGGCGAGCGCGACCAGGACCTCGATCAGCGTGAAGGCCGTGGTGCCGGGCGTTCGCACGCGGCGGCTCCCGGGCTGGTCGTGGCGCGCGCGGCGCATCACCTGCCACCGTCCTTGCCGCCGCCCGGGTCCAGCATGGCGTCGGCGGCGGCCGCCTCGGCCGCCGCGGCCACGATGGCCCCGGCCTGGGAGGGATTGACCACCCACTGCACGAGCTCGAAGCCGTAGGTGCCGCCACCGGTCTCGGTCCACGTGAGCTTCACCGTGACGCGCCGCACCGAGGCCTCGAGCAAGAGCTTGAGGTCCGGGTACACCATGCCCATGACCATCGACGCGATGCCGGCGCCGGCCGACGCCGCGGCCGCGGCCGGGTCGTCGCCCGCGCCCGCGAGCAGCTGGGTCACGTCGTGCACGCCCGCGTCGGGCGGCAGGCTCACCTCGCCCTGCGAGGACTTGTTGAGCACGCCGAGCGCGCCGAGGTCGAGGTCGGAGTCGAGGTCGAGCTTGCCGAGCGCCGGATCGGGCAGCTCCGGCTTCTCGATGCTCCACTCGCAGCCGATGTCGTTCGCCTCCTGGCCTTCGCAGCACGCACCGCTCGCGTGGTCGTCCATCTCGCTGAAGCCGTCCTTCGCGAGGGCGATCTCGATCTCGGTCATCTTGCAGCGCGCGAGCCCGGTGGACAGCGCCAGGTAGCGCGCGTGGTTGGCCTCCTTCACGGGCGTGAACTGGGCGCTGATGACCGCCGTCACCGACAGGCCCAGGATGGCGATCGCCACCAGCACCTCGAGCAGGGTGAAGCCAGGGCTCGCCGCCCGGCGCCGGCAAGGCATCGGGGCGCTCATCGGCCCTCCGGGTCGCTGCGGTCGCTCTCGTCGCGCTCGTCGCGGACCTTGGGCAGGGTGTGCGCGCCGCTCTCCACCACCGCGCGTCCGGTGAGCGGCGACACGAGGATGGTGTAGATGTCGTCGTCCGTCGGCTCGTCGCCCCGCGCGATCTGGATCGCGGCGCGCTCGGTCTGCCCGCCGGGCCAGAAGTACAGGTACACGCGCCCGTCGCGCACCGGCTCCTCCTCGTGCCCGACCTCGATCTGGCGGAAGCGCACGCCGTCCTCGAGGCGCTTCTGGCTCTTGCCGTTGCCGTCGTCGTCCGAGAGCCCGAAGGCCTCGACGGCGTGGAAGCTCGGCCTCGGCGCGCGCGGGCCCTCCACGATGCGCTCGCCCGCCGCGATGGCCTCCGCCTCGAGCTCGTTGGCCGCCGCTGCGCCGCCGCTCTTCTCGTTCTTGCGCACCAGCATGCGCTTTTCGTCGCTCTGCTCGAGCGTCACCGTGCGCGCCTCGAAGTCGAAGGCGAGCCGGGTCGGTCGCGACGTGGCGCTCGCGTGGTTGTACGCCACGCGTATCGCGGCCGTCACGCCGCTCGAGCTCTGCTTCAGGCGCGCACCGCCGAGGGCGCCGGTGCCGAGCACCACGCCGCCCGTCAGGAGGACGACGAGCGCGATCGAGACCAGCACCTCGATGAGGCTCATGCCGCGCCGTCCGCGCGGTACGGCACGCCGCGGCGCGAGCCGCGAGCGCGAGGCCGTCCCGAGGGCGGTGCGCGGCATGGGGGCTACTTCTCCTCCTTCGAGTCGCTCTTGCCGGCGCCCGACATGATGTCGTCCTCGGTGCCTTCCTTCTCGTCCGGCCCGAAGGAGATGACGCGGATGTTGTCGCCGTCGCAGACGATCTTGTAGGTCTGGTTCCAGGGGTCCTTGGTCGGCGAGTCGACGTCGAGCTCCTTGGCGTCGAGCAGGGTCTGGATCGTCGGGCAGTCCTTGCCCTTCAGGGCCTTGTAGTTCACCGCCACGCGCCGCAGATCCTTCGTGGCCGTGCGGGCCGTGTCCTTGCGCGCCTCGGCGAGCTTCGGGATGACGAAGAAGCTCACGCCGCCGGCGATGAGCGCCATGATCGCCACGACGATGAGGACCTCGACCAGCGTGACGCCGCGTCGCGCCGCGCGCCGCAGGCGCGTGACGGTGGTGGGCGTCGCGTGCGTCGACGCCCGGTCTCGTGCTGGCTCGCCCATCGGGGCCTCCTCGGCGGTCGGCTCCGCCACGTGGTGTCTCTGTCTACAAGCAACTGGCGGCATCGTTTTCATCCTTCTTTCACTCCACCCGGTCCAGGGTGCGCATGTCACCGCTCGGCCCGAGGCTGATGAGATCGTAGCTCTCCGGGTGACGTCGTCCGGGACACGAGAGCAACAGCGGGCGGCCCCAGGCGTCGACCGGCGCGGTGTGCAGATAGCCCTCCTGCTCGAGGATCCCCAGGGAGGGCGGACACTTCCACTCGTGGTCCGCGCGGTAGGCGTCGAGCGCGGCGCCGACGAGCTCGAGCGTGGCGCGGGTCGAGCGGATGCCGCGGTGCCGGCGCTCGCGCAGACCGAGCACGAGCAAGAGGACGGCCATGCACAGGCCGGCGATGAGCGGGC
Organism: Polyangiaceae bacterium; assembly: GCA_020848455.1. Classification (GTDB taxonomy): domain Bacteria; phylum Myxococcota_A; class Polyangia; order Polyangiales; family Polyangiaceae; genus JACRDA01. The sequence goes on from JADLAB010000571.1 coordinate 9,197, forward strand.
GCGAGCGCAAGAGCGGGAAGCGCAAGCCCCGGCGCCGCTCCCAGGGGAAGAAGACCGTCTGCTCGCGCGTGCGTCGGCGTGCCATGGGTCCTGGCTCACTTGAAGTCGCTCGCCTGCACGAGCGGGAACAGGATGGCCATGGCGATGAACCCGACCGCGGCACCCATGACGACGATGATGAGCGGCTCGAGCAGGCTCGTGAGCATGCCGACGCGGGTCTCGACCTGGTGGTCGTAGGCCACCGCCACGTTCTCGAGCATCTCCTCGAGCTGCCCGGAGCGCTCGCCGATGGCGATCATGTGGGTCACGAGCGGCGGAAAGCGCCCGCTCTTCTTGAGCGGCTCGGCGATGCTCTGACCCTCGCGGATCGCGCCCGACGCCTCGTTGACGACCTTCTCGAGCGCCACGTTGCCGAGCACCGTTCGCACGATGTCCATCGCCTGCAGGAGCGGTACCCCGGCGCCGAGCAGCGTGCCGAGGGTGCGCGTGAAGCGCGCGATGGCCACCATCTGCGTGAGCTTGCCGAACACGGGCGCGCGCAGGGCGAAGCTGTCCCACGCGAGCCGACCGAGCTTGGTGCCGAGCCAGCGCCGGAAGGCCCACACCGCCACGCCGATCACGATGGCCAGCAGCCACCAGAAGGTCGCCATGAAGCGCGAGGTGCCGATGAGCACCTCGGTGTACCAGGGCAGGTTCTTCTTCTGGCTCGCGAACACCTGCGTCAGCTTGGGCACCACGGCGACCATGAGCACGCTGATGAGGCCGACGGCGATGATGAGCATCAGGGCCGGGTAGGCGAGCGCCGAGGTGACCTTGCCCCTCAGGCGCGCCTGGCCCTCGATGAAGCCCGTGAGCCGGTCGAGCACCTGTTCGAGCGTGCCGCTCGCCTCGCCGGCGCGCACCATGTTCGTGTAGAGGGGCGTGAACACCTTCGGGTGGAGCTCGAGCGCCGTGGCGAAGCTCTTGCCCTCGCGCACCTGGTCGCGCACCTCGGTGAGGATGCGCCGCAGGCTCGCGCGCTCCACCTGGTCGATGAGCGCCGTGAGCGCCTCGAACAGCGGGATCTTGGCGCGCACCAGGGTCGCGAGCTGGCGCGTCATGACCGCGATGTCCTGCGCCTTGGGGCGGTCGAACAGGCGCTTGAGGTCGACGCCGCGCTCCTTCTTGCCCTCGGCGTCGGTCTTGCCCTCCTTGGCCTGGGTGAGGAGGATGCCGTCGCGGCGGAGGGTCGTGCGCAGCGCCTTCTGGTTCTCGGCGTCGCGCACGCCGTTCACGGACTTGCCCGAGGCTGCGACGATGCCGCGGTACTCGAAGACGGCCACGGCTCAGCCCCCCTCGGGGGTCGAGGGGTCGAAGGGCCGTGCGCACGAGGGCGCGCCGACGCCGCGGGAGCGCGCCGGGCAGAGCGCAGCCGGCGGCGCGAGCGGTGCCGAGATCTCGGCTCGCTCCGTCCCGTCTCCGTCGCTCCGCGCCCGCTTCTTCATCGCGATTCCTCGGCCCATGGCCCCGGGCCTCTTGGCCCAGGACCCCTCGATCACTCGTCGATGATGACGTCCTCCTGGGTGGCCGCCAGCACTTCCTCGACCGTGGTCTTGCCCTCGAGCACCTTGCGCGCGCCGTCGTCGCGCAGGGTCTCCATGCCCTCGCCGATCGCGGCGCGCTTGATGGTCTGGGCGTCGGTGTTCTTGAGGATGAGGCCGCCGACCACGTCGTCGATCATCAAGAGCTCGTAGATGCCCCGCCGCCCGATGAACCCCTTGCCCAGGCACTCCGGACAGCCCTTGGCCCGGTGGAAGACCGGGTTGCCCATGTCGCGCCCGACCCAGCGGTACTCGGCGCCCTGCACCTGGTAGCGGTGGGAGGGTTGGCGCTGCGCCTTCCAGCGCAGGCGCGCCTCGTCGAGGCCGAGCTGGCGCAGCTCGTAGTCCGTCGCGCGGTAGGGCTCCTTGCAATGGGGGCAGAGCACGCGCACCAGGCGCTGAGCGAGCATCCCGATGATGCTCGAGCGCACGAGGAAGCTCTCGATCCCCATGTCGACCAGGCGCGTGATGGCGCTCGCCGCGTCGTTCGTGTGGATGGTCGACAGCACCAGATGGCCGGTGAGCGACGCGTGGATGGCGATCTCGGCCGTCTCGCGGTCGCGGATCTCGCCCACCATGATGACGTCCGGGTCCTGGCGCAGAAAGGCGCGCAGGGCCGAGGCGAAGGTCAGGTTGATCGACGGCTTGACGTGCACCTGGTGGATGCCGCCGATCTCGTACTCGACCGGATCCTCGGCCGTGAGGATGTTGCGGCTCGGGTCGTTGATGCGGTTCAGGCACGCGTAGAGCGTCGTGGTCTTGCCGCTGCCGGTCGGCCCCGTCACGAGGATGATGCCGTCCGGCCGGTGGATGAGGTCGTCCATCAGGCGGAAGTCGCGCTCGGAGAAGCCTAGATCCTCGAGCGACAAGAGCACGCTCGACTTGTGCAGGATGCGCATCACGATGCGCTCGAAGGCGCGGCTCGTGGGGATGGTCGAGACGCGGATGTCGACGCTTTTCCCGGCGATCTTGAGCGTGATGCGGCCGTCCTGGGGCAGGCGCTTCTCGGCGATGTTGAGCTGCGCCATGATCTTCACGCGCGCCAGGATGGCGCTCATGAACTGCTTGGAGGCGCGCTTGGCCACGTAGAGCTCGCCGTCGATGCGGTAGCGCACCACGACGTCGCGCTCTTCGGGCTCGATGTGGATGTCGCTGGCGCGCTCGCGCACCGCCTGGGCGAAGAGCCCGTTCACCCAGGCGATGATGGGGGCCTCGTCGTCGGAGTCGAGGATGTCGACCAGCTGGTCCTCCTCGTTCTGCGCCCCCGTGTCGAGGTTCCCGCCGGCGTCCTCGCGCTTCTCCCACACGCGGTTGATGGCATCGAGCACGGCCGCGCCGCTCGTGACGGAGAGCTCGACGGGCTTGCCGAAGATGGTGCGCACGTCATCGACGGCGGTGGTGTCGAGCGGGTCGGCGACGGCGCAGTACACCTTCTCGTCGTCCTCGCCGAGCACGAGCAGCTTGTGCGCCTTGGCGTAGGTGATGGGGATGCGCCCGGCCACGCCGAGCGACACCGAGGCGACGTCGATCTGCCCGAGGTAGTTGAAGCCCCACTCGGCGGCGTAGGCGCGCGCGATGTCCTCCTCGCGCGCCACCGCGGCACCGACGATGGCCTCGTGGAGGGTCTGCCCCCGCTCGTCCACCGCCTCCATCACGGCCGGCAGCCGGTCCGCGGGCACGACGCCGCGCCGCACCAGCACCTCGGCGAGAAACTGTGGCTGCGCTTGGCTCATGCTCGCCGCCTCCGCCTGCCGGTCCTCATTCGGTGCGCGTGCCGCCGGCACCCGCAGGATTCGCCCCGGGCACGCGGACCCGCGGCGCCACCGGGCGCGCCGGGCGCGCGCCCGTCGCGGCCCCAGCGGCGGGTACGGGCGGCTTGGGCGCGGCGGCCGGCGTCGTGCCGGCGGCGCTGCCGCTGCCGACCATGCTCGGCAGGGCGATGGGCTTGACCACCTCGTGGCCCTTCTTCTCGCGCGGAGCGAGCTCGCGCGCGAGATCGGCGCGCGCCTCGTCGCGCAACTGCGTCTGGCGGATGTGCTCGAGCAGTCCGTTCGTGCGCGTGTAGTCGGCCGCCGGCTGCCACTCGACCTGATCGTCGAACACGAAGTAGCGGTCCAGGAACTCCTGCCGCTCCTGCATCTTGCGCTCGAAGATCGCCTTCAGATCGTTCTGGTCGCGAATGATGTAGGGCGTCAGCACCAGGAGGAGGTTGGTCTTCTGGGTCGTCTTCTTGGTCGACTTGAACAGCAGGCCCAGGATCGGGATGTCGCCGAGGATCGGGACCTTGCTCTCGGCGTTGACCACCGAGTCGCGCACCAGGCCGCCGATCACCACCGTCTGCTGGTCGCGCACGATGAGCTGCGTCGAGGCGGTGCGCTTGTTGATGGGGATGGCGCCGAGGTTGCCGTCGAGCGGCGCGCCCGCGTCCGAGAACTCCTCCTCGAGCTCGAAGTGCACCTGGTCGCTGTCGTTGATGTGCGGCGTCACCTTGAGCTTGATGCCGACGTCCTGGCGCTGGGCCTGAAAGCCCATCCCGCCGAGCATGCCGAGGCTGCTGAGGCCCGCGAGTCCCCCCGCGCCGGCCGCGCCCGCCTGGCTGGCGAGGCCCGCCAGGTTGCCGAGGCCGCCGCCCACGTTGGTCTGCAGCGGGATGTTCTGGCCGATCGAGATCTCGGCCGGGATGTTGTCGGTCGCGAGGATGTGCGGCGTCGCGAGCACGTTGGAGTCGCCGCTGCGCGCCAGGGCGTTCAGGGTCACGCCGATCGCCGGGATGGAGATGCCGGGGAAGAGGTTGCTCGTGCCCGCGAGGTCGGGGCCGCGCACGCCGAAGAACAGCGCCTCGAGGTCGCCGGCGGAGGGCAGCAGGATCGATTTGGTGGCGTTGACGCCGCCGTAGAACAGCGTGTCGCCGCTGCCGCCGAGCGCCGCCGTGCTGCCGCCGTGGTACCCGACGCCCCACTGGTTCGAGTGGTCGACGTTGACGTCCATGATCACCGCCTCGATGAACACCTGGCGGCGCGCCTGGTCGAGACGGTCGATGACGTTGCGCAGCTGGGCGTAGTCGCGCAGCGAGGAGGTCGTGAGCAGCGAGTTGGTCGCCGTGTCGCAGGTGACCCGCACGTCGCCCTCGAAGATGAGGTCGTTGCCGCCCGCCGCCGTCGCGCCGCCCGCGGCCGGGCGCCGGGCCGCGCCGGCTGCCGCGGGCTTGGCAGCGGGTGCGCCGGTGCCACCGAGCACGCCGTTCAGCGTCTGCGACAGGTCGTCGCACTTGGCGTGCTGCAGGGGCAGGACGTGGATGCCGCTCCCCGCGCCGGACGTGGGAATGTCCACCCGGTCGAGCAGATCGCGCAGCCGCTGGTAGTCGCTCTCGGTCGCGATGAGCACGAGCGAGTTGTTGTGGTCGTCGGGGATGATGCGCGACCTGCCGGCCTTGCCGCTGTCGAGCGCGAGCATCTCGTTGAGCTCGGCTGCGACCTCGCTCGCCGGCCGGTAGTGGACGGGCTGCATCCAGATCTGGTCGCCGGCTCCGCCGGAATCGACCTCCTCGACGATGCGCAGCATGCGTCGGATGTTGGAGCCGGTGTCGGTGATGATGAGCAGGTTGGTCGGGCCGTACACCGTGATGTCGGCCGCGGCGCTCTTGAAGCGCGACAGCACGTTCGAGACCTCGGTGGCGTCGACATGGCCGAGGCGGTAGAGGCGCGTCACGAAGCGGTCGGCGTCGGGGACGGGATCGGCCGTGCCGTAGATCGGCGTCGTCTGCTGCGCGATCCCGGCGGTCTCGACGATCTTGAGGAAGCGCCCGTGGGGGATGACCGTGAGGCCGTTCGTCTCGAGGATCGACAGGAAGGCCTGGTAGGCCTCGCCCACGGTGACCTTGCCGGGCGCCTGCACGGTCGCCTTGATGGGCCGCACCTTCGCGCCGTAGATGAAGCGGCGCCCGGTCGCCTGCGCGATGGTGTCGACCAGCTCCGAGAGCTCCGTCTCCTCGAAGTTGAACGTCACCATCGAGCTCTCGGGCAGCGGCTTGTAGTCGATGTCCGGCTCGCCCTTCTTGAAGGGCTCGTTCGGGTCCTTGCCCGGCTCCGACGGCTCGCCGGCCTTGGGCGGCGGCGCGGCGGGCCCGGTCGGCGGGGCCTTGGGGGGCGGCTCGCCGGCCTTGGCGCTGCCGCTGCCCGCCGGCGGGGTGCGCATCGGTGGCGGCTCGCCCGGCGTCGTGGGCTGCGCGTGGGCGGTCGCGGCGAGCGTCATGACGCCCACCGACAGCGCGGCCCCCAGAGCGATACGGTGGCGTCCGGGGCGCATCGAGTCACTCCTCATCGCTTCTGCTCACATCCTTCGCGGCGGGGGCCTCTGTAGCACCGCGGCGCGTGGCTTTGGAGCCAAAGACCGTGGGTGGGCGGCGCGTGGAGGGCCGGTTCGGCGGCGCCTCGTCGTCCGCGCCGTCTGCGTCCGGCGTCGTGGCCTTGGCGGAGCTCGCCGCCTTGGTCGGAGACAGGAGCCCGTGCGCCGCGCCCACGAGCGCGAAGCCGAGCCCGCTCGCGAGCGCGAGCGCGCCGAGCGCGAACGCGACGACGTAGATGAGCGTCCGCTTCAGGCTTGCCGGGCGGGCGGGGGCGGCTTGGTCCTGCAGCACCATGATGGGTCTCGCGGCGCGCGGTGGGCGCGCGTCACTGGATGTTGAACTCGATGGACACCGGCGCACCCTTGCGGTTGAGCGCCACGCTCAGCCGGTCGGCGGCGCGCAGGCGGCCGTAGGCCTCGAGCGCCTTCTGCGGGTCGGTAATCTCCATCCCGTTGATCGAGTCGAGCCTGTCGCCGTTCTTGAACCCGAGCGTGTTGAGCAAGCTTCCCGAGCGGATGCCGAACATGCGCACGCCGACGACCTTGTCGCCTTCCTTCTCGGGCACGATGCGCGCCTGCTTCATGAGCTCGGCCTGGTTCTCGAGGATCTCGTCGACGAGCGAGCGATCGATGGCGTACTCGGTCTCGCTCACCTTCTTGATCTTGGAGGCCATCTCCGGCGACAGCGCGCCCCGGCTCGCGGGCGCCTTGCCCGGCGCGGCGGCGGCGCCTGGCTTGGCCGGCGCGGCACGCGCCATGCGACCGCGGTCGCGCAGCCGGATCTTGCAGCGCGCGCCGCCCTTGCTCATCCACACGGTGTCGGACCCGATGTACTCGACCTTCGCGCCCTGCACCTCCTGGCCGCGTCGGCGCAGCAGGGTCGAGCCCGAGTTGTCGAACGCGGCGAAGGACCAGTCCGGATCCTCGGACGCCGTGATGATGATCACACGGCCGTAGTCGCAGTCGGGATCGGCCGTGGGGTCGCCCGACGCGGTGTGGCCGGGCTCGCCCTCGTCCGGGGTGGGGGGAATGCTGAGGCTCGTGCCGTCCACGGGGCCGGTCACCGAGTCGAACGGGTTGCGCGCCAGCAGGGCCTTGGCGCTCGGTCGCTTCGGGGTCTTCGACGCGGTGCCCTTGCCGGTCGTGGATGCGCGTACCGCACCGCCGCCCTCGGCGATGGTGGCGCCGACGAGCTGCCCGATGCCGCGCGACTGGAACAGGGCGACCAGGGCGATCAGCCCACACAGGACGAGCGGGTAGAAGCGCTTGAGCTTGGCGTCGAAACCCATGGGACCGACGAGCCAGTAGCCAAAAGCGTGCCAGCCCGGGGAGCGCGAAATGGCGGGGCTTCTTCGGGCGCCCACGACGCGCCCCGGCCAACCTGGCGCGGCCGACCTGGCCCTCGGTTCAGCCGTGCCAATTTGACAAACTGCCTACTCGACCTCGCCCATCTCCGCGAGCTTGCGGTACACGGTGCGGGTCGAGATGCCGAGCAGCTGCGCCGCGACGCTCTTGTCGCCGCGGGCGTGGCGCAGCGTCTCGCGGATGAGGCGCCGCTCGACCTCCTCGAGCGGCGTGCCGACGGCGAAGGTGAGGCTCTCCGGCTCGGCGCTCTCGGTCGCGCGGATCGCCTCGGGCAGATCGTCGACGCTGAGGCGCTCGGCGCGGCACAGCACGACGGCGCGCTCGATGGCGTTCTCGAGCTCGCGCACGTTGCCGGGCCAGCGGTAGGCGGCGAGCACCTCGAGCACCTCGCGCGGCGCGGTGAGGCGCGGACGGCGGTTCTTGGCGCAGTAGATGCCGAGGAAGTGGTCGACGAGCAGCGGGATGTCCTCGCGGCGCGCGCGCAGCGGCGGAGCGGTGATCGCGATGACGTTCAGGCGGTAGTAGAGGTCCTCGCGGAAGCGCCCCGCGGCGACCTCGGCCTGCAGATCCTTGTTCGTCGCCGCGAGCACGCGCACGTCGGCGCGCACGGTGTCGCCGCCGAGGGGCTCGTACTCGCCCTCCTGCAGCACGCGCAGCAGCTTGACCTGCACGCTCGGCGTGAGCTCGCCGCTCTCGTCGAGGAACAGCGTGCCCCCGTGGGCCTTCGCGAAGCGGCCCTCGCGCCGGGCGAAGGCGCCGGTAAAGACGCCGCGCTCGTGGCCGAACAGCTCGGCCTCGAGGATCGTCTCCGGGATGGCCGCGCAGTTGACGGCCACGAAGGGCAGCGCGGCGCGCGCGCTGCGCTCGTGGATGTAGCGGGCGAGCAGCTCCTTGCCGGTGCCGCTGTCGCCGAGCAAGAGCACGGTGGCGTTCGACGGCGCGGCCTGGTTCGCGATCTCGAGCACGCGCCGCAGGGCGGGGCTCGAGCCGACGATCTCGCGGTGCGTGAGGTTCTTGAGCTCGAGTCGGAGCGAGCGGTTCTCGGCGAGGAGCTTGTGACGCTCGGCCGCCTTGCGCACCGCCTTCACGATCGTCATGCGCTTGAGCGGCTTCTCGACGAAGTCGTACGCGCCCTCGCGCATCGCCTGGACCGCGGTTTCGACCGTCCCGTACGCCGTCATCACGACGACCTCGACGTCGGGCGCGAGCTGCTTGACCGCCCGGAGCAGCTCGTGGCCGCTCACGCCCGGCATCATGAGGTCGGTGAGCACCACCTGTACGCGGTGCGTGCGCACGAGCTCGAGGGCCTCCTTGGCGCTCTGGGCGGGCAGCACGCGCATGCCCTCGCGCTGGAAGATCTTCTCGAGCGAGGCCACGTTTGCGGGCTCGTCGTCGACCACGAGGACGGTGGGCGCATCCGGTGCGGCGGGGGCGTCGGAGCTGGCGCGCCGCGTCGGCTGGCTCTCGGGGGCGGGCGACAGGGGGGTGGCGGGCGCGGGTGGCTGGGACGGACGATCCGACACCGCGCCACCATGACGTTCCAGCGGCTGCGCGGCAAGCGGTGCAAGTCCCGCTTCCGCAGAGCGGCGGCCTCCGGGACAATGCCGGACCCATGACGGCCCGAGGTCCCGAAGCGCGTCGCGCGAGCCCCGTCGTCGGGCGCCTCGCGCCGAGCCCCACGGGTCTCTTGCACCTCGGGCATGCGCGCACCTTCCTCTGCGCCTTCTGGAGCGCCCGCGCGGCGGGCGGACGCGTGCTCCTGCGCCTGGAGGACCTGGACGGGCCGCGCGTGCGCCCCGGGATGATCGACGCGGCGCTCTGCGACCTCGCGTGGCTCGGGCTCGAGTGGGACGAGGCGCCGCTCGTGCAGTCCGAGGGCCTGCCGCGCCTGCGCGCGGCGGTGGCGGAGCTGGTGCGGCGCGGTGCCGCCTACCCCTGCGTGTGCAGCCGCGCCGACGTGCGCCGGGCGCTGAGCGCGCCGCAAGCGGGCGAGGCCGAGCCGCGCTACCCCGGCACCTGCCGCGAGCGCTTCCCGTCGCTCGAGGCGGCCGAGCGCCGCGCCGGGCGCGCCGCGGGGTTGCGCTTCCGCGTGCCCGACGGCGAGGTCGAGATCCGCGACGCCTTCGCGGCGCCGACGCGCCACGACGTGGCGCGCGAGACCGGCGACTTCGTCGTGAGCAAGCGCGATCACACGCCCGCCTACCAGCTCGCGGTCGTCGTGGACGACGCCTTCCAGGGTGTGACGGAGGTCCTGCGCGGGGACGATCTCTTGCCGAGCACGGCGCGCCAGTGGCACCTGCAGCGCGCGCTCGGTCTGCCGCACCCGCGCTGGATCCACCTGCCGCTCGTCGTCGACGACGCCGGGCGGCGCTTCGCCAAGCGCGCGGACGACCTCAGCCTCGCGGAGCTGCGCGCGCGCGGCGTCGACCCGCGGGCCGTCGTCGCCTGGGCGGCGCGGGCGAGCGGCATGATCGTACCGGAGCGCGTCGCGGCCGCGGAGGCGAGCGCCGCCTTCGCGCTCGAGGCCGTGCCGCGCACGCCGGTGCGCTGCGATGGGCAGACGCTCGCTCGGCTCCTCGCGGCGCGGGCGTGAGCGCGCACGGATCCGGCGGGCCCACCCCACCCGGGGGCTTCGACGCGAGCGGCCGAGGACGAGGGGGCCAAGGGGTCGAGCGCGGGCGAGCGCCGACCCCGAGCAGGACGCTAGAAATACGCACCGCGGACGGCCACCGAGAGCTCGCGCGTGACGCTCGCATTGCGGCCCGCGAGCCGATGGGCGTAGCCGAGCTCCACCGCCGCGTGGTCGCTCAGGCGGAAGTAGGGGCGGAGCTCGAGCCAGGCGCCGAGGCCCTGCACGCGCGCGAGCTCGTCGCCCCAGGCCGCGGCGTAGGGCCGATCGACGTGGCCGACGAGGTCGGCGTCGAAGCGCAAGCCGAGCGCGAGCCCGGACTGCCACGGGACGAGCCACTCGGGCGTCGTGAGCTCGAGCGCCGTCGTCGCGCCGAGCGCCGGGTTCTGCCGCGCGCCCTGGCGATACGCGCCGCTGCCGAGCTCGAGCCCTGCGCGCCACGCGACGGAGGCCGCGAGCGCGACGCCGAGCTCGACCCCGCCGGCCGCGTAGTGCAGCCGGGCGTGCGACAGCTTGGCCACGTCGAGGTCGAGGGGCGCCGTCGCGGCGAGCCACACGCCGAAGTGGTGGTCCGGCGCGTCGAGCAACCGGGCGCTCGCGTGGGCGCGCACGAGCCCGGCGCGATCCGCGGCGTGGAAGGTGTACGTGCCGATCGGCGTCGCCTCGAGCGTCTCGGCCGCGGCCGACACGTAGCCGCCTTCGAGCCGCAGGTAGAGCTGCGACAGCGGGCCTGCTTCACCGAGGCAGTAGCCCACGCCGAGCTCGAGCTCGCGCACGGCGGCGCTGCCGGTCGCGCCGGGCGCGCTCGCGGCCTCGAAGTCGCCGTAGCCGACGGTGAGCTCGGTCCCCCAGTCCCATCCGTCGGCGACGACCGGCACGCCGACCGGCGGGCTCGCGGCGGCGCGGCCGGAGGCCGCGGCGCACAGGCCGAGGGCGAGGGCGAGGGGGGCGAGCCTGCACATGACGACGCGGATTGCACCACAGCCCGGGCGACGCGTCTCGCGGGGCGGACGGGCTCGTCGGCCGAGCGCCGCGCGGTCGCCGAGTTTGCCGCGCGCTCCATGCTTGGCTAAGCGTCCGCAGTGGCCGGGCGCAGCGTGCAGGCGGGCGGAGCACAGGGCAGCCGCCTGCACTACTCGGCGGGGCGCGACGCCCTGGCGGTGCGCAATCGCCTCGCCTACGCCTTCGCCGCCCTCGTGCTCGTGTTCGGTGCTGGCGTCGTCGGCTACTGGCTCATGGGCGCCGGCGAGTGGAGCTGGCTCGACTGCGCCTACATGGTGCTCACCACGATCACCACCGTGGGCTACGGCGAGATCGTGCCGGTCCGCCAGGTGCCCTACGGACGCGCCTTCACCATGGGCGTCGTGGTGGCCGGCGTCGGGGTGAGCCTGTACTTTTTCTCGGCGCTCACCGCGTTCATCATCGAGGGCGACCTCCGGGAAGCCCTGTGGAGGCGCAGGATGCAGAGGCGGCTCGACGCCCTCGAGGGGCATTTCGTGGTGTGCGGCGCGGGCCGCACGGGGCGTCACGTCATCGACGAGATCGTCGAGGCGGGGCGCGTCGTCGTGGTCGTGGAGCGGGATCAGGCCGAGCTCGACCGCCTCGCGGCGCGCCACGGCGAGCGCTTCATCGGCGTCGTGGGGGACGCGACGGAGGACGCCGTCCTGCGCGAGGCGGGCGTGGAGCGCGCCGCCGGCATCGTCACGTCGCTCCACAGCGACCAGGACAACCTGTTCGTGGCGCTCTCGGCGCGGCAGCTGAACCCGACCCTGCGCGTCGTGAGCCGCGGCATCGAGGACCGCGCGGCCGCCAAGCTGCGGCAGGCGGGCGCCGACGTGGTGGTGAGCCCCGACCAGATCGGCGGCAAGCGCATGGCGCAGGAGCTCATGCGTCCCAACATCGTGGGCTTCCTCGACCTCATCGTGCGCGACGAGGAGCACCGGCTCGACATCGAGGAGATCACGGTGCCCGAGACGAGCCCGCTCGTCGGCGTGAAGCTCGCCGCCTCGCGCATCCGCGAGGTGAGCAACGCGCTCGTGCTGGCGGCCACCGAGCCGGGCGGCAAGCAGCACTACAATCCGCCGCCGAATTTCAAGCTCGTGGCAGGCATGCGGCTCATGGTGCTCGGCGAGCGCCATGCGCTCGAGCGCCTGCAGCGCCACGTCGCCGGTCGGCCGGCGTGAGGGGCGCCGCGCGGGCAGGACGGCGGGTCACCACTCCGACAGGGCGTCGAGCTCGAGGGCGAGCGAGAGTCGGCCGTGGGCGCCCGCGACGCCGTCTCGCACCACGTAGTCGATCTCGAGCTCCGGCCCGACCCCGACCCAGGTGTCCCGGAAGAAGTCGCCACCGTCGTGACTCTCCGAGATCACGGGCAGCACCGCGACGACGCCGCCCACGGACCCCACCGAGGACGACTGCGACGAGCCCGCTTCTTCGGGTGGTGCGCCCGCGCCCGCCGCCGCATCCCCGCCGTCGAACACGGCCCGGAAGCCGCCCCGCGCGCCCACCCGGTAGATGAGCGCGGGGCCCTCGGGCATCCAGATGTGGTCGACCCCGATCTCGTCGACGAAGCAACCCTTCGGCCCGGGCTCGCCGCGCAGGCGCTGGGCCTGCGTCTCCGGGTAGAGGCCGCCGCCGGCGTTCACCGAGAAATTCGCCGTGCTCCGGTCGGTCGTCTTGGCCCCGAAGCCGAGGCCCGCGAGAACTTCCAGGCCATAGTGCCCGCCGAAGTCGGTGGTCGGGCCGATCGAGGCCCGCGCCGACACGCAGCCCGTGCCGGCGAGCAGGAGCGCGAGCGTCCCGAGGCGACCTGCCGATCTTCGTACGTGCATCCAACCGCTCCCGTGCTCGACTCGTCCACTGCCAGCGCGCTCTGGCCGTCGCGAGGGACGGCCCACGACCGGTCCAGCGTCCCAGGAACGCGCCCGGCGTCGAAACCTTGCAGTCCGCCGCGAGAGCACCGTACGGCGCGAAGATCGCGCAAGATCGCGGATTGCGGCAGGTTCCGACCTGTTCGGTGCGCTAGGCGCCCGGGCTCGGCGCCGGGCGCCCGAAGGACAGCCACCGCCGCAGCGCCTGCCAGCCACGCCGCGCGAGGCCGAGCAGCCAGTCGGCGAACACGTAGGACGCCGGCACGACGAGCAGGCTCAGCAAGGTCGACAGGATGAGCCCGCCGAGCACCGCGACGGCCATGGGACCGCGGGTCTCGGACCCGGCGCCGAGCGCCAGCGCCGCCGGCAGCGCGGCCATCATGGTGGACGCGCTCGTCATGATGATGGGCCGCAGGCGTACGGGACCGGCCTTCGCCATGGCCTCGCGGGCCGTGCAGCCCGTCTCGCGCCGCACCTCGAGGGCGTAGTCGACGAGGATGATCGAGTTTTTCTTCACGATGCCCGTGAGCAGCAAGAGCCCGATGATGCTGTACATGTTGAGGCTGTGGCCGGCGACGAGCAGCGCCCCCACGGCGCCCGCTGCCGCGAGCGGCAGAATCGTCAGGACCGTCATCGGGTGCACGAGCGAGTTGAACTGGGCCGCGAGGATCATGTAGGCGACCGCGATCCCGAGGATGAAGGCGAAGAGGAAGCTCTCGAGCGATTCGCGAAACGCGACGCTCGCACCGCCGAGCACGATGCGCGCGCCCTCGGGCATGTCCTTGGCGAGCGACTCGACGAGCGCCAGCGCCTCGTCCTGCGAGTGGCCGGGCGCCACGTTGGCGAACACGGTGACGGCGCGCTCGCGGTCGCGGCGCGTGATCGCCTGCAGCGAGGGTTGCTCCTCCTGGCTCACGAGCGAGGCCATCGGCAGCAGCGCGCCCGAGTCGCTGCGCACCCGCAGCTTGCCGAGGCTCTCGGGCCGGTCGCGCTGGTCCGCGAGCAGGCGCACGCGGACGTCGATGCGGCGGCCGCCGGTCGAGTACTTGCCGATGCGGGCGCCGCCCACGAGCGCGTTCAGCGTCGTGGCGATGCTGTCGATCGACACGCCCATGTCGGCGGCGCGGGCGCGATCGGGCGTGACGCGCAGCTCGGGCAGGCCGAGCTGGTAGTCGGTGTCGATGTCGACCACGACGCCGCTCTCCTTCAGCTTGCGCCGCACCTCGTCCGAGGCGGCCACGATCTGTTCCCATTCGTGGCCCCGGACCGAGAACTCGACCGGAAAGCCGCGCTGGCCCGTGAGGCCGGAGAGCGACAGGTCTTGCACGACGGCCTTGAGCCCGGGGAAGGCGTTGAGCTCCTTGCGCAAGACGCCGGCGAACTCCTGCTGGGTGACCTTGCGCTCCTTGGGGGGCACGAGCGTGATGAACATCATGCCGGTGTTGACCCCGGCGCCGCCGAAGCCGCCCACGACCACGAAGGCGCGCGCGATCTCCGGGCGGCCGTTCACGACCGCCTCGGCCTGGCGCACCAGCCTGTCCGTCTCGTCGAGACTCGCGCCGACGGCCGTCTGGAGGCGCACGATGAGCGAGGACTGATCCTGCGCGGGCGAGAACTCCTTCTGAAGGCTCATGCAGCCGACGACCGTGCCGCCCAGCAGCGCGCTCGCGGCGACCAGCACCACGGCCGGGCCGTACCAGCTCCGGAGCGCGCCGCGCAGCAACCAGGCGTAGACACGCCGCAGGCCGTCGAAGGCGCGATCCACCTGGCGCCCGAGGAAGCTGCGGCCGTGGCGGCCGACGTCGAGGAACTGCGCGCAGCGCGCCGGGGCGAGCGTGACCGCCTCGAGGTAGCTCAACATGACGGCGATGGACAGCGTCACGCCGAACTGCATGAAGAACTTGCCGATCACACCCGTCATGAAGGCGACCGGCAGGAAGATGGCGCACACGGCCAGGGTCGCGGACATCGCCGCGAAGGTGATCTCGCGCGTACCCTCGCGCGCCGCCGTGACCCGGTCTTTGCCCATCTCGCCGTGGCGCACGATGTTCTCGAGCACCATGATGGCGTCGTCGACCACGATGCCGACCGCCAGCGACAGCGCCAGCAGGGTGAAGGTGTTGAGCGTGTAGCCGAGGAAGTAGATGATCGCGATGGTGCCGAGCAGCGACATCGGGATCGCCAGGACGACGTTCAGGGTGCTCGACAGGGAACCGAGGAACATCCAGCACACGAGCGCGGTGAGCAGGACGGCGAGGATGAGCTCGAACTCGATCTCGTGGACCGACTCCTCGATGAAGCGCGACGTGTCGAACATCACCTGCGCGCGCATGCCGTCGGGCAGCGAGGCCTGGACGGCCTCGAGCTCGGTCTTCACCGCCTGGGCCACGGCGACCGCGTTGGCGCCGCGCTGCTTCTTCACGCCCATGCCCTGGGCCGGCGCACCGGCCAGGCGCCCGATGCGCCGCTCGTCCTCGAAGCCGTCCTCGACCAGCGCCACGTCTTTCAAGCGCACCGGCGCCCGCGCGTCCGAGCGCACCACGATGTTCTCGAGCTCGCTCGTGTCGATGGCCTCGCCGAGCACGCGCACGTTGATCTCGCGCCCGGTCGCCTGGATGAGGCCCGCGGGCAGCTCGACGTGCTGGCGCTGCAGCGCGCTCACCACGTCGCCCACCGTGAGGCCGCGCTCGTCGAGCGCGCTGCCGTTCACCCAGATGCGGATGTTGCGCTCGAGGTAGCCGCCCAGGATGATCTCGCCCACGCCGGGCACCGTCTGCAGGCGCTCCTTGATGCGGTAGCGCGCGTAGTCGCTCACCACCTGGCGCGAGTAGGGGCCGGACACGCCCACCCACATGATGGGCTGGTCCTCGGGGTTGCTCTTCGAGATGATCGGCGGGTCGATGTCGCGGGGCAGGCGTCGCCCGGCCTGCGACACCTTGGTCTGGGCGTCCTGCAACGCGACGTCGACCTCGCGCGCGAGATCGAGCTCGACCGTGATGTTGGCGGAGCCCTGGCGCGACGTCGAGGTGAGCGACTTCACGCCCTCGACCTGCACGAGCGCCTCCTCGAGGATCTCGACGACGTCGTGCTCCATCATCTCCGGCGCGGCGCCCTCGCGCGTCACGCTCACGGTGATGTTGGGAAAATCGACGTCGGGCAGCTGGCTCACGCCGATGCGCCGCATGGCGATGATGCCGAACACGACGGCGCCCGCCATGAGCATCCAGGCGAGGACCGGCTTTCGGATGCAGGTCTCGGTGATGTTCATGGCTCCCCCTTCGCGCTCGCTCGCCCTGCGGCCCCGGCGCTCGACGCCTGGCTCGCCGCGGCGCTCGCGGCCGACGGCTCGCTCGGAGCGCCGCTCGGGCGCGGACTCTCCACCTCGACGGCCGTGGCCCCGCTCGCGCGCGGCGTCGCGGGCGGGTCGAAGGCGCCGCTCGCCGCGCTGCCGGCCCCGGGCACGCGCACGCTCGCTCCCTCGCGCAGGGCCTCGCCGCCGCGCACCACCAGCTGCTCGCCGGTCCGCAGGCCGCTCCGCACCTCGATGAGCCCGTCCGCCGTGCGCATGCCCAGCGTGAGCACGCGCTCGTGAGCGACGCCTTCCTCGACGACGTAGCACAAGAAGCCGCGCTCGCTCGGCCGCACCGCGGTCTCGGGCACGACCGGCACGTCGCGCTTCGAGCCGACGGTCACCGTGACCTCGGCGAAGGCGCCGGGCCTCAACAGCTCGTCCGGCTCCACCACCTCCGCCAGCACGTCGACCATGCGCGTGCGCTCGTCGCCGCTCGCCGCCACGTTGAGGATGCGCGCCTTCTGCGCCGCGCCGATGCCGCGCGCGGCGAAGTGCACCGGCATGTCGCGCGCGAGCTCGTGCGCCTCGTACTCGGTCACCTTGAAGCGCAAGAGCAGCGGATAGCGCTGCACCAAGGTGGCGAGCACGGTGCCCGGTTGCACGTACTGGCCCGTCACGACCTTGCGCGTCTGGATGACGCCGTCGACCGGCGTGCGCACGTAGGCGTCGCGCAGGTTGAGCTCGGCGAGATCGAGCGCGGCGCGCGCCTGGGCGATCTCGGCGCTCGAGGTGGCGAGCCGGGTGCGCACGGTCTCCACCTCCTCCTGCGAGGAGAGCCCCTCGGCGCTCATGCGCTCGCGGCGTGCCAGCAGCCGCGCCGCGTCGTCGCGCACGGCCTGCGCGCGGTCGAGCGTGGCGCGCGTGGAGCGCACCGCGAGGTCGAAGCGTCCGGGCTCGATCTCCGCGAGCACGTCGCCCTTCTTCACCGTGTCGCCCTCGCGAAAGCGCACCCGCTCGAGCACGCCCGCGACGCGCGCGGTGAGCTGCAGCTCCTCGAAGGCGTCGACCGAGCCCACGGCGGTGATCGCGTAGTCGATGGTACGGGCCGCCACGGCCGCGACCTCGACCGGGAACGAGATGTCGCCCTTGCCGGGCGGCCCCTTGCCCTTGTCGCTGCCGCCCGACCCCTTCGAGCAGCCGAGCGGGACGGCGAGCGCCGCGAGGCCGAGCAGCAGCACGAGCGCGGGCCCGGCACGGCGCAGGTGCTTCCGAGGCCGGCTCATGCCGCACCTCGTCGCGCCAGCCGGGGCGCGGCGGCGCGACGTCGACCCGACGGGCGCGCGGCGCGTGGGGCCCGCACGGCCTCGACGAGCAGGTGCGGGAACGAGGGGATGACGGCCGGGTCGAGCGCGACCTCGCGCGCCACGCTCGCGCGCTCGAGCTCCACGAGCAGCCCGCCGAGCGCACCGGCCCAGAGCTCGAGCGCCAGCGTGCGCGGCGCGATGTCGCGCCGCACGCTGCCGTCCGCGACGCCGCGCTCGACGGCGCGCAGGATCATGTTGAACAGGCGCCGCCGCTGGCCGGTCTGCTCCTGCCGGCACCCCGCCTCGGCGGCGCAGCCGGTGCGCGACGTGAGCCACAGCCCGAGGCTCAGGCGGTAGAGCTCGAGCCGCTCGCGGGCGAGCTCGTAGTAGGCCGCGAACAGGCGCTCGAGCAGCTCGATGCCGCTCTCGGCGTCGGCGGCCGCGGCCCCGTAGCGGCGCACGAGCTCCTCCTGATGACGCAGCGTGAGCCCGAGGAACAGCGCTTCCTTGCTCGGGAAGTAGAGGTACAGGGTGCCCTTGGCCATGGCGGCCTCGTCGGCCACCTCCTCCATGGTGGCCGCCTCGAAGCCCTTGGTCGCGAACACGCGCTCGGCGGCTGCGAGGATCGCCTGGCGCCTCGCTCCGGGGTCGCGACGCCCGGCGCTCGGCGGAGGCTCGGGGCGCGACGGGGCGGAGGAGGGGGGCGGGGCAGGGCGGGCCGGCGCACCACGCCCGGCGGCGGTGCGCGCGGCGCGCGGGCCCGAGGAGCTTCGTTCATGACCGCGGGTCATTCAATTCACCGTGAATGGGAGGAGAAGTTCCAGTAGCATGCCCCAGAAATATGGCTGATGGTCATGAATTCGAGGCCCCGCGGCGGGCGCCCGCAGGCGCGCCGCGGCGCGGGCGTCGCGCGCTCGCCGGGTGGCGTGCGCTCGGGCTCGTGGGCGCGCTCGCGGCGCTCTCCGCACCGGCGTCGCTGCACGCCCAGCCCGCGCCCCCGCCCGTGGAGCCTCCGGCCCCGGCGCCGCAGCCGGGCGACACCCCGGGCGCGTCCGCGCCCGGCGCCGTGCACGGGGTCGCGGTCGACGACGCGATGCTTGCGCCACCGCCTGCGGCCGCGCGCGAGCTCGGCAGCTGGAGCGAGGCCGTCGCGCTCCTGTCGTCCCGCGCGACGGAGCTCCGCATCGCGACCTACGAGGTCGAGCGCGCCGAGGGCGCCGCCGAGGAGGCGCTCGGCCGGGCGCTGCCGACCCTGACGGCGACCGGGACGGCGATCCACCACCTGATCCGCAACGAGGTGCAGAGCTTCGACTTCGCCACCGGTACCGTGATCCAGACGACCATTCCGACGACACCCGTGGCCACCGGCACGCTCACGGCGAGCGTGCCGATCTTCGATCTCCGCACCTGGTACGCCATCGACACCGCGGACCGCGCCGTGGACTCGGTGCGGCAGCGCGTCGGCGACGCCGAGCGCCGCATTCTCGGCGCCGCGGCCGGGGCGTTGCTCGCCGTCGTCACCGCCGAGAAGGTCGGCGAGGTGAACCGTAGCGGGCTGCGCCTGGCGCTCGAGCGCCTCGAGCTGGAGCGCCGGCGCGCCAAGTTCGACGTCGGCAAGCGCATCGACCTGCTGCGCATCGAGCAGGACGTCGCGCGCGCGCGCGCGAACGTGCTCGCCGGCGACGAAGCGCTGCGGCGCGCGCGCGAGGCGCTCGGACAGGCGCTCGGCGCGAGCGAGCCGTACGGCGTCTCGTCCGGCGTCTCGGTGGCCGAGGTGGAGCGCATGCTGGCGCGCGCCTGCGCGCCGATCGGTGCCAGCGAGCGCCCCGACGTGCTCGCGGCGCGCGCCGACCTCGAGGTCGCCGAGCGCGGCGTCACCGATGCGGAGCTCATGTTCGCCCCGCGCGCCGATCTCTCGACCACGGGCACGGTGTCGAGCGATCTGCTCGGCTCGAACCGGCTGCACGGCAGCTGGTCGGTCCAGGCCGTGCTCACGTGGCCGATCTACGACGGCGGGGTGCGCTACGGCACCCTGCGGCGGGTGCGGGCGCTGCGCGACGAGCAAGAGGCTCGCCTCGACGGCGTCGAGCGCGCCGCCGGCGTCGAGGCCTCGCAGGCCGCGCGCGGGGTGGCGGTGGCGGCCGAGCAACGGAGCTACGCGGCCGCGCAGCGCGAGCTCGCCCGCGAGGCGGCCGAGCTCTCCGCGCGGGCCTACGAGGCGGGCGACGCCACGAGCTTCGAGCTCATCGAGTCGGCCCGCCAGGCGCGCGACGCCGAGCTCGCGCTCGCCCTGCGCGAGTACGAGGTGGTGCAGGCCCGCATCGCCGCCGTCCTCACCTCGGCGACCTGCCACTTCGAGTAGGCGGTGCGCCTCCGAGCCTCGCAGGGTCGGACGCCATTGTAGACGTCGTCGTTCCGGGTCTTCTCGCAGCGTGATCTCGTCACGAGGGGGGAGCTTGTTCTTCGCCGCCCTGGCGGTGGCCCTTTCGGCAGCGTGCGCCGTGGGAACGCTCGGCGACGACGGGGACGGCGGCTCGGGCAACGCGACGTCGACCGGCACGTCGACGGGCACGACGACGTCGACCACCACGACGACGGGGACGACGACGGGCACGACGACGGGCACGACGACGTCGACCACGACGAGCACGACGACGTCGACGACGACGGGCACCACGACGTCGACCACGACGAGCACGACGACGAGCACGACCACCACCACCACGACCGGGGCGGGCGGCTCCGGGGTGGGCGGTTCCGGGGTGGGAGGCGGCGGGTTCCTCTGCAGCACCTCGGCCGACTGCATCGACCCGCAGAACCCGTGCTGCTACGTCGGCTTCGGCTTCTGCATCCCGCAGCCCCCGCTGCCGATCTTCTGCATGTAGCGCGCGCACGAGAGCTCCTGCCGGCGGCGCGCGCACAAAAAAACACGACGACGACCGGCCGCCTCCAGAAGGAGCGGCCAGTCGTCGCCGGGTCGCGATGCCCGAGGCCGGGGCCCGAGGGCCACCGACCTCGCGCCTCTCAGGCCTTGCCGGTCGGCGAGGTGCGCACCTTGGCCTTGCGGTCGCCCGCGTGGCCGTGGAAGGTGCGCGTCGGCGCGAACTCGCCGAGCTTGTGACCGACCATGTTCTCGGTGATGAACACCGGCACGAACTTGCGGCCGTTGTGCACGGCGAAGGTCATGCCCACCGCCTCGGGCACGATCGTCGAGCGCCGCGACCAGGTCTTGATGACTTTCTTGCTGCCGTCCTGCGTCGCGAGGATCTTCGTCATGAGATGCCCGTCGACGAACGGCCCCTTCTTGATACTGCGCGCCATGTCTTCTCCGTGGGTCGTTCCGGGCCTCAGCCCTTACGGTCCTTGCGACGCCGGACGATCATGCCGTCGGTGCGCTTGTTGTTGCGCGTCTTCAGCCCCTTGGCGAGCTGCCCCCAGGGCGAGCACGGATGGCGCCCGCCCGAGGTGCGACCCTCGCCGCCGCCCATGGGGTGGTCGACGGGGTTCATGCTGACGCCGCGGTTGTGCGGACGCCGCCCGAGCCAGCGCGAACGACCGGCCTTGCCGATCGAGATGTTGGCGTGGTCGGTGTTCGACACCTGGCCGACGGTGGCCCGGCAGTCCATGTGCACCTTGCGGATCTCTCCGCTCGGCAGGCGCACCTGGGCGTAGTCGGCGTCCTTGGCCATGAGCTGCGCGGCGTTGCCCGCGGAGCGCACCAGCTGGCCACCCTTGCCCTTGCGCAGCTCGATGTTGTGGATCGAGGTGCCGGGCGGGATGTGGCGCAGCCGCAGGCTGTTGCCGGGCTTGATGTCGGCCTTCTGGCTCGACAGGACCTCGACGCCCACCTCGAGCCCGTCGGGCGCGAGGATGTAGCGCTTCTCGCCGTCGGCGTAGTGCAGGAGGGCGATGCGCGCCGACCGGTTCGGGTCGTACTCGATCGTCGCCACCTTGGCGGGGATGCCGATCTTGTCGCGCTTGAAGTCGATGACGCGATAGCGCTGCTTGTGGCCACCCCCGCGGAAGCGCGAGGTGGTGCGGCCCCAGTTGTTGCGCCCGCCGCTCGAGGTCTGCTTCTCGATGAGCGTGCGCTCGGGCTCGCTCGCGGTGATCTCGGCGAAGTCGCTGACCGTGAAGTAGCGGCGTGCCGCCGAGGTCGGCTTGAACGTCTTGATGCCCATCGGTCAGGTTCCTTCTTCGAAGAACTTGATCTCGTCGCCCTCTTTCAGGGTGACGACGGCCTTCTTCCAGTTGTGCAGCCTGGCGTGGCCGCGGCCCATGCGGCGCTCCTTGCCGCGCACCCGCAGGGTGTGCACGGCGGTGACGCCGACCCCGAACAGCGCCTCGACGGCGCTCTTGATCTGGATCTTGTTGGCGTTGGGAGCGACTTCGAAGCTCACCTGGCGCTCCTTCTCGCGCTGGCGAGCCGCTTTCTCGGTCAAGAGGATCGGCTTGCGGATGACGTCTTCGGGATGCATGACTCTTCCTCTTCGCCCCTCAGGGCTCCCCGGTGTTCTGCCGCAGGCAGCGCGCCTCGAGGGCCTTGGCGGCCTTCTTCGTCACGACCAGGTGCTCGTGCCGCAGCAGGTCGTACACGTTGACGCCCTCGGGCGGCAGGAAGCGGTGCTCGGACAGGTTCCGCATCGACATCACGAGCTTGTCGTTGCTCGCGTCGTCGACCACGAGGGACTTCTTCTCGGCGCGGAGCGTGCCGAGCGTCTGCGCCACGCTCTTGGTCTTGATTTCGCTGAGGGCGAAATCGTCGACCACGGTGAGGCGACCTTCCTTCGCGAACAGCGACAGCGCGCTCTTCAGCGCGCCGAGCCGCATCTTGCGCGTCGGACGGTACGACCAGTCGCGGGTGCGGAGCGCGTGCGCCACGCCGCCGCCGACCCGGTGCGGAGCGCGCAGGTTGCCCTGCCGCGCGCGGCCCGTGCCCTTCTGGCGGTAGAGCTTCTTGGCCGCGCCGGACACGGCGCTGCGCTCCTTCTGGGCCTGCGTGCCGGCGCGCCGGCTCGCGAGCTGGGCCTTCACGACATCGTAGAACAGCTGTTCCTTGACCTCGCCGGCGAAGACCTCGTCGGCGAGCTCGAGCTCACCGACTTGTTCACGCTTGAGGTTGTATACGGTGACCTTCATCGGCGACCTCTCAAGTCTTGATCTCGACGTCGACGCCGCTCGAAAGGTCGAGCTTCATCAGCGCGTCCAGCGTTTGCTGCGTCGGCTCGATGATGTCGAGCAGGCGCTTGTGGGTGCGGATCTCGAACTGCTCGCGGCTCTTCTTGTCCACGTGCGGCCCGCGGAGCACGGTGTACTTGCGGAGCTCGGTGGGCAGCGGGATGGGCCCCGCCACGCGGGCGCCGGTGCGCCGCGCCGTCTCCACGATGTCGCTCGTCGACTTGTCGAGGAGCTGGTGATCGAACGCCCGCAGGCGGATGCGAATCTTGGTGCTTTCCATGGTTCCGTTTCCCGAAGGGCAGGGTCGGGAGCTGCCCGTGCAGCGCCCCGACCCCCCAAACTCACACGAGGATCTTCGTCACCACGCCGGCTCCGACGGTGCGACCACCCTCGCGGATCGCGAAGCGCATTTGCTCCTCGAGCGCGACGGGCGAGATGAGCTCGATCTCCATCTGGATGTTGTCGCCCGGCATGA
>JADLAB010000572.1 GCA_020848455.1 Polyangiaceae bacterium
CGCCGCCGTGTGAGCGTGCGGCTACCACATGGGGTGCGGTGGCCGGGACTGCGCCTTCTCGGCGGCCGGACGCTCGCGCGTGAAGGTGTCGGCGCCGGCCCAGGTGCCCTTCCAGAGCTCGTCGGGCTTGCGCGCCGGCGGAAACTCGGCGGCCATGTGCCACAGGGTCTCGAGCCGGAGCTCGGCGCCGAGGGTGGTGGCGTGCCCGACCCAGGTCGTCACCGTGCGGTGCCCGGGAAAGGCGACGACGAACCCGACCACCGCGCCCGTCGCGAAGCCGGTCACCGGGTAGCTCGTGCCCGGCTCGGCGAAGCCCACGTGCGGCTCGAAGGTGCCGCTGAGCCGGCCGTTGCCCTCGTTGCGCAGCACGAGGCTCGAGCCGTGCTGGTTGTACCAGGTGCCTTGGAGGTCGCTGCTCATGCGCGCACGAGCTGCAATTGCCGGACCTACGCCGGCCTCGCGGGCGGCCTGCGACCGCGGCGCGCCCGCAGCCGCGGATTCACGAGGCCCGTGCCGGCCCCGACCCGCGCAGCCACGCAAAGAGCGCCGGGAGCGCCGCAGAAATTGCCGGCTGGGGGTCGGCGGCGCTGCCTACCGCGCCAGCGCGCCGACCTCGAGGAGCTCGCGGTAAGCCGAGGTCACGCGTCCGAGCCGCTCACCGAGCTCGCGCAGGGTCGCGCTCGAGGCGGCATGGTGGCGATCGGGGTGGAGCTCGCGCACCAGGCGGCGGAACGCGGCGCGGATCGCGCTCGGGGTGGCGTCGGCCCCGACGCCGAGCTCGCGTCGGGCCGCGGTGTGAGCGCCGAGCTCGGGGGCCCATCCCTGCCCACCCTGCGGCGCCGGCTCGGTCGCCGCCGAGGCGGGCGCGTCGCCGGCCGGCTCGCCCCCTGCGACCTCGAGCTCCCCCGCCCGGTCGAGGAAGTGGACGAGCTCGAGCGCCACGCGCTCCGGAGCGCCCGCGACCGAGCGGAGCTCCGCGAGCGGGCGCGGCGTCCGGAGCTCGCGCAGCAGCCGCCGCTCGACGGGGAGCCACATCGCCGGATCGGCCGCGGTGCTGCGGACCGCGAGCCGCCGATCCGCGAGCCGGCGCGCGACGCGCTCCGCGCCACCGTCCTCGAGCTCGGCGCGCACGCGGGCCTGCGCCCAGGCGAGCAGGCTGAGGGGCCGCACCCGGGCGCGTGGGCCGGGCGCTCCGGCGGCGGCGTCGAATCCGAGCGTCGCCGGACCGAGCCCCGCGAGCCGGTCGAGCCTGAGCTCGGTCTGCCGCCGGAGGGTGTGCTCGACCGCGGCGCTCGTCGCGAGCCCGTGCGCGACGACGCGCCCACCGAGCAGCGACACCTGCGCCTCGGGCGCCGCGCAGAGCGCCTCGAGCCGCCGGACGTCCACGCCGGCCTCGCGGCACAGGACCGCGCCGAAGCGCAGGTCGCCCGCCGCGAGCTCGAGGCCGACCACGTCACCGGCGCGCAGGTACACCCGGTGGCGCGCGCCGGCGCTCGCGTCGATCGCGATGCCCCCGCTCGCGCGCCGGTAGCCGAGTCGGCACGCGAGCGCCACGAGCCCGTTGTCCACGAGTCGCCCCTGCACGGAGGGACAAAAGGGCGATCCACGGGCCGCGGGCCAAGTTCCGGACGGCACGGGCGCGTCGCGCGGCTGGCGCGAAGGAACTTGCCGCCGCGTCGCGGGGCCTCGTAGGGTCTACCCGATGGCGAGGCCGGAAAAGACCGCGCAGACCGAGCGCGCGGACGCCGCGCACGCACCCGTGCGGATGGTGTGCTTCCGGCTCGCGGGGCAGCGCTTCGCGATCCCCGTCGACGCCGTCGCCGAGGTCATCCCGCACCGCCCGGTGACGCGCGTCCCGTTCACGCCGAGCGTCGTGGCCGGGGTCATCAACCTGCGCGGCGACGTGGTCTCGGTGCTCGACCTCGGCGAGCTGCTCGGGCTCGGGCGCACCAAGGTGGCAGAAGGGACCTGCATCGTGATCGTCCGGGCCGCGGGACGCACGGGCGGGGTGCTCGTCGACCGCATCGACGAGATGCGCAGCTTCGACCCGCGCAAGATCGAGCCCAAGCCGCCGGTCGGCGCGGCGCGCGCGGCGGCGCTCGTCTCGGGGGTCGTGACCCTCACCGAGCCCGAGGACGAGGCCGGCGCCCCGTGCAGCGTGCTCGACATGCAGGTCGCATTCGGACTCGAGGAGCTGCTCGGCGCCGACCGCGCCGGCGGCGTGGCGGGGAGGCACGAGGCATCATGAGCGAGCGGCGAGCGGTGCTGCGGTTCCCGATCTTCTTCAAGATCCTGCTCGCGTGCTGCGCGCTCGCGGGCATGCTCGTCGTGAGCTCGTACCTCTTCACCAAGTACCAGATCGAGCAGCAGGCGCGCGGCCAGTACATGAAGCGCGGCTACGAACGCTACCAGCAGTTCGAACAGGCCGTGGTCGAGTCGCTGGGGTCGATCGCGCGCATGGCCGCACAGGAGCCGCGTCTCGCCGAGGCGCTCGGCGCGGGCGACGCGGCGGCGACCGCGAAGGTCGCCGGCCGCCAGCTCGAGGCCATGCGCACGGCGCTCGCCAACGTGCTGCGCACGAAGGACCCCGAGCAGAAGGGCGGCGACAAGCCGCCGCGCGTGCCCGACGTCGTGCTCGCCGTCGACGCAGGCGGGCACGTGCTCTTCCAGTACGTGGCCGAGGGCGTGCGCCTCGCCGCGGACGACGCCGGCTCGCTCCCGGCCGTCGCCGACGTGGTGCGCGGCAAGGGCTACGTCGGCAAGGTCGTCATCCACGACGGGCAGGCCCTGTCGGCGAGCGGCGCGCCGGTCGAGTCGGCCGACGGCCGCATCGTCGGGGCGCTGTTCGTGGCCGTGCGCCTCGAGCGGCTGCTCTACGACTGGCGCGTGCGCACCCACGACGACGTCGACAAGCAGGTGCGCATGACCCTGGTGGACCGCAGTCAGGTCGTCGCCTCCACCTTCGACGACGCCCTCGATGCGCACTTCGGGGCCCTCGCCCAGCCGCAGAAGCGCAAGGTCCCCGACGGCGCCTCCCAGGTCGAGGTGGTCGACTTCCAGGGCGCGACCTGGGACTTCTGGGGCACGCCCATCGCGGGCTACGACGACGGTGGGGCGAACGCGGAGGTCGGCACCCTGTACCTCTTGCGCACCCGCTCCGACGTCGTGCAGGAGCGCCAGATGCGGGCGCTCGTGTTCGCGTCCATCATCGGCCTCGGGCTCGCGGTGTGCATCGCCGTCGGCCTGGCCTTCATCGTGACGCGGCCCATCAAGCGCTTCGTGCGGGCCACGCAGGCCATCGCCGGCGGCGAAGGCGACCTCACGCAGCGCATCGTGCTCCGCGGCAACGACGAGCTCACGGACCTCGCGGCCAACGTGAACCGGGTGTTCGACAACCTGCACCGGGTCGCGCAGGACGTGCAGGACGCGAGCCTGCACATCAGCGCGATGTCGGCCGAGCTGAGCTCCGTGTCGCGCGCCATGAACGACGGCGCAAAGAGCCAGAGCGACAAGATCGCCGACGCGGCAGCCCGCGTCTACGAGCTGTCGCGCTCGATCGGCGAGGTGGCGGGCAACGCGGCCGACGCGACCCAGGCGGCGCAGAGCGCCGACGAGGCCGTGGCCCGGGCCGACGGCAAGATGGGCCAGATCCGCCGCTCCTCGGAGGACGCGCGCCGCCACATGCAGGAGCTCGGCGAGAGCGTGCGCCGCATCGGCAACATCGTGGGCGTCATCCAGCAGATCAGCGAGCAGACCTCGATGCTGGCGCTCAACGCCTCGATCGAGGCGGCCCACGCGGGCGAGCAGGGGCGCGGCTTCGCCGTGGTCGCCGACGAGGTGTCGTCGCTGGCGCGACGCGTGGGGCAGTCCGCGCGCGACATCGAGGAGCGCATCGCCACCATCCGCGAGCAGACCGCGGACGCGATCCGCAAGATGGAGGATGGCAGCCGCGAGGTCGAGGAGGGCACCGCGCTCGTCACCGGCACGCTCGGCAACCTCCGGCACATCAGCGAGGCGGTGCAGCGCACCGGGCGCGAGGTCGAGGAGCAGGCGCGCGTCTCGGACGACGTGGCGCGCGACGTCGACCAGGTGAAGCGCTTCGCCTCCGAGGTGCTCGCTTCGTCCGAGCAGGTGCTGAGCGAGGGCGACCGGCTGCACCGGCTCGCCGATCAGCTGACCGAGTCGGTGCAGGGCTTCCGCACGCACACCGAGGCGCCCGCCGCGCCGAAGTCCCTGCCGCGCGACGCGCCTCGGCGCGAGCTCGGGACCGGCACGCGGGCCCCCGCGCCGGAGTGAGGGTCGCCTTGGGCCCGCTCGCCACAGCGCGATGGGACTCGTCTCGCGCGCCGGAGCTGATACCGTCGGACGGCGTGGAGAGCGAGCGCGAGCGCACGTTGCGACGGGCGGCCGAGGTGGCGAGCGCCACCGCGGGGCTGCGGCCCGAGCCGTGGATGCTCACGGCGCGCGTCGAGGAGCGCATGCGGGCCGTCGGCGCGAGCCCGGAGGGCTACCGCCGCCTCCTCGACGATCCGGCGCTCGGCCCGGCGGAGCGCTGGGCCCTGGTCGAGTCGCTGCGCGTCGGTGAGACGCGCTTCTTCCGGCACCCGAAGCAGCTCGCGGAGCTCGCGGCGGGACCGATCGCCGAGCTCGCCGCGCGGCACGCCGAGCACAGGCGGGTGCGCGCCTGGAGCGCCGGTTGCGCCACCGGGCAGGAGGCCTTCACCATCGCCATGGTGCTGTGCGAGGCGATGCCGCCCGAGGCGGGCTGGAAGCTCGAGGTCTTCGGCGGCGACATCAGCGAGCCCTCGCTCGAGGTCGCGCGGCGCGGCCGCTACCCGGCCGAGGCCGCCGCCGACGTGCCCCCGGCCCTGCTCGCCCGCCATTTCGTCGCGGACGGCACGGGCTACCGCGTCCGGCCCGAGCTCGCGCGGCTCGTGCGCTTCGCGCCGTGCAACCTGCTCGCGCCGGGCGGCCCGCGCGCGTGCGATCTGGTGCTGTGCCGCAACGTGCTCATCCACTTCGACGTGGCGAGCGGCGAGCGCGCGGTGGTGCACCTCGCCGACAGCCTGGCCCCGGGCGGGTACCTCCTGCTCGGACACGCCGAGTCGATGCGCCGGCTGCCGGCGGAGGCCCGCCTCGAGGCGCTCGGCGGCGGGCTGTTCCGGCGCCCGAGCGACGTGCGGCCCAGCAGGCCCGCCGACCGGGAGCGCCCCCTCGGGCGCGACGCCCCGCGCCCTCCCGCCGCGGGCGCGCGCCCCGGCAGCGACCGCCGACCGGCTGGCGGCGCGCAAGAGGCGACCTCCGACGGGGCGACCGGAGCGGGGCAGCCCCTGCGCGTGCGGGGGCGCCACGAGGACGGGCAGCGCCTCGCCGTCGAGCTCCGCGAGGCACTGCAGCGAGCCCGGGGCGTGCTCGTCGTGGATCTCGACGAGGCCGAGCTGCTCGGCGACCCGGTCGCGATCGTGCTGCGCCGGGCGCGGGCGGCGGCGGAGCGCGCCGAGCTCCGCTTCGTGCTCACTGCGACGAAACCTGGCCCGCGGCGCTGGCTGCGGCGCCACGACCTCGCCGACGGGGGAGAGCCGTGACGGACGCGCCGTACCTGTGGTCGCTCTTCCTCGAGGAGGGCACGGCGCTCGTCGGGCTCCTGCGGAGCGGCCTCGCGGCCGACGCTCTGCCACGCGCGGCCGAGCTCGCCGACGAGTGTCGCGCGGTCGCGACCTCGGCCGAGCTCTTGGGGTTCGCGCCGATCGCGCGCCTCGCGCTCGACTGCGAGAACGCCCTGCTCGAGGTGGCGGCCGGCCGCACGCCGGCGTCGGCCCTGCGCACCCCGCTCGCGGCCGCGAGCGACGAGCTCATGGCCGCCTTCCAGACGCTGTCCGCGCCGAACGAGGCCGACCGCTTCGTCGACGACGGCGCGCTCGGGGCCGCGAGCCGCACGCTGGCGCAGCACTTCTCCGGGCCGCCGCCCGCGACGCTCGACGCGGGCGAGCCCGCGCCTGCGCCACCGCCGAGCGCGTCCCCGCGACCAGCCGGGCGCGCGCCGGCCGCGCCGCCCCCGGTGCCGCCCCCGGCGCCGCCCCCGCCCGCTCCGCCGCGACCCGCTCCCGCGCCGGTTGCCGCCAGAGCACCCGCAGCCGACGAGCCGTGGCCGTGGCAGTCGCAGCTCGACGACGAGATGCTCGGCGTCTTCTTCGCCGAGGTGGAGGAGCGGTTGACGAGCCTCGACGACAGCCTCGTGCGCCTCGAGCAGGAGGCCGAGGACGGCGAGCTCGTGCAGAGCATCTTCCGGGACCTGCACACCATCAAGGGCAACGCCGACCTGGCAGGGCTCTCGCCGGTCAAGAACCTCGCCCACGCGGCCGAGGATCTGATGTCGGTGTTCCGCTCGGGCGCCCGCGTGGCGGAGCGCACCGACGTCGATCTGCTGCTCGAGACGCAGGAGGAGCTACGCAACCTCTGCGCCGCGGCGCAGCGGCGCGACCCGCTCTTCCACGCGCGCTCGCTCGGGCTCGCCGCGCGACTGCGCGCGCGCGCGGCCGGCGAGAGCGCGGCCTCGAGCGCCGTCCCCACGGCGCCGGCCGCGGCCACTCGCGCGCGCGCCGCGGAGCCGCCCGCCCCCCTCGTCGCGCCCGCACCCGGACCGGCCGAGCCCGCCACGAGAGCCGCCGCGCCGGCCCCCGCGCCGTCGCGCGCCGCCGCCGGCAAGCGCGGCGAAGAGCCGCAGCAGAACCAGATCCGCGTCGACTTCGGCAAGCTCGACAAGCTGCTCAACCTGGTAGGCGAGCTCGTGCTCGACAAGTCGACGCTGAGCGAGCACCTCGCGCGCCTCGCGGAGCTCGCCGAGGTCATCGAGACGGGCCGGCGCCGCGCCGCCACCGCCGGACGCCGGCCCGACGACGCGGCGGCACGCGCCGATCTCGGCCGACTCGCGGACGAGCTCGGGCTCGCCGAGCGGCAGCTCGACGAGCTCCTGCAGAGCCTCGGCCGGTCGTCGCACCGGCTCGATCACGTGACGGGCGATCTGCGCGATCAGGTGATGAAGCTGCGCATGGTGCCCATCGGCAGGGTGTTCCGGCGCTTCGCGGTCAAGGTGCGCGAGCTGTCGTACCGCCACGACAAGAAGGTCCGCCTCGAGCTCGTGGGCGAGCACACCGAGCTCGACAAGATGCTGGTCGAGCAGCTCGACGGCCCGCTGCTCCACCTCGTGACCAACGCCGTCTACCACGGCATCGAGCGGCCCGAGGCGCGCAAGGCCGCCGGCAAGAGCCCCGAGGGCGTCATCCGACTGCGCGCCTACCACGAGGGGACGCAGATGGTCGTGGCGGTCGAGGACGACGGTGGCGGCATCGATCCGGCCGTCGTGCGCCGCATCGCCGCCGAGCGCGGCATCCTGAGCCCGGAGGCCCTCGCCCAGAAGAGCGACCTCGAGATCCAGATGCTGGTCTTCGAGCCGGGCTTCTCGCGCGTCGCGGAGGTCGACGAGGACGCCGGGCGCGGCGTCGGGACGGCGGTCGTGTGGAAGACGGTGGTCAGCGACCTCAAGGGCTCCATCGAGCTCGACTCGCGCGTGGGCCTGGGCACCACCTTCTACCTGCGGCTGCCGCTCACGCTCGCCATCATCCAGGTGCTCCTGTTCGAGGCTGGCGGCGAGACCTTCGCCGTGCCGCTCGACGTCGTGCGCCGCACCCTCGCGGTCCCGGCGAGCGCCGTGCACGAGGTCTGCGATCGCGAGGTCATCGCGGTCGAGGACAAGCAGGTGCCCCTCGTGCGACTCGACGAGGTCCTCGGCTGCGCCGGGCGCTCGACCCAGGACGGCCTGCACGTGCTGTTCGTGACGCTGTCGGGCCGGACCTACGCGCTCGGCTGCGACCGGACGCTGCGCAAGCAGGAGGTGCTCATCAAGAGCCTGGGCGATCTGCTCGACGAGGTCCCGGGCGTGATGGGCGCGACGCTCATCGGCGACCGCTGCGTTCCCATCCTCGAGGTGCCGACGCTGGTCGACCGCGCGCTCGCCTCCCCGCTCGGGCCGCGCGCCGCGGCGCCAGCCGGCCCGGCGCCCGCGGCCGGCACGCGCCTGCGGGTGCTCGTGGTCGACGACTCGGCGGCGGCGCGCGAGGCCGTGGCGCGCGTGCTCGACAAGGAGGGCTACGCGGTTCGCACGGCCGACGACGGGGCCGAGGCGCTCGCGCTCGCGGAAGCCGAGCACTTCGACCTCGTGACCACGGACGCGATGATGCCGCGGCTCGACGGCTTCGAGCTCACACGCGCGCTCCGCGCGTCCGCGCGCCACCGCGACACGCCCATCGTCATGGTGACGAGCCGCGGCGAGACGGCCGATCGCGTGCGCGGCTTCGACGCCGGGGTCGACGCCTACCTCACGAAGCCGGTCGAGCCCGCCGAGCTCATCGGGATCGTGCGCTCGCACCTGCGCCACGCCGCGGGCGCGGACACCGAACGAGGCGCCTGAGAACGGACATGGAGATCGCGGTCCTCGGTCTGGGCAAGGTCGCGCCGGAGCTCCTGCGCCGGCCACTCGAGCCACTCGGCTACCGCATCGTGGCCCTGGCGAGCGCGGCCGAGCTCCGCGCCCACGCGCGCGCGGCGGGCCCGGAGCTGCGCGCGGCGCTCTTGCCCCCGCGCCTCGCCGGGACCGACCTCGCGGGCCTCATCGGCGAGCTCAAGGCCGGCCCTGCCGGGCGCGGGCTCTCCACCGTCGTGGTCGGCGGCGGCGAGCGCACGGCGCGCCGCATCGGCGAGCTCGGAGCCGACGCGCACCTCGACGTCCCCTTCTCCGACGCCGACGTCCTGCGCGTGCTCGGCCCGGCGGTCCGCAAGAAGAAGCTCATCCTGCTCGCGGACGACTCCCCGCTCATCCACAAGCACACCGTGCCCATCCTGAAGCAGGCGGGCTACGACGTGATCCAGGCCTACGACGGCGAGGAGGGGCTCGAGCTGGCGCGCGCGCGGAGCCCGGAGCTCGTCATCACCGACGTCGAGATGCCGCGGCGCGACGGCTACGAGCTGTGCCGCGCGCTGAAGAGCGGCACCGCGACGGCGCACATCCCGGTCCTCATGTGCTCCTCGCTCGGTCAGGCGGCCGACCTCCAGCGCGGCTTCGACGCGGGGACGGACGACTACCTCGTCAAGCCCGTGTCGGCGACGGAGGTCACGAACGCCGTGGCCGAGCTCCTCGCCGGCAGCATGCCCGCCTCGCGCGAGCTCATCCTCGTGGTCGACGACTCGGCGATGACGCGCCTGCTCGTGAGCGACTGCCTGGCACGCCAGGGTTTTCGCATCGAGGCCGCCGAGAACGGGGCGCGCGGCCTCGAGAAGGCGCGCCTGCTCAAGCCGGCGCTCATCATCTCGGACTACGAGATGCCCGAGCTCAACGGCTTCGAGATGCTCCTCGAGCTCAGGCGCGGCACGGACACGCGCGACATTCCGGTCATCATGCTGTCGGCGCGCGACTCGACCCGCGACCACAAGCAGCTCTCCGCGGCCGGCGCGCGCGCCTGCCTCGTCAAGCCCTTCACCAAGGACAAGTGCGTCGTCACGGTGGAGCGGGTGCTCGCCGAGCGGCGCCTGCAGGCCTTCAAGCGCGGCGCCGAGACCTACTTCGGGCGCGGCACCTTCGAGGCCGTCGAGCGGCGGGCGCAGGACGGCGGCGGCGACATGAGCATGACGCGGGCCGAGAGCCGCCAGGTCACCGTCCTCTTCTCGGACCTCGCGGGCTTCACGCCGCTCGCCGCGTCCATGACCCCCGCCGAGGTCATCGACCTCCTGAACGAGTACTTCGACATCCTCTGCCCTCTCATCCGCGCCGAGGAGGGCGACATCGACAAGTTCGTGGGCGACGCCATCATGGCGGTGTTCGAGGAGCGAGAAGGCCTCGAGCCGTCGGGCCTGCGGGCCACGCGCGCCGGGCTCGCGATGCAGGCGGCGATGCTCGACTTCCAGCCCTGGCGCAACCCGCGCATCCGCACGCGCATCGGCGTGAACACCGGCATGGCCGTGCGCGGCGATCTCGGCTCGCGCGACCGGCGCGAGTTCACGGTCATCGGCGACGCCGTGAACCGCGCCAACCGCTACGAGTCGGCCTGCCCGGCCGGACACGTGATGGTGTCGCAGTCCACCTACGACACGCTGCCGCCCGAGTCCGTGGCCGAGCCGCGCCACGGCATCCAGCTGAAGGGCGTGAAGGACCCCGTGACGGGCTGGGTCGTCCTGTCGCTGCCGCCCAAGGCAGCCGAGGACGCGGCATGAGCGCGCCCCAGCCGATCCGCGTCCTCGTCGTGGACGACTCGCTCTTCGTGCGCACCCTGCTCCGCCGCATGCTCCTCGCCGACGGCCGCTTCGAGGTCGCGGGCGAGGCGAAGGACGGCGCCGCGGCGGTCGAGCTCGCCGTGTCGCTCGCCCCCGACGTCGTGACGATGGACGTCATCATGCCGGGGATGGACGGCGTGGCGGCGGTGCGGGCGCTGCTGCAGCGCCGGCTCGTCCCCGTCGTGATGCTCTCGGCGCACACGACCGAGGGGGCGCGCACGACGCTCGACGCCCTCGCGGCCGGCGCGGTCGACTTCGTGGCCAAGCCCTCGGGCGAGCGCTCGACCGATCTGTCGCGCATCGCGGCCGAGCTCTGCGACAAGCTCGCCGCCGCCGCGCGCATCGTGCCGCGCGTGCGCCCGGCGCCGCCGCTTCCGCCACCGCGAGCCTCGCGCGTCGAGGCCCCGCCACCGCGCGCCTCGCGTACCGAGGCGCCGAGCTCGGAGCGCGGCGGCACGGGACCCGCCCCGGCGCCGCCAGCGTCCCTGCCGCGCGCCCCCGTGTCGAGCCCCGGGGCGCCGGGCCGGGACGCCGAGCGCGGCGTCGGTTCCGCGCGCGGCGACGCGTCCCGGGCCGGACCGCTCGGCGGCGAGCCGCTCGTGGCGCTCGGCATCTCGACCGGCGGTCCCTCGACGCTGCTCGAGCTCTTGCCGCGCCTGCCGGCGTCGGCCCCGGCTCTGCTCGTCGTGCAGCACATGCCGACGGGCTTCACGGCGGCGCTCGCCGAGCGGCTCGACGGCGCCTGCGCCATCGAGGTGCGCGAGGCCAAGGACGGCGACCGACCGCGCCGCGGCCTCGCGCTCGTGGCCCCCGGCGGCAGCCACCTCGAGTACGCGTCGTCGGGCCACGTGCGCCTCGGCGACGGCCCGCCCGTGCACGGCTGCAAGCCGAGCGTCGACGTGACGATGCTCTCGGTGGCGCGCTTCGCCGGCAGGCGCGCGATCGGCGTCGTCATGACCGGCATGGGGCGCGACGGCGCCGACGGCCTGCGCGCCATGCGTCGCGCCGGGGCGCGCACCCTCGCGCAGGACGAGGCCTCGAGCGTCGTCTACGGCATGCCGCGGGCAGCGTTCGAGCTCGGCGCGGCCGAGGAGGTCGTGTCGCTCGACGCGCTCGCGGCGCGCATCGTCGCGCTCGCGGACGCGATGCGCTGAGCGCCCGCACACGGGTGGCGTTCGTCCGGGCCCTTGCGCCCGGCGCGACCGGGCGGTAGGCTGGCGCTGTCTCGTAACTATTGAATATGGTTTATAAAATCTGACCATGCGAGACACGAGAGCCAGCGCGCGCTCGCGGGCCGGCCCGCCGAGGACCCTGCTGCGGACCGCGCTCGTCGGCGCGCTCTACCTCGGCGGCGGCGCGCTCTGCCTCGGCCTCGCCATTCCGCCCGGGTACGCGTCCGCCATCTGGCCACCGGCGGGGCTCGCGTTCGCCGCCGTGCTCGGCCTCGGCTACCGCACGTGGCCGGGTGTGCTGGTCGGCTCGTTCCTCGCGAACCTGCTCTTCTCGACGACCGCAGCCGGTACGCCGCTCGCGCTCGGGGCGCGCGCGCTCCTGTCGTTCGGCATCGGCATCGGTGCCGCGATGCAGGCGGTGGTCGGGGCGTACCTCGTGCGCCGCCTGGTGGGCTACCCGACGCCGCTCCTGCGCGAGCGCGACATCCTGAAGTTCATCGTGCTCGGTGGTCCGGCCGCCTGCGTCGTCAGCAGCACGGTCGGCGCGTCGCTGCTCGCCGCGAGTGGAACCATCCCGAGCAGCAGCTACCCCGTCAACTGGTTCAGCTGGTGGATCGGCGACTCGATCGGCGTGCTCCTGGCGGCCCCGGTCGTCCTCTTGTGGATCGGCCGGCCGGCGGCTCCGTGGCGCAACCGACGCGCGGCGGTGGCCTGGCCGCTCGGCGTGACCCTCGTCGTGGCCGTGGTCGCTTTCGTCCTCGTCGAGCATCAGGAGCGCGGGCGCATCGAGCTCGAGTTCGAGCGGCGCGTCGCGGACCTGCGCGCTGCCCTGCAGGGCACCGTCGACGCGAACCTCGAGCAGCTCGAGACCGTACACGGCCTGTTCGACGCCTCCGAGAGCGTGTCGCGCGAGGAGTTCTCCGCGTTCAGCGTGCAGGCCGTGGGGATGCGGCAGGCCTTCCAGACGCTGCAGTGGGCGCCCCGGGTCCTGGCCGCGGACCGCGCGGTCTTCGAGGCGCAGGCTCGCGCCGAGGGCCTCGCGGCGTTCGCGATCGTCGAGCCCGACGGCGCAGGCGGCCTGCGCGCCGCAGGGGACCGCCCGGAGCTCTTCCCGGTGGCGATGGTCGAGCAGACCTCGCCCGCCCCGGCCACGCTGGGCGTCGACCTCGGATCCGTGCCCGAGGTCCGAGCCGCGCTCGACGCCGCCCGGCACACGCGCAGCCCGGCCGTGGCCCGGTGGACCGTGCCGGGCGACAGCCCGGTCGAAGGCGACGCCACGGTGCTCGTCGTGCCCGTGTACGAAAAGGGCGTGGCGCACCTCGGTGGGGCCGAGCGCGCCGCCCGGATCACGGGCTTCGCCGTCGGCCTCTTCCGCCTCGCCGACCTCCTCGAGGTGCGCGCCGCTGCGCTCGAGCTCGACGGCATCGACTTCGAGATCGCCGAGCGCGGCCCTGCCGGGAGCGACCGGCTGACGCACCTCCACGGCTCGGCGCCTCGGGTGGTGGCGGAGCCCGGAGCGGCCCCCTTCTCGGGCGGGCCCGAGCGCACCGGGATCGTGGAGCTGCCCGGCCGCACCTGGCTCGTCACCGGGCGGGCGACGCTCGCCTTCCTCGACGCGCACCGCTCGTCCTTGCCGGCGATCGTGCAGATCGCGGGCCTGCTGTTCACCGGGCTGCTCGGCGCCTTCCTGCTCGTGCTCTCGGGCCGCGCCGAGTCGATCGCGGGGCTCGTGCGCGAGCGCACCACCGAGCTGTCGCGCGCCAACGCCAACCTGACGCGCGAGATCCTCGAGCGTCAGCGCAGCGCGGAGGCCCTGCGAGCGAGCGAGGAGCGCTACCGCTCCGTGCTCGCCGTCATGGGCGAGGGCCTCGTCGCCCAGGATCGCACCGGACGCATCGTCACCTGCAACGGCGCGGCCGTGGAGATCCTCGGGCTCGACGCCGACCAGATGATGGGGCGCACGTCCGTCGATCCCGCTTGGGGCGCCATCCGCCCGGACGGCTCGCCGTTCCCGGGCGAAGAGCACCCCGCGATGGTGGCCCTCACGAGCGGTCGGCCGGAGCGCGGGGTCGTGATGGGCGTGCGCAAGCCCGACGGCCGCCTCACGTGGATCTCGGTCAACGCCCAGCCCCTGTCCCATCCGGGCGAGGCCGAGCCGGCCGAGGTGGTGACCACCTTCCACGACATCACCAGCCTGAAGAGCGCGCACGAGGCCGCGCAGAGCCGGGAGCGGCAGCTCTCGAGCGTGTACGAGAACGTGGCCGACGGGATCTTCCTGCTCGCGGTGGAGGGCGAGGATCGCTACCGCGTCCTGTCGGCGAACCCGGCGTTTCTCGCCAGTCTCGGCCGCCCGCGGCACGAGGTCGAGGGGCGCCTGCTCGCCGATCTCCTGCCGGAGGGAGCGCTCGCGGAGCGCAACCTGCGCCACCGGCAGGCCATCGCCGAGACGCGCACCGTGCGCTGGGAGGAGGTGCTGGATCGGCCTGGCGGCACGAGCTGCGGCGAGGCCACGATCACCCCCATCTTCGACGATCGCGGCGTGTGCACGAGCCTCGTCGGCACGCTGCACGACCTGACGAGCCGCAAGCGCGAGGAGGAGGAGCGCCTGCGCCTCGAGGCGCGGGTGCAGGAGGCCCAGAAGCTCGAGAGCCTCGGCAGCCTCGCCGGCGGCATCGCCCACGACATGAACAACGTGCTCGCCGCCATCCTCGGGCTGTCGTCGGCGCTGCGGGCGAAGCACGCCGCCGACCCCGCGCTCGAGCGGAGCCTCGGGACGATCGAGCAGGCGGCCACGCGCGGGCGCGATCTCGTGCGGGGGCTGCTCGAGTTCGCGCGGCAGGGGCTGCGCGAGCCCCAGCTCACCGACCTCAACGCGCTCGTGGAGCGCGAGATGGAGATCCTGCGGCGGACCACGCTGCAGCGCGTGGACCTCGTGATGGATCTCGAGCCCGAGCTACCGCCCGTGATGGGCGAGCCCGGCAGCCTGGCCGGCGCGCTCATGAACCTGTGTGTGAACGCGGTCGACGCCATGCCCGCCGGCGGCACCTTGCGCCTGCACACCCGGCGCGTCGGCAGCGGCGTCGAGCTCTCGGTCGAGGACACGGGCGAGGGCATGCCGCCCGAGGTGGCGGCGCGAGCCCTCGAGCCCTTCTTCACGACCAAGCCGACCGGCAAGGGCACGGGGCTCGGGCTCGCCATGGTCTACGGCACGGTGAAGGCCCACGGCGGCACGCTGG
Source organism: Polyangiaceae bacterium (assembly GCA_020848455.1). Classification (GTDB taxonomy): domain Bacteria; phylum Myxococcota_A; class Polyangia; order Polyangiales; family Polyangiaceae; genus JACRDA01. The sequence goes on from JADLAB010000572.1 coordinate 14,732, forward strand.
CGCTCGAGAGCCAGGTGGGCAAGGGCACGCGCGTGAGGCTACGCCTGCCGGCCGAGCTCCGGGCTCGCGGCACGGTCGACGGAACGGCGGAGGCCCGGGTGGTGCCCGCGCCCGCGCAGCACCACCTCGAGGTCCTGCTCGTGGACGACGACGACGTGGTCCGCGCCGCCATCCCGCGGCTGCTCGAGCACCTCGGGCACCGCGTGCGCACGGCCGCCCGCGCCGAGGC
>JADLAB010000573.1 GCA_020848455.1 Polyangiaceae bacterium
CCCGCTCCCCGCTCACGCGCTCGCTCCCCGCTCACGCGCTCGCACCCGCCCCCGCTCCCGCGCTCGCTCCCCGCTCACGCGCTTGCTCCCGCCCCCGCTCCCGCTCACGCGCTCGCACCCGCCCCCGCTCCCGCGCTCGCTCCCGCTCCCGCTCCCGCTCCCGCTCACGAGCCCTGCTGGCCTCTCTCGAAGCTCTCTCCCATGCGTGTTGACGTCGGTCGCGGCGCAAGGGAGCATCGCGCGATGACGACGGCCCTCGCGAGCCTCGGCGCAGGCGTTCGGACGGCGCACCGGTTCGAGACGCTCACGATTGCGGGCGTCAGCGCGACGAAGAGCTACCAGGTGCTCACCCTGCATTGGCCCTCCGAGCCCAGGGTGCTGGCGACCTTCTGCCAGGAATGAGGGCGCTGCTTCGGCGGGATTCGGCGGGTGGGAGGTGAGCATGCCACGACTCGGACACTTCACGCTCGGGGCCGTGCTCGTCGCGGCGCTCGTGTCCTGCGCCGACCAGCGACAGGAGGCGCCGGTCGACGGTGGGCGGGGGCCGGCGTCGGATTCGTCCTCTTCGAGCCTGGGCATTGCGCCACCGGCTTCTTCCTCTTCGAGTCTGGGCATTGCGCCACCGGCTTCGGCCTCTTCCGGCGCCATCCCAGAGTCGCGGTTGCTCGAGCTTCGCGAGGCCGCGGCGCGCGTCTGCCCGGGCATTGCCGATCCTCGTGCCAGCAACTGCGGCACCGAGAACGCCGGGCTTGCGGGCCTCGACGCCGAGAAGCTACTCGCGCGGGTCGCTCAGCCGAAGGTCGCGGGCTGGGCGCCGCAGGCACCCCGCGTCATCTCCCAGGGAGACGTGGCTCGACCGGCCGAGCGCAAGCCCGCCACGCGAGCCTGTGGTGCCACGGTGACCGTGACCTACGTGAGAGACGCGACGTCGGTCGAGCTCGTGCTGAGCGACCAGATACGGAGCTGCAGCGGGGCGCCGGGCTCGGGACGCACGGTGGCGGAGTACGAGGCACGGGGGGCAGGGGTCGTGGACGTGGCCGGCCATCCAGCCGCGCTGATCCAGAAGGTGCTGGCCGGCGACACGGCGGGCTTTGCGACGCTGAAGATCTGGGTGGCTGACCGGTGTGTGGTCACCATGCGGATGACTCCATTCTTCGGCGAAGATCCGCTCTGGGAGCTGACTCGGTCGCTCGATGTGGCCGGCCTCGCGCAGCTGTGCGGCGCGCGTTGATCGTCCACGGCATCACGGCCCTCGGCCTCGTGGACTTCGACCGCTTCGCGAGGTGATGCCGCCCTCGGTGACGAGCGCGCCCTCGGTGACGAGCGCGCCCTCGGCGGCGTCGGTGCGCGAGCGCGCCCTCGGCGGCGTCGGTGCGCGAGCGCCCTCAGTTGAGGCGCAAGATGCGGCCGACGATCTTGTGGACCCCTTCGGCGCGGGACACGATCCGGTCCGCGTAGGTCTCCACCTCGCCGAGCGCGCGGAGCACGAGGCTGGCCGCGCGGCTCGTGAGCGTCACCTCCGCGCCGGCGCGAATGGTGACGCGCTCGGCCTCGATCGTGTACGCGTCGGCGACGTCGATCCCCGGCGTCGGCTGCGTGCGCAGGGCTCCGACGACGACCCAGGCGCCGACCTCGCCACGCTCCGCGAGGACCCGCTCGCCGCGCGCGTGCGCGCCGGCGAGCACGGCCGGGTGGACGGCCGCGTCGCGCGCGGCCTCCACGCTGTCGCGCCCGACCGCGAGGCGGACGCGCTCGCCATCGAGGGCCTCGATTCGCGCCAGGACGAGCTCGGCACGTGCGGGCGACGGGTGCGGGGTGCGCGCCACGCGGAGCGGCGGCGCCGGCTCGCGCGGGGTCTCGAAGGGGCCAAGATGCGGCGCGCGCTTGGGACGGCTCACGGGCTACCTCCAGCTTCGGGGTGGCGACCTCAGGCTACCACGCGCCCGTCGGGGGCAGCGCCGAAACTCCGGCCTATCTCGCCGGCAGGTGCGAGGCGTATCCTCGTCGCCACGATGGATTTCGAGCGTCGTCTCGAGAATCGAACGCCCATGAGCGCGCGATGCCTCCCGCTCGACGACCGAAACGGCCGGCCGGTCGTCGTCGTCGTCGCGAAGATGACGTACCTGGTGTCGCCGGTCGGTGAGGCCACGGTCGCCTCGCCGCAGGTCGAGGCTCGCCTCGCCGACGAGATGAACGACAGCGCCGGCCCCCGGCCGAGCATCCGCTATCCGAGCGACGCCGTCGCCGACAAGCCGGGCACCGACGTCATCTTCGTGGGCACCGCGTACCCGCCGCTGCAGGGCCCCGGCGTCACCGAGCTTCACGTGAGCGTACGCGTCGGGCACCTGCAGAAGTCGCTGCGGGTGACGGGCCCACGCACCTTCCAGGTGTCCGTGCTCGGCGCCGTCGCGCCGGGGCCGCCCGCGCCGCTCACTCCTACACCGATCGTCTACGAGCTGGCGCGCGGCGGGTACGACGACTCGGACCCCGCGCGGCTCGTGATGGATCCCACGAACTGGTCGGGCACCGGCGTCGCGCGGTCCCCCGAGCTGCTCGTCGGCCGGCGCGCACCCCAGATCGAGTGCGGTCGCGCGGCGCCCGGTGGCCGCTCGACACCGCCGGCAGGCTTCGGCGTGATCGCGCCCGAATGGAGCCCGCGGCGCGAGCTCGCCGGCACCTACGACGCTGCCTGGCGGCGCGACCGAGCGCCCTTCCGGCCGCGCGACTTCGACCCGCACCACGACGCCTGTGCGCACCCCGACCTCCACAGCCCGACCCCTCTGCTCGGAGACGAGCCGGTCGAGGTGCTCGGGGCCACGCCGGAGGGAGTGTGGCGCTTCCGGCTGCCCCGCTACGCGCCGAGCTTCCACACGACCGAGCTCGCGCGCGACGCGACGGCGCGCGCGCCCGCACGCGTCTCGCTCGAGCACGCGACGCACCTCGACACCTTCCTCGTCGACGGCGACCGCCGCGCGGTCGAGCTCACCTGGCGGGCCAGCATCCCGCTGCCGAAGAAGATCGATCGGCTCGAGTCCATCCGGATCTACGCCGCACCCGAGCTCCCCGACCCGATGCTGCGGGAGCTCGCAGAGCGCACGGCCTTCGCCGCGTCGGAGCCTTCGCCATGAGCACACAGAGCTTCGAGGTCGACCTCCGCATGGGTGTCGCGCAGCCCTATGACATCGTGTCGCTGCGGGTGACGGAGGGCATCTCCACGCCCACCCACGCCGTCGTCGAGATCGCCAGCGTCGAGAGCCTCGACCTCGACGCGGTCCTGGCAGAGCCCGCCACGCTCGTCTTGCTCTTCGACCGCGTGGAGGCGCGCCGCTTCACGCTCCGTGTGGGCCAGGTCGGCTTCGTGGGGGAGAAGCGCGGGACGCTCCGGTATCGCGTCGAGCTCCACGCCCACCCGTGGCTGCTCCGCTTCACGAACGACACCCGCAAGTTCCGGCACCAATCGGTCGAGCAGATCGTGGGCCAGGTCCTCGGCGCGTGCGGCGTGCCCTTCCGGTGGGAGACGTCGCGCCCGACCGCGAAGCGCAACTACTGCGTGCAGTACCACGAGACGAACCTCGCCTTCGTGAGCCGCCTGCTCGAGCTCGAGGGCATCTACTACACCGACGATCCGGACGGCGTGATGGTCTTCGGGGACACCTCGGCCGCGGCGCCCGCCGTCCCCGGGACGACGCACTTCGAGCTCATCGAGGCCGCCGGCGCGCTCGACCACGACGCGCCGGGGATCCACTCCTTCGGACGCGGCGCGAAGATCTGCTCGGGCACGGCGACCGTCAACGACTTCGACTGGAAGAAGCCGCGCCAGAAGCTGCTCGCGTCGCGGTCGGCCGAGCGCGACGCGTACCTCGAGATCTACGACTACCCGAGCGGGTACCGCGACGCGGGCGAGGGGCAGCGCCTCGCGGCGCTCCGGCTCGAGGCCCTGCGCGCGCCGGCGCGCTACGTCGAGGGGCAGGGCACGGTGCCGGGCTTCGCGCCGGCGCACTGGTTCGCGTTCGGCGCCGCCGCGGGCGCCGCGTTCGCCGACGAGTACCTGCTCGTCTCGGTCGTCCACGAGCACGACAACCCGTCGTTCGCGGACGCGCCCGCCGACGCAGATCCGAGCACGATCTACCGCAACCACTTCCGCGCCATCCCGCGCAGCGTCCCCTTCCGGCCGGCGCTCGCCACGCCCGAGCCCACGATCGCCGGCTATCACACGGCCATGGTGCGCGGGCCCGCGGGCTCCGAGATCCACACCGACGCCTACGGCCGGTTCAAGGCCGCGTTCCACTGGGACCGCGAGGCGACGGGGACCGACAGAGACTCGCGCTGGCTGCGCATGCTGCAGGAGTCGGCGTCGTCGATGTTCCTGGCCCGCGTCGGCTGGGAGGTGAACGTCGCGTACATCGACGGCGATCCGGACCGGCCCATCGGGCTCGCCCGCAACATCAACGGCGTGATGCGCCCGGCCTACGCCCTGCCCGCCAACCAGAACCAGATGACCATCCGGACGCCCTCGTCCCCCGCGACGGGCGGGTACAACGAGATCCACTTCGACGACTCGGCGGGCGCCATGACCTTCGACGTGCAGGCCGAGCGCGACCTCATCGGCGCCGTGCGCCACGACCGCTCGGAGACCATCGGGGCGAACGAGACGCACGCCGTCGGCGTGACCCTGCAGCACGACGTGGAGCGCGATCAGCGCCTGAAGGTCGGCGCGAACGCCACGACGATCTGCGGGGGCTCCTACCAGCTCACCGTCGGCAAGAACCGAAAGCGCAACATCGGGGGCAGCGAGAAGGTCGACGTCTCGAAGAGCATGAACGTCGGGGTCTCGGGCGACGACGCCGAGAAGGTCGGCACGGTACGGCTCTCGATCGTCGGGAGCCTCGGCGCGCCGAGCCCCGTCGCCATGGCCAAGAACGCGCTCGAGAGCGCGCCCACGCCGGCGTCGGCCGCGCAGGCGGTCGCGGGTGGCGTGCTCGCGGGCGCCAAGGGCGGCCTCGGGGGTGGCGGGGGCATGGCGGGCGCGGCCGCGGGCGCGCTCGGCGGCGCCGGGAGCGCGCTCCGGGGTATGGTCCCGAGCCCGCAGGGCATGCTGGCGAGCGCGACGGGGGGCCTGTCCGAGGGCGTGTCGCTCGGCGCCCTCGTCGGCCTCGCCTGCCAGGGCGGCATCGATCGCCATGGCGCTTCGCGCATGACGCGCATGGTGGGAGGCGCCCATGTGGCGGCGGCGCTCGGGACGATCAACGTCTCGGCTCACTACGGCTACGCGGAGGTGGTCGGCGGCGCGAAGCTCACGGTCGCGGCGACCGGGAGCATCCACCAGTCGGTCGGCGGCCCGCTCGCGCTCACCGTCGGCGGCGCCATCCTGAAGAAGGCGACCGGCTCGATGAGCTACTCGGCCAAGGCGACGTCGATCCGGGTCGGAGGCGCGGCGCGCTACGGCTCGGCCGAGACGTTCCGCGTGATGTGCGACGGCACCATCACCATCGAGGCGGCGAGCGAGCTCGCGCTCTCGTCGGGCGCTCTCGAGCTCAAGCTCACCCCGAGCGAGACCACGATGAAGGGCAAGCTCGAGCTCCACTCGAACGAGAAGATCACGGTCACCGGCGGCAAGGACAACGTCACCACCTGAGGGCGCCATGGCCACCGAACGCACCTTCGAGCACGTGACGTTGCAGATCGACGGACACTCCCACGAGGTGGTGAGCCTCGCGGC
>JADLAB010000574.1 GCA_020848455.1 Polyangiaceae bacterium
GCGCGCGGCCGTCGGCGAGCGCGAACGCCTGGATCGACGAGGGCGGCCCGCCGGCGCCGGCGTCCACGGCGACGACGGCCACGCCGCCGGCCGCTTCCCAGGACGTGCCGCCACCCGAGTACGGACGGTGAACCCTCGGCACCGAGAAGCGGCGTGCCTGGGTGAGCGCGTCGACCACGACGTCCTCGGTCGCGTCGCGCCGCAAGAGCGCGTCGCCAAGAGGCGTCGGGCATTCGGCCCGCGAAGCCTGGCGGGGTGCGATGGCGACGGGCGGAGACGTGACGGCGCCTGTCGCGAGATCGAGGCCGAAGAGCTCGCAGGCTCCGTGGTCGTAGCCCCACGTGGCACCTTTCAGCGACAGCACGTCCGTGACGTGGCGGCTGCGCCACAGCACGCCCGACGCCGGAGCCGACGCCACGGCGGGCGTGCTCGAGCCCGCGGCGCTCGGGGTCGCGCCCGTCGGCGCGGGGGTCGAGGCCACGGCGCCCGGTGCGGCGGTCGGCCGCGGAGCGGTCGCGGAGGGCGCGTCGCGGTCCGTGGGACCCGCAACGAGCGGAGCGGCTACGCACCCGGCAGCGCCGAGGGCGACCAGGACGTGCAGGGCGGAGACGCGCATCGGGGCCTCGATGCTCCGCCGATCGGGTGCGGGCGTCCATCGGTGCCGGGCGAGCGGCGGCGCGCGCGGCGCGGACGGTCAGACGCGGTTCAGCCGCGGGGGGCATGCTAGGCTGCCCACATGGGCGCCGCCCTGCTGTGCACCGAGACCTGGCCCGAGCCGCCGACGATTCCGGACGTCGATGGGGCTGCGCTCGAGTCAATCAGGCGGGACCTGCGCCAGCTCCTCGACGGCGCGCGACGTGCTCGCCCCGGCGAGGGCACGCCGGAAGAGACAGCCACCCTCGCGCAGGTGTCCCGTCTCGGATCAGCCACCTGGCGCGTGCTCGGCCCTTCATTCGTGCTCGCCATGCGAACGAGCGTGAGCGAAGCCCTCAACGATCTCGTCCGGAGAGAAGTGCTTGCCGCCGACCCCGAGCGGAAGCTCGCACTGCGGCACGTCGAGCAGGCGGTGCACCGGTACGGCGTCGTGGTGGAGGCGTCCGCCGCGCCGCTGGCGGACCTGCCTGCGGCCGCGATCGCCGCCTTGCTCGAGGACCTCGCCCACGAGGTGTCCGCCGCGAGCGCCCCCGTCCGTAGCGACGACAAGCTCGTGCTCCGCTTCCAGCTCGATGTCCTCGTGGCGCTCGACGTGCTCGACGCATCGCTCGACGAGCTGACCTACTGGGCATTCCGGGCCGTGACCAATGCCCGGCGCGTCGAGGCGATGCCGGCTGCGGTCGTCGCGGCTGCCCTTCGCGGCGAGCTCGCCAGGGTGCGTACGCGCAGGGCGTGGGTGGGGTGGGACGCCGCCGAGCGCGCGAAGGAGCTTGCCCCGTGGCCGGCCGCATCGCGGTAACGAACACGTCGCCGCTCATCGCTCTGGTGGGCCTTGACGAGCTGCGCCTCCTCCCCGCGCTGTTCGAGCACATCGTCGTGCCGTTCGAGGTATGGGAGGAGCTCGTCGCCAAGCCCGGAGCGCCGGAGCCCGATGAGCTGAGGGCGTGGCCGAGTATCACGTTTCGCCCTGCCCCTTGCCCTCTCCTGCAGGCCGTCGGCCTCGACCCAGGGGAGCGCGCCGCCATCGCACTCGCGCTCGCAACGCCGGAAGCCTGGGTGCTCCTCGACGACCTCGCGGCGCGAAGGGTCGCCACAGAGCTCGGCCTCCAGGTCAAAGGGACGCTCGGTGTTCTCCTGGAAGCGAAGCGGGCTGGCCTGGTGCCCGCGCTGAAGCCGCTCCTCGCAAGGATGACAGAGGCGGGCTGTCGACTCGGGCCCGAGCTGCTGGCCGCCGTGCTCGCAGCGGCTGGCGAGTAGCGGCCGCCAATCTTGCGGACTCTGCGCCGCGAACCGGCAGCCCCCACCACCTGCCGGTCCGCGTGCCTCGGTGTTCGTAAGGCGCCCGTTCGGTCGCTCGCTCACCCAGCCGCGGGCGCGGCCGGCCCGGGCGGCGCCGAGGGATCGGGATCGGACGCGTCCGCGTCGGCGCGGGTCCCGCGGCGGCCCGGCGACAGGAAGCCGAGCTCGCGGAGCTCGCGGCGGCTCGTGACGGTGCGCCGGGCGATCTCGCTCCACTCGAGGTACCAGGCCCACATGTCGGCCTCGGCCTTGTCGCGATCCTCGCCGGCCGGCGGCGGCACGGGGACGGGCACGGCCGGCGGCACCTCGCGCGGCCCGACCTTGACGATGAGCGCCCGCGCGACGCCGAGCACCGCGTCGGTGAGCCCGCGCGCCTCGAGCACTTGCCGCGCCGCCTTGGCGTCCGGCCCGAAGGCAGCGTCGCCCACCGCCATGGCATCGACCCGGTCGATGAAGGTCCCGACCGACAGCACGACGGCGAGGCCTTCGGTCTGCGTCAGGTTCAGGAACAACCGCTCGCGCACCGCCGGATGCCGCCGCGACAGCGTCGCGTCCGCGATGGGAAACCAGAGGTTCTCCCAGGTGTCGAGCTCCCCGAGCACCGTAGGGTCCGATGCCACCGCCGGCCCGAGCTCGTCGAACGCGATCTTCCCGGTCGCGCGCAAGAGCTGCCACCCCTCCTCGTAGTCCGGGAGCGTGAACCCGCGCCCCGCGAGCTGCGCCAGGATGCGCGGATTGACGAGCCCGTAGAGGAACCGCAACACGCGCTCGGCCTTGTCACCAACGTCCAGTCTACCCATGTACGTCCACCTTTCGTTCGCCGCGGCGCTCTGCCGCGGAGCTCCTGTGCGTTGCGCACGTCGATCCATCGGCGCAGGCCGCGCCGCAGTTGCGGGATCTTTCGCGCGAAGGGCGGCGGCCCCGCGGCGGGATCTTGCCCGCAACGGCTCCGACAGCCGCACGCTGTGGCGCGGTGCGTCAGGAACGCAGACGCGGGCTCGCCGGGCGCGCGGCTAAGTGGCGGAAAGTTCGTTCCCGCCCGTCGTGTACCGGGTCCGGAGCGAGTTGTTCCGGCTCCCGACGAAACTGTACCGGCTCGGGTGCGTCATGTACCCGGGGCGCGGCGAGTTGTACCGGGTCGCCGAGCTCGAGGACTCGGTCGGCGCCGAGATGGACTTGGCCGGCAACGAGATGAACCGGGTCGGCGGGCGTCCGGCGCCGAGGGGGACGAGGAGCCGGGGCGGTACGGCCGACCGTCGTGCGGACGTGCTGCCGACGAGCTCGTGCTCCGCCAGATCGATGCGCGCGGCCTTCGCAGCTCGCGCGGCACCGACGCCGCCGCGGAACGGGTCAACGCGCTTGAGACAGCGGAGTGGCGCATTCTATGGCGCGATGGCGATGAACTGCATCTCGCCACCGGGGCCAGCCCTACGGAGGCCAGCAGGCGCACGTCGCGGTCGAGCCACCTTCTGCACGGCTGGTGGCCCAGTCGCCTGACGGACTGTGGTACCGTGCCGCCGTGGGCTGGAAGCAGTACATGCGCGAGCAGGAGCGGCGCGAGAGTCGAGGGCGCGCCGAGAACGAGGTTGCAGAGTACGAGGCCTACCTGACCGCACTCGTGTCGCTGCACAAGGATTGCGGACCGACCTGGAACTGGGCGGCGCTTCGGATGGCACCGCCTCCCGTGCAACCCGCGGCGCCCCAGGGCGCTCCGCCCGTGCAACCTGGTGCCACCCATGAGCGCGAAGCAGCAGCTCTGGCAGCGCTCGCGAGGTTCGCCCCCGGCTTCTTCGACAGCGTCCTCGGCAAGGCGAAGCAACAGCGAGCCGCCCTCGAAGAGGCGGTGACTCACGCTCGCGCCGACGACGCTGCGGCGAACCAGCACAATCTCGGCGCGTATCACAGGGCGCACGCCGCATACGCAGCTTCGCTGCGCCAGCACGACGACTACCGCAGAGAGCACGCGCTCTGGACGGTACGGCAGCCCCTCGCGGAAGGGGTTCTGAAGAGGTCACCCGACGCCTACCGGCGCGCGATCGAGCACGCGCAATCGTTCAGGTGGCTGAGCCACTTCCAGACTCGGGTCGCGACCTTCGCTGTGAGCGAAGACGCCGAGGGTGTCGCCGTCGACTTGAATCTGGAGGACCGAGACATCGTGCCCCGGGAGGAGCTGAAGTTGACGGCCGGCGGGAAAGTCTCGACCAAGAACATGGCCGCGGGTCGCTACTGGCTGCTCTTCCAGGACCATGTGTGTTCCTGCACGCTGCGCGCGGCGCGTGAGCTGTTCGCGGTGTTGCCCGTGCAGCGGGCGATCGTGAACGTGAGGATGGACCGCCTCAACCCTGCGACCGGCTACGACGAGTCTGTGACGATCGTGGCGGCCCTCTTCGTTCGACATGTGCTCCACGGCCTGAACATGGCGCAGTTGGACCCCTCCGACTCGCTGCGGAACTTCCCTCATCGGATGAAGTTCAAGAAGACCGCGGGCTTCGATGCAGTGGAGCCGATCACCTTCGACGAGCAGTGGGTCACGACGTGAACGCTCCACCAGGTTGGTATCCCGACGCCGGGAACCCCGCGTGCTTGCGCTGGTGGGACGGTCGGGCCTGGTCGAGCCACGTTCGCGCGAGCCCGGCCGGTAACCTGTCGCCCGTGGCGCCGGTGGCCCCTTCGCTGGTCTCCGCGGCATCACCGACACCGCAAGCGCCGCAAGCACTGCGACACTCGCCCGAACCCCTCGTCGGCGAGGTCGAGGCGCTGCGCCGGGAGTACGAGCTGCTGCGGGCGCAGATTGTCGAGACGACCGACGCGATGATCCTGCAAGAGGTCGGGATCTACGAGTACTCCCACCCGCTCGACTCGGCGGCCGCCTACAAGGACCTGCTCGCCGACCTGCAAGGCCGCATGAAGGCATGCATCAAGTCCGGCCAAGCAGTCGCGACGACCAAGCGCTGGGTGATCAACGGCTCGGAGAAGGAAGGCGCGAAGATGGTCGGCGACTTCGGCAAGCTCATCCTTCGCGCCTACGACAACGAGGCAGACAACGTGCTCCGGACGATGAAGCCGTACACGCTCGAGTCGGCCGTCGAGCGGCTCGAGAAGATGCGCACGCTCATCGCGAAGCTCGGTGCCAGCATGAAGCTCGCGATCACCGACACGTTTCACGCACTCAGAGTGGAGGAACTGCGGCTCACGGCCGACTACCTTGCCAAGGTCGCCGAGGAGAAGGACCGCGAGCGCGAGGAGCGGGCGCGGCTGAAGGAGGAAGAGATGGCCCGCCGCGAGTTCGAAAGAGAGCAGGCCCGCCTCGAGAAGGAACGGACGCACTACGAGACCGCGCTCCGCGCGCTTCGCGAGAAGGGCGATGCCACCGCGGTTGCCGAGGTCGAGCAGACGCTCACGAAGATCGAGCAAGCCATCGCAGGCGTGGTCCAGCGGGCGGCCAACGTGCGGGCCGGGTATGTCTACGTCATCTCGAACCTGGGTTCCTTCGGCGAGGCCGTCGTGAAGATCGGCATGACGAGGCGCCTCGAGCCGCTCGATCGGGTGCGGGAGCTCGGCGATGCGTCTGTGCCGTTCCGTTTCGACGTCCACGCCCTCATCTTCAGCGATGACGCCGTCGGTCTCGAGCGTGCGCTGCACGAACGATTCTCCGAGCGCCGGTTGAACCTCGTGAACACTCAGCGCGAGTTCTTCTACGCGACGCCGCACGAGGTGAAGACCGCGCTTCTCGAGCTGAAGGGTGATCTCCTGAGCTTCGTCGAAGCACCGGAGGCGCTCGAGTGGCATCAGAGCGAGACGGCCAGGCGTGAGGCGCTAGCACCTGCGTAGCTCGGCCTGCGGGCCCGCGGCGCGATCTCAGCGCGCGCTCGGAGCTTGGCTCGCGCCGCACTTCGTGAGACCGAACGCGAGGCGCGCTTTCACGCGGTCATGCAACATGTGCACGGTGCGTTTCGCGACGCCGAGTTCGCGCGCGGCCTCGTCGAACGTGAGGCCGCGGCGGTAGTAGAGCTCGACGAGGCGGGCCTGGTTGTCGCCGAGCGCCGCGAGCGCGCGCTCGACGGCCCGGTGGGCGTCCGCCGCCTCATGCCGCGCCGCGAGCTCCTCGTCCGCGCCGGGCGGCGGCTCGGCGAGGAGGGCCCCGGTGACGCACTGAGCGGGAGGGCCCCATGTTCGCCCCCCGCGCCTGCGGACGACAAGATCGTCCCGGCCTCAATCGAGATGGCGGCCGCAATGGCCGACGTAGATCCGTGGCGGCTCCACCGCGGTCGCCACCCAGACGTGCACCCGGGTCGCCTTGCCTGGCTTCGCGTGCATGTCGAAGAACTGCGTGCCGTGACGTCCAGCGACGAACTCTCGCTGGCGCCTTCGGGTCGGCTTCCTCGACACGTCGCCCGTTTCCCTCGACATCTCGATCCCGGCCGCGACGGTGTAGCGTGCGGCGCACTCTTCGCGGGGGCGCCCGGCCGCCAGCGCGGCGGCGTACTCCTCCAAGCGCAGCAGCGCGCGCAGCAGGTCCTCCGGCCGGCAGTCGAGCACCCACCCCTCGGCGGAACGTTCGGCGCTCGGGAGCACGACGAGCTGGCCAGCCATCTGCGCCTCGGCTTCCCGGAGAAGCTCGATCGTCGTGCGCCCTTCGGGCGCAGCGGCGACGGCGCGGTCGAACGCCGCCGCGTCGCACCAGTTCGAGATGCGTAGCGGACCACCTTCGAACGCCCCGGCATCCGCCCCCCCGGTCGGTCGCGGCGACACAAGACCCAGGAGCGGCCCCGCGGGCGCCGCGAGCAGGATCCGCACGACCTCCTCGAGCCACGCCGGAAACCCGTCGAGCGGTGGCTCCACGGATCCGGCGTATTCCGCACCGGTCACGAACGGGCCGCTCACCAGACGCAGCACGAGCTCGACGAGCGGCCGCTCGTGGTGGCGTTCTGCCATGCGGCCCGCCCATTTCACGAACGGACCCTCGACCGTCTCGAACATTGCCAGCGTGGCGTGCACGAGCGGCAGCGCACCGCGCCTTCGCTGGATGCGCTCGAGCAAGGCCAACGCCTCCCGCGCGGAGGCC
>JADLAB010000575.1 GCA_020848455.1 Polyangiaceae bacterium
GCCCCCACCTGCAGCGGGGCCTCCGGTTTGCGCGCCGGACCCGGGCGCGGAGGCTTGTTAGGGCTCGACGACATCCCCGACCTTGCCGCATGGTAGCGCGTCCGGGGCGCTCGGGGGAGAAACTCCGCCGCCGGGCCGCCGGGCCGCCGACCGGGCGGAGCGCCCGTCAGAACTGGGGCTTCGCCGGCCGCGCCCCGCATGCGCACGGCGCGAGCGCAGCGCGCCTTACCGCCCGAGACCCACCGCCCGCGCCTTGTTCGCGGCCCCGACCGCGAGGCGGCGCAGCTCCGCGTCGTCGGGGGCGAGCGCGCTCGCCTCGGCGAAGGCAGCCGCCGCAGCGCGGTCGTCGCCGCGAGACACGGCCTCGTAGCCGCGCTCGAGCGCCTGGCGACAGCGGGGCGCTCGCGCTCGCTCGGCCGCGGCGTCGTCGCCCACCGCCTTGACGCGCGTGTGACTCGTCCGTCGCCCCCCGTCGGCCTCGAGGCCGGGATCACTGCCCGTGCGCGGCGGCACGGGCGCGCTGCTGCCCGCACCCACGCCCCTGCCCCGCAGGAGCTTCTGCGCGAGCGCCTCGCGCCGCGCGCGCTCGCTCGCGGCGTCGGGTGGCGGTCGCTGCGTGCGCTGCGCCGCGGCGTCTGTACCCGCGCTCTCGGGCGCGCTCGTCACGCGCGGCCGCGGCTCCGTGATGCGCGCAGCGCGCGCGATCTCGGGCGCGCTCGTCATGCGCGGCCGTGGCTCCGGAATGCGCGAGGGAGCCGGCGCCCGAGCGGCCGGCTCCGCTGCCGCGCGCCCGACGAGGCTCTCGTAGGCCTGCGTGATCCGGATGAAGACCTCCTCGATGCGCTTCTTGTAGCTCCCGAGCTTGCGGCGGAAGTGGCGGTCGGGGTGGTAGCTCGCGGCCAGCCGGTGGTAGGCAGCGCGGATCTCGGCCTTGCTCGCGCCCGGCGCAACGCCGAGCAGCGCGTGGTCGTCGAGCCCCACGAGCGAATCGTGGAGCGCACGCACCTCACGGCGTCGCTCCGGCTCGAGGTCGATCTCCTCGTCGTCCCACGCGGCGTCGAGCGGGCCAGGCTCCGGTGCCACCCGCGGCTCGATGGCGAGGGCGCCGGCGCGCGCCATGCGATCGAGCGCGTCCTCGACGACCGGCAGGCTGCGTCCGGTCACGAAGCAGAGCTCGTGCACGTCGAGCACGCCGTCGACGAGGGAGAGCAGGAACTGGTCCTGCTTCGAGAACCGATCGATCTGCGTCGCTCGAGGGAGCGGTCTCGGAACGCGTGCCACTTGCGCACCCCCCAGTCTGCTCGAGCCCCGTTCGCCACTGCGCGGCGCGCCCGCCGCGAAGACTCAGGCTATCGTTTCGGTCCATCGCCTGGCAAGGGTGTCCGGGGCGCGCGGCAACCCCGCGCCGAGCCAGCGGGGCGGGCGCGTGCCGAGCACGCTCACGAGGCCGTCAGTTCGTGCAGGTCCCGCTGCCCGTGCACGTGCGCGGGCCCGAGCACTCGTGGTAGGGGTCGAGGCCCGACGCGATGGGGCCGCAGGTCCCGTCGCCGAGCCCGCCGTTGTAGACACTGAGACAGCTCTGGCAGAGCCCGGCACAGGCCGAGCTGCAGCACACGTTCTCGGCGCACGCACCGCTCGCACACGGCCCGGCGAGGGTGCAGCTGTCGCCGAGTGCCTTCAGCGAGCAGCCGCCGTTGCCGTTGCAGGTGGCGCTGCCCTGGCACTCCTGGGCGGGGTCCTGGCCGATCGGGACCGGCGTGCAGGTGCCCTCGGACCCGACGAGGTCGCACGCCTCGCAGAGGCCCGCGCAGGTCTGGTCGCAGCAGACCGCGTCCTCGCAGAGGCCGCTCTGGCACTCGCTCGCCTGCGAGCAGGTCGAGCCGAGCGCGTGCTGACAGGTGGTGCAGTCGCACGAGCCGCCGCAGGTCACGCTCGGGAAGGAGCTCCCGCCCTGGCAGGTCGCGGTGCAGCGGTTCTGCCCGCACGTGAGGAGGGCGCCCGTGCAGCGGTTGGCACCGCAGGCCAGGTCGCAGGTGCCCGAGCCACAGGCGACGGTCGCGCCCGCGCAGGAGCCGGTGCAGAGCACGTTGCACGCGTAGAGGTCGGGGCAGTCGATCGTGGCGCCGTCGCACGCCTCCGAGCCGCCGCACTGCACCTCGCACGCGAAGCCCGGCGGGCACGAGAGCGTCTGGTTCGAGCACTGGCTCGAGTCGTTGCAGTCGATGATGCAGGTGCCGCTCGAGCAACCGCCCGTGCACGCGGCCGGGCAACTGCCCGCGGGCGGGCTCGGCTGCTGCCCGCAGCTGAACGCGCAGGTTCCGCTGCCGCTGCAGGTCTCTGGCGCTGTGCACTCGACATCGGGGTCCTGCCCGGGCGGGATGTTGGCGCAGGTTCCGTCCGTGCCGTCGGTCTTGGCCTCGCTGCACGCCCGGCAGATGCCCGTGCAGGTCGAGCCGCAGCACACGCCGTCGACGCAGTTGCCGCTCGTGCACTGCGTGCCGAGCGTGCAGGGCGAGCCGTTCGGCCCCTTCACGCTGCAGTTCCCCGCGCCGTCGCAGGTGCCGGTGCCAGCACAGGTGGTGCCCTCGGCGAGCGGTGGGTTCGAGGGGGTCGAGCCGGTACAGGTGTCGGCCGTGCACTCGTTGCCGTCGACCGGCAGATCGTTCGCATCGGTCTGCTGCGTGGTGCCGCCCTGGCCGTTGCAGGCGAGGACCTTGCAGTCGCCCGAGATCTGGCTCCCGGCCGGCGCAGGCGTACCCGCGGCCGTGTTGGCGAGGCCGCACGTGTGCGCCGTGCACGTCGCCGTCTGACACACCGTGCCCTGGTTCGCGCAGTCGATGGGCGCGTTGCACGCGACGCAGCCGCCCGCGCCGTCGCACACCGTGCCACCTCCCTCGCTGCACGCGGTGCCGACCGGCGCCGGCGGGTGGAGCGGTGCGCCCGCGTTGCACGCCTCGAGCGTGCACGAGAGGCCGTCATCGGGGGGCAGGTCGGAGTCGAGGGCGTCGAAGTCGAGCCCACCCGCGCCGTCGCAGTGCGCCGACTTGCAGTCGCCCGGTGTCTGCCCGCCCGATGGAAGGACCGTGCCGTCCACGGCGTAGCTGAAGCCGCACTGGCCGCTCTCGCAGATGCGCTGCTGGCAGTAGGTGTCGGTGCCCGGGCAGTCGGTGGGCAGGGTGCAGCCGAGGCAGTGCCCCGCGCCATCACAGGTCAGGATTCCGCCGCAACCCGTGCCCACCTGCTCGGGCGGGTTCGACGCCACGCCGCCGGTGCACACGTCGGCCGTGCAGGGGTTGTCGTCGAAGGGCAGATCGAGGTCGTCGTTCTGGGTGGTCGTGCTCCCGGCGCCGTCGCACACGGCGCGCTGGCAGTCGCCGGCGTTCTGGATCGCGAGCGGCGTGCCGCTCGTCGTGAACGTCGGCTGGCAGGCGCCCGCGTCGCAGCCGCGATCGCGGCACTCGGTCGGCGTGATGTCGGTGCAGTCGGCCGCGGCGACGCAAGCCACGCACTGCCCCGTGCCATCGCAGGTGCGGCCACCGCCCGCGCTGCAGGGCGTGCCGAGGCCGGTCGGCGGGTTGGCTGGGACGCCCGCGACGCACACGTCCTCGGTGCACTCGAGCCCGTCGACGGGCAGATCGGTGTCGTCGTTCTGCGTGTCGACGTTGCCGAGGCCGTCGCACACGCGGATCCTGCAGTCCCCGACGTCCTGCTGCCCGGACGGCAGCGGGCCCGCGCCCGACGCCAGCGTCGCGCACTCGTGACTCAGGCAGATCCACAGCTGGCAGGCCGGCGGGGCACCGCAGTCGGCCACCGTCTCGCACGCGCTGTTGCCGCCCGTGCCCCCGCCGCCGTTGCCGCCGCCCCCGGCGCCGCCGGCGTGGACCGTTCCGGCGGGCACGCAGAGCCGCGTCCGCAGCTCGCACTCGTACCCCGGGGCGCACTGACCCGCGGCGTCGCACTGCTTGCCGAGGAGCAGCTCGTCGAGCGTCGCGCCGGTGCAGGCGCCGGCCGCGCCCGCCATGCCGGCGAGCACGAAAACGAAGGCAAGGGCGCGCCGCACGGCGCTCAGGGGTCTCATGGATCCATCCTCATCGCGCTGCCCCCCCTGTGCCTCGACGAGGCCCAAGACAGAGGGGGGCAGTATAGCGGGAAACGAGGTGGCGGTTCAGCATCTCCGCAAGGGCCGGCGCCGGCGGCGCTGGGCCGGGGCGGTCGCTCGCGATATGCTCGGGTCTCGCCCGTGTTTCGTGAGGAGCCCACCGTGCCGCGTTTTGTCGCTCGTACCGCGCTCGCTTCGACCGTTTCTCTCTCACTCGCTCTCTCGCTCGTCGGCTGCACGGTCGACGAGGAGACCCAGGCAGAGCCGCAGCCCGGCCCCGTGCTGCCGCCGGCCATCTGCCTCGCGCCGCCCGGCGACGGTCCCTACCCGCTCGCCTTCACGGACGTCACGGCCGAGCTCGGCCTCGACGCCGCCGGCCTGCGCATGGTGGGCAACAACCTCACCATCGCCGACTACGACGGCGATCACTGGCCCGACATCACCCTCACGAAGCCCCCCGGCGGCGAGGGCCGCGACGACCCGGCAGCACCGGCCGGCTACTACCGCCTGTTGCGCAACGCCGGGGGCACCGGCTTCGAGGACGCCACCTGGACCTCGGGCCTGTTCGCCGCGCGCGACGGCGGCCCGGCGCGCGCCGCGACCTTCGTCATCTGGGGCGACGTCGACAACGACGGCGACCTCGACGCGTTCAGCGTCGCCTACGAGGACGCGGGCAACGAGAGCGTGCTGCTCGACCACTCGACGATCTTCCTCAACGACGGCGACGGCACGTTCACGATCGGGCCCGAGCAGAGCTTCACGCCGGGGACGCGCGACCCGGCCGCGTCCGCGCTCTTCTTCGACTTCGACCACGACGGGCTGCTCGACCTCTACGTGGGGCACAACTACGGACAGTACGGCTCGCTCGGCAGCGCGCTCAGCAACTCGCTGTTGCGCGGCGACGGGCTCGGCAACTTCACGGACGTGAGCATGGCGGCGGGCGTCGCGACGCTCCCGTTCTCGACCTCGAACGCGCTGCAGGCCCGGAACAACCGGCCCACCTGGGGCGTGACCGCGTGCGACCTCGACGGCGACGGCTGGAGCGAGCTCCTGGGGTCGAGCTACGGTCGGCAGTGGAACGAGCACTACCGCTCGCTCGGCAACGGCACCTTCGAGGATCTCTCGCTCACCTCGGGCTTCGGACAGGACGCGCTCGTCGACTACACCGACAACTACACCTTCCGCTGCTACTGCGTGACCCACCCGTCGGCGCCCGACTGCGCGGGCGTCGGCGATCCGGGCGGCTGCGCGGGCTGGCCCAACACCTGGACGCCCGGCTTCGACGATCAGAGCTTCCGGCTCGCCGGCAACAGCTCGAACGCCGTCTGCGGCGACCTCGACAACGACGGCGACCTCGACCTGCTCGCCGTCGCGCTCGCGCACTCCTGGGCCGGGAAATCGTCGGACAAGACGGACCTACTCTACAACGAGGGCTTCCCGGCTCAGCCGCTCGTGCACCGCGATGCGGCCACGACCGGGCTCGGCCGCCAGCACAGCTTCAACTGGAACGAGGGCGATCTCGGAGGCGCGCTCGCCGACCTCGACAACGACGGGCGGCTCGACGTGCTGGTCGCGTCCTCGGACTACCCGGGCACGACCTCGCTCCTGTGGCAGCAGCAGGCCGACGGCAAGTTCATCGAGGTGAGCGCGGTGACGGGCACGCGCATCACCCGAGCGCACGGGCTCGGCCTCGTCGACTACGACCGCGACGGCGACTACGACCTCGTCGTCGGCACCTCGCTCGCGCGCTGGGGCGCGAACGACAATCCGCCCGCGCCCGACGACGCGTACGCATACCTTTTGCGCAACGACGGCGGCGCCGCGGGCAACAAGCTCATGCTCGACCTCCGCGGCGCCGGCGGCGCGGGCGGCAGCAACGCGGACGCCGCGGGTGCCCGCATCACGGTGCACGCTGGCGGACGCACCTTCGTGCGCGAGGTGCAGGACGGCTACGGGCTCTCGGGCTTCCAGCAGGACCACCTCCAGATCATCGGCATCGGCTCGGCATGCAGCGCCGACGACGTCACGATCCGCTGGCCGAACGCGGCCAGCAGCGAGGTGACCTACACGGGCGTGCTCGCCAACTACGTGCTCGTGGTCGAAGAAGGCAAGGAGCTCGCGTACCGGTCGCTCGCCGAGTACGCCCCGCCCTCCCCGTGACCGGGCCGCGCGCGCAGCGCGTCCGGCCTACCATCGCGGGCGCGCGCAGCTAAGCTTGCCGTCCCGGCCGGGCGCCACGCCCGCGCGCGCCCCAGAAGCAACGCATGAAGCTCCTCTTCGACATCTTCCCGGTCGTCCTCTTCTTCGCCACCTACAAGATCGCGGACAACATCTACCTCGCGACCGGTGTCGCCATCGCGGCCTCGCTCGCGCAGGTCGGCTACACGTACTGGAAGCACAAGAAGGTCGAGCCGATCATGTGGCTCAGCCTCGCCGTCATCGTCGTGTTCGGCGGCGCGACGCTGCTCTTCCACGACGAGACCTTCATCAAATGGAAGCCGACCGTCCTCTACTGGGCGACGGGCGTCGTGCTCGGCGGCGCGGCGCTCCTGTTCCGCAAGAACCTCATCCGGCTGGCGATGCAAGACAAGGTCGCCCCGCCCGAGCACTTCTGGGGCCGGCTGCTCCTCGCCTGGATCGGGTTCCTCGCGGGCATGGGCGCCCTCAACCTCGCCGTCGCCTACAACTTCTCGACCGAGTTCTGGGTGGGCTTCAAGCTCCTCGGCGGCATCGGTCTCATGCTCGCGTTCGCGCTCGGCCAGGGCCTGTTCCTCGCGCGCTACGTCAAGCCCGACAAGGAGAGCGAGAGCGAGGAGTAGCGCTCGAAGCGGCCGTAACTCGGGGTAGACCGAAGGTTCGGGGCCAGTTTCGGCCGGTTGGGCGCCCGCAAGTGTGCGATGTGGGGTGGACGCGGCGTGCATGCGCCCCGAAAAGCCGCTCGAAGCAGCCGTAACTCGGGGTAGACCGAAAGTCTGGGGCCAGTTTCGGCCGGTTGGGCCGCGTCGCGACGCGCGCCCGGACGACGGACGACCGACGACTGACGACAGGACGACCCCGTCAGCGATTGCGCGGATCGTTCGGGCCCCACGGAGGCGCGGCCTCGCGCATGTGCGTGTCGGGGGGCGGCGGCGGCGGGGGCGGCGGCCAGTTCGGGGCCGCCTCCATGGGCTGGGTGTAGGTCGGCGGCGGGGGCGGCGGCCAGCGCGGGGCGGCTTCCATCGGCTGGGTGTAGGTCGGCGGCGGGACCGGCCCGGCGTCCGGCGGCGTCGCGAAGGGCGTGCCGGCGTCGGGCGGCGAGGCGAAGGGCGTGCCGGCGTCCTCCTTCACGGGCACGAGCACCGACCCGTCCCCGGTCGGGAGCGGCGGCGCGCCCGTCGTCGGCGGCGGGGGCGGCGGCGCCATCTCCATGTGCTGGGTGTCGGGCTGGCGGCAACCGGCGAGCGTGAGGGCGACCGAGGCGGCGAGCGCCGCGCGCGTCCGGGCCGAGCCGCGCGTGGGCCGCGTGCGCTCGGGGATGTCCCGAATGCGGGCGAGCACGTCGTCGCCTTCCGCGTGGAGCCGCCGATCGTCCTCTGCGACGCGCGCCGCGAGGTCCGCCGCGAGCGCGGCCGTGGCGCGGCCCGCGCGCACCGCCGCCACGATCTGCTCGAGGTAGCTCACGGTGTTGTCGTTCACGCGCCGCACGTAGCCCTTCGCTTCCGCGCGGACGGCCGGCGTCGTGCCGAAGAAGTCCATGCGCACCTGGTGCTCGTAGTCGACCTGCCCCGAGAGGTAGTGCAGGGGGTGCGGGCCGAAGTTCCGGTCGTAGAAGGCGGCGCGCATGAGCTCGAAGGCCTGCTCGGGCTCGGGGTTGCGGATGGCGTAGTCGAGGCCCCAGTAGTCGCCCTTCAGGCGCCCCTCGGCGCGGAGCTTCCGCTCGAGCGGCGTGCCCGCGTAGATCTCGGTGCGGCAGAAGTTGAGCGGGTTGTCGAGGTGGCGGCGCAGGAAGGCCACGTTGCCGGCGACGTCGTCGAGCGTGGACTCGGGGTTCAAGAGGAGCAGGTTGAAGGCCGTGTGCACGTCGAGGCGGTTCAGGATGTCGAGCGCGCGCTCGTTGTCGGCGAGCTTCTGGCCGCGGCCGAGCTGGCGCAGCGACTCCTCGGTGCCGGCCTCGATGCCGAGGAACACCCGGAAGAGGCCCATCTCGCGCAGCCGGCCGAACACCTCCTCGTCGACGGCGTCCGGGCGCGCCTTGATGGCGAAGGCGAGCTGCCCGACGCCCTGCGCGGCGAGCGCGCTCCGGAGCGCCTCGACGCGCGCGAGGTTCTCGACCTTGCGCGCCCCGAGGAAGTTGTCGTCGTGGAAGTTGAAGAGCCGGACGCCGTCGCGCCAGAGACAGCCCATCTCGGCGGCGAGCCCGGCGGCGGACCGCTGCCGGTAGCGCTCCCCGCCGCAGAGCTTGTGCCAGGCCGCGATGGAGCAGAAGGCGCAGCGGTAGGCGCAGCCGCGCGAGCCCAGCATGTTGACGATGGCGAGCCCGTGATAGCGGTCGTAGGGCTTGCGGCGCGTGGGCCACGCCAGCTTGTCGAGCTCGGGCTCGGGCGCGCTGTCGGGGCTCCGGCGCACGACGGCGCCGTCGCGCCACACGAGGCCCGGAGCCGCGGAGGGCTCGGCCTCCGCGCCGGCCAGCGCGCAGAGGATGGGCTCGCCCTCGCCCACCGCGACCGCGTCGAGGGCGGGCACGTCGCCGAGGAGCTCTTCGGCGTGGAAGGCGGCGAAGTGCCCGCCTGCGACCTGGAAGCCCGCGTAGCCGAGGGCCCGCGCGCGCGTCGCGAGCTCGACGAACTGCCGGGCGCGGTGCGTGAACACCATCGAGTACCCGGC
>JADLAB010000576.1 GCA_020848455.1 Polyangiaceae bacterium
CTTGCCCCGCACGGACAAAGAGGTAGCCTCGGCGGATCTCTGGAGGTGCTCGTGTCCATTCGCCCCGCCCCGCCGCTCGTCCTCGTGCTCGCCCTGTCTGCCTGCGCCGGCTCGAAGCCGCCGAGCAGCGGGGGGCCGACCGCCACAGTGACTGCTGAGCCGCTCGCGCCGCCCTCGGGCGCGCCCGCGCTCGCGTCGGCGCCGGCTCCTGGCTCGGCGTCGGCGCCGGCGCCTGCGAGTGGGTCGGCCTCGGCAGCCGTGCCTGCCGGCGAGCGCGCGGTGGTGGTGCGGCACGGCCCCATGACCTTCGTGATGGACACGCCGCCGAACCAGCTGCGCAAGGCGAGGACGGCGCTCGAGACGAGCCCCCTCTCGAAGGAGCTCGCCGCCCTCGGCGTCGCGGTGACCTACGAGGGCGACCCCAAGCTCGGCGATGCCGTCGTCGTCCTCGCGGGCACGACCGAGCTCGGCCGCGGCGAGCTGCGGGAGCTGACGCGTGACGCCCCGCCCGCGGCGCTGCTCGGCGCCGTGAAGCGCCACTTCGGCCTCTGAGTCGGCTCGCGGCCATTGGATGGGGCCGCGGGGCTTCCCTCGGCCCCTCGACCCCTGGACCCCTACGTACCGACGCAGCGAGGTTCCTTCTAGCCGCGCATCGCGCCCGGGCGCGACCCGCGTCCCATGAAACTTCGCGTGGTTGCGCCCTTGTTTCTACTCAGGGCAGCTCGACGAATTCCGTCGCGCCCGGGTCGGCGTCCCCCGGCGCGCCCGCATCGATCGCGAGGTCGTCGGCCATCACGTTGACGCCGTCGCTCCACACCCCGGCGTTCGCGAAGCGCACGGCGGAGTCGGCGCGCGCCTGCAGGCTCGCGGCGTCGTCCGGGAGCCACAACCCGAGCGTGTACGTGCCCTCCGCCAGACTGGCCGGCACGCGCAGGCGGCTCGAGAACGTGACCGACGCGCCGGCCGCCCAGCGCCGGGGGTCGGGGCTCGCGAGCCGCGCGGCGTGCCGGGTCGAGCCGTCGTCGAGCACGACGAAGACGGGCCGCGCGTTGAAGGGGCTCGCATAGCCGGTGTTCGTCACGGAGACGTCGAGCGCGAGCACGCCGCCCGGACGCACGCGCTGGCTGTAGGAGGCCGAGCCGAGCGCGAAGCGGTACCCGAGGCGCCGCTTGACCTCGGGCAGGCAGCCCTGCGCCTGCCATCCGTCGAGCACCCCCTGGTTGTAGAGCGCGTTGAGGAACGACCAGTGCAGGAGCTCCATCTCCTGGGTCGCTTCCGGGCAATCGGTGCGCGGCGCGTTGAGCGCGCAGGTCTCGCCGCCGATCGGCGTGAAGCGCCCGTCGTCGGCCACGTACTGCTTCCAGGTCTCGATGGGGCTCGGATAGGTGCCGAAGTCGCTCGCGCTCGCGAGAAAGCAGTCGTTGTGATGGCCGGTGCGGGCCTGCTTCGAGCCGTCGAACGCCTGGGCCGCCGTGAGCGCCGGGCCGAAGATGTCGCTCTTGGCGTTCGGGGTGCGAACCTGGGTCATGCGCGAGACCGGCAGCGCGTCGAGCAGCGCGTCGAGGATGGTCTCCTTGTTCGCCGGGCTGTCGAGGCCGTTGGTCGAGCTGTGCCACTCGCCCCAGGCACCGATGAGCCCGGCCTGCATCACCGCAATGACGTCCTCATTCGCGGCGAGCACCGGCGCGAGCTGCTGCAGGTGCTCGAGCACGCGCGCGAGCGGCGCGTCCGGGTCCGACACGGGATAGGGCCCGTCGTTGTAGACGAAGCGCAGCACGATCTTGATGCCGGCTTGCCGCGCCTTGGCGAAGCCGGCGCCGAGCTCGTCGAGAAACGCGGCGTCGAGCGGCGCGTCTCGGTACGCATCGAGGTGCACCCCGGAGTAGGCCAGGGTGCGCCCGGCGGCGCGCACGTGGTCGAAGCTTCCCCCGCCGACGAGCGCGACGCCGTCGTAGAAGCCGCGCTCGGGGTTGAGCAGCTCCTCGCCGCTGTCCGAGAACTCCCGCGTGACGACCGGACCGCCCGGGACGGTGCCACCGCCCTCGCCGCTTCCGCTCGTGCCCGCACCGCCGCCCCCGCCCGCCGCGGCACCCGCACCCGCGCCCCCGGCACCGCTGTCGTCGCTCGAGGCGCCGCAGGCGGCGCTGCCGATGAGAGCGACCACCCCGAACAGCGCTCTGTGCATGGCCTCGATCATGCCCGAGGCGCCCCCGCGCCGCGAGCGGTCTCGCGACCGTGGCGCGCGCTTGACAGTGCCGACAGCGGCGGCCGACTATCGCCGGGCCGTGCTCGAGTTCCTGAACAGCTGGGTCATGGTCGCCGCGTCGTGCGTGCTCATCGCGGCCGTGTTCGCGCTCGGCCTGAACCAGCTCGCGACCACGCTCGCGGTCGTCAAGGAGCGCAACGACCAGATCCATCGCGAGCTCGACGCGCGCGGGCCCCTCGCCCTGCTCGTGGCGGCGCCCGAGCCGGACGCCGAGCGCGGCGAGCCACAGCCGCGGGGGCGGAGCGGTCGGCTGGCACGCCTGGTGCGCGATCAGCTGCGCGATCTGCGCAACGAGACCCGGCCCGACATGCGGCGGCGCAAGCTGCGCGAATGGCAACACGACGCGCGCCGCCTCGAGGCGTCGCTCGCGTTCTGGGTCGATCTGCTGCGCCAGCTCGGGCTGCTCGGGACCGTGCTCGGCCTCGGCCTGTCGCTGCTCGTCGCTCAAGGCGACGTGCGCGAGCTCCTGCGGCCGCTCGGCCTCGCCGTGTGGACGACGATCGTCGGACTGCTCTTCAGCATCTTCCTGTCGTGGCGCTACGGGCAGGACATCGAGATCGAAGCCGACGAGTGCGACAAGAACATCGAGGCCCTGGCGCAGCACGTGGAGGCGCCGGCGGTCGCAGCGGCGGCACCGGCCTGATGGCGCGGCCGCGTCGCCGCCCCGCGGAGCTCACGTCGCTGCTCGACGTGCTCTTCATCATCTCCTTCGCGGCCCTGATCCAGGTCGGAGCCACCGAGCGCGAGCCGGCCGCGACGACGGGCCACGACCAGGCCGACGCCGGCGCACCCCCGGCCGACGCCGGCGCACTCCCGGCCGACGCGGCGCCGCCCGACGCATCCGCCGACAGCGCCGCGCTCGCGCTCGCCCAGCGCCTCGCCGCCGCCATCCAGACCGACGAGCTCGTGCTCGTCGCCGTGTCCGGGGCCGGGGAGATCGTCGCCCTCGAGCGGCGCGGCGACCACGCGCAGGCGCCCGGCATTCCGCTCGTGCGGAGCTCGCCCGATCGCGACGTCCAGCTCGAGTACCTCGGCGACACCTCGCCCGAGCTCCGGCTGTGCCCGCTCGTGCGCCGGCGCGTCGACCCGGAGGGGCGGCTCGGGCGCCTGCTCATCGTGGTCAGCACCACGCGGCCGCTCGGCGAGCTGCCGTTCACGCTGGCCAACGGCATCCGCACCGACGTGAAGCAATGCCTCGAGGACGCGAACGGGGTTGCGCTCCTCATCGATCCGAGCAAGCTCGATCCGGACGGGCCACCATGAGCAAACAGCCGCAGACGCGCGTCGTCGTGCGCAGCAGTCGCACGAGCTTCGTCATCCTGCTCCTCGCAGCCGCCGCCATCGCCGGGCTCGTGCTCGGCTGGTTCCGCTGCGGCGGCGCGGGCTGGTTCGGAGGGGGCCAGGGCACCTCGACCGGCAGCGCCAGCGCCGCAACCGACGGGAGCGCCGCCGCCGTGGCGAGCGCGGCGCCGTCCGAGACCCCCGCCGGCCCGTGCGCGCTCCGTCTCGATGCGACCGGGCTCACGCTCGACGGGCGAGCCGTGACGCCGGCGCAGGCGCTCGCCGCGTGCCGGCCCGCCGGCGAGGCCATCCTGCACGTCGTCGGCGACACGCCATTCGGCGCGTTCGAGCGGCTGCGCGACGAGCTCGAGCGCGGCGGGGTGCGGGTCACGACGCGCTCGCCGCGCGCGGAGGCATCGGCCGCGCCGGCGCCGAGCGCGACCTCGTCCGCGACGGCGACACCGTAGCGCGCCGGCGGTGCGCGCCGCGGCGGCCGACCTGCGTCCCGTGAGAAAAACTGGCTCCGCGCCGCTGCGCTCGCTATGCCACCCTGATGCGGCTCGTCGCACGGCTCCTCGCGGCTCTGCTCGCGCTCGGCGCGTCGCTCGGCGCGTCCGCGGCGCACGCCGGCAAGCCGAGCGCGCCGGCGCGCTCGGTCGCCGACGTCGAGCACGCGCTCGCCGCGACGCACGCCGAGCTGCCGCCGACGACGCGCCACGCGCTCGCGACGACGCTCGTCGAGGTCGCCCGGGCGCACGATTTCGACGCCGTGCTCGGCTGGGCGATCATCGAGCACGAGAGCCACTGGCGCGCCGACGCCGTCGGCCGCGACGGTCAGGACATCGGCCTGGCGCAGATCCGCTACACCTCCGACGCCGCTTGCCAGGGCGGTCGCGAGTCCGAGCCCTGTCGGGCCCGGCGCCTTGCCTTGCTCGACCCGACCGCCAACATCGAGGCCATGGGCCGGGCGATCTCCGCCTGGAAGGACCTCTGCACCCGACTCACCGGCAAGGCGCCCGACGCGGCCCAGATCCTGGCGGGCTACGGGGGCTACAGCCGGCCGTCGCGGCAGATCTACTGCGGGCGCCAGCGCTCGCGCTCGAAGGCGGGCTCGGTCTGGCGCGATCTACCGACGCCGAAGGCCGTCCGCGAGGTCGTCGCGCTCCGCGACGGGATGCTGGCGCGGCTCGAGCGCGAGCGACCCGCGCGCGGCAAGCCGACCCCGGGCAAGCCGACCCCGGCCAAGCCCGGCAAGCCGACCCCGCGCGCGGTGGGCACGTCGACCGAGCGCGGGCCGGGCAAGCCGACCCTGCGCGTGTCACAACAGAAGCCCCTCGCCCGCCGCGCGGCACCCTGAGCCGAGGCGTCGCGACGCGGTGCCACGGGGCGCCGCCACGCGCGCGGCCGGGGGCTGAACCGATTGCGGCCGTCGCACGTCTCTTCCATCCTCGGCCGTCGCACGTCTTTCATCCTCGGCCATCGCGAGCCCCCCGACCATGACCGCCCTCGCCGCAGATTTCGCCACCCGGTTCCGCGCGCAGGCGCGGCGCGTGCGGGCGCGGCTCGCGGCGAGCAAGATCGCGACGGGCGCGTCGCTCGGCCTCGCGGTGGGTGTCGGGGCGGCCGCCCTCGGGTGGCAGCTCCGGCTGGGCTCGCTGCGCCCGATCGTCGCCGCGGGCCTCGCCCTCGCGGGCGCGCTCGCGGGCGCGTGGCTCGCGCGGCGGCGGCGCTGGGACGACACCGACGTCGCCCTCTACCTCGACCGCGAGCTCGGCGCCGAGGAGGCCATCGCCACGGCGCTCGATCTGCCGCCCGACGCGCCGGCGCACGATGCCGTGGTGGGGCGCGCGACCCGGGCCCTCGGGCGGCGGCGCGGGGCTCGTGGCCCGCGCGTGTGGCATCGGTGGCACGTCGCGATCCCTCTCGGCGCGGGCGGTATCGTGGCCCTCTCGCTCTTGCCCCTGCCTGCCCTGCCGCCGCCGCCGCTGCCGCCGCCCGGGAGCGAGCTCGTGACCGAGGCCGACCTCGCGGGCCTCGACGCGGTCCAGAAGCTCGCGAGCCTCGAGCCTCGCGACGCGGCAGAGCGCGAGCGGCTGCGGGCCATCGCCGAGCGGGCCGATGCCCTGCGCCAGAAGCTCGCGGCGGGGATGCCGCGCCGCGAGGCGCTCGACGAGCTCGGCAAGCTCGCGGAGGCGGTGGCGGCCGAGCGCCAGCGCTTCGGCGCGGGCGAGGAGCGCGCCGGGCTCGAGGCCGCGCTCGGCAAGCTCGCCGGCGACGCGCGCCTCGACGCCGCCCGCAAGGCGCTCGGCGACCGCGACCTCACGCGCTTCGACGAGGAGATGGCGAAGCTCGCGACCGAGCTCGAGGCGCGCGACCGCGCGCTCGCGAAGAAGCTGCTCGAAGAGGCCGCCGAGGCGGCGCGCAACGCCCAGGCCGAGGGCGTGGCGCGCGCGCTCGAGGAGCAGCAGCAGCGGCTCGAGGAGCGCGGCGCCGGTGCGGACGCGCTGCGCGCGCTCGCACAGGCCTTCGGGGACGGCCTCTCGCCCGACGCGCAGAAGGCGCTCGAGCAGATGAAGCGCTCGGGCTCGCCGCGGGCCGCGCAGGATCTGGCCAAGGCGCTCGCCAAGGCGCTCGAGGGCCTCTCCGACGCCGAGCGGCAGAAGCTCGCCGAGAGGCTGCGCGAGCTCGGCAAGGCCATGGACCCGAACGGCTCCGAGCTCATGGCGCCCGGGCCGAAGGAGCTCGCGGAGATCGGGCAGGCCCTCGGGAGCCCGGAGGGGCAGAAGGAGCTCGCCGAGATGCTGAGAAAGCTCGCCGAGACCCCGCCGCCAAGCGACGGCGAGAAGGTCGAGCGCGGGCTCGACGGCGCGAAGCAGGGCCTCGAAGAGGCCGAGCGCGCGCTCGGCGCCGTGCCGCTCCCGACGCCGTCCCCCGCACGGGGCGCACCGCAGGGCACCTCGGGCGGGGTGCACCCGAACGGCGCAGGCACGGCGGGCCCGAACGGCACGCCCGGCGACCCGAACGGCCCGAATGGCGCAGGCCCGGCGAGCCCGAACGGCACGCCCGGCGGCCCGAATGGCACGCCCGGCGACCCGGGCGGCCCGAGCGGCAACCCGGGCGGCCCCAACGGCCCGAGCGGTGGCGAGGGTCCCGGTGAGCACGCCGGTCACACCGATCCGGTCGCGGGCGGGGAGCTCCGCGCCAAGGTCGACGGGCGCCTCGGCCCGGGCGCACCGAACCCGGGCACGATCCCCGGCCGGAGCCCCGGCGTCGCCGGCGAGACCGCCAACAAGGCGGGCACGGGCGTGCTCGGCCGCGTGGGCCCGGCCGAGGTCGGCGCCGTCGAGAACGGGGACGTGCCCGAGGAGTACCGGGAGCAGGTCGGGCGCTACTTCCAGCCCGACTGATCGGGCCCGCCGCCGTCGGCACCGAACACGCGCCGCGCGCGCTCGAGGTCGGCGGCCGTGTCGACCTCCAGGCACGACAGCGCGCCGAGATCGACCGGGTAGATGGCCTCTCCGGCCTGGATGAGCTCGAGGAACGACGCCTCGTACCACTCGTGAGCGCCGCCCTCGTGTCGGGCGCGGCGCTCGAGCGTCCGCCAGAGCTTGTGCGAGAAGTCGGCGGAGAACACCTCGAGCCCCACCGACTCGCCCACGGCCACGCTCGGCGGGATCGTCTTGCCGATGTCCGTCACGCGCCCGTCGGGCCCGACGACGATCTTGATCTCCTCCTCGCCGACGCCGCCCTCGCTCCGCAGCGCGAGGCGGTTCGGGGGCCCCGCCGCGAGCAACCGCCGCACGACCTCGGGCTCGAAGACGAGGTCGCCGTCGAGCAGAAGCATCGGTTCCTCGTCGGCGCCGCGCGCGAGCCACAGCGAGTGCGAGTTGTTGGTGGTCGCCCAGTGCTCGTTCCGCACGAGCGTGAACCACTCGGCCGGGAACTGCGCGAAGAGCGCCGCGCGGAGCTTGTCCCCCTCGAAGCCGTCGACCACGGTGAAGCGGCGCAGCCCCTCACCGGCGAGGATGCGGATCGCACGCGCGAGGATGCTCGCCCCGCCGACCTCGAGCAGGCACTTCGGCGTCGCGTCCGTGAGCGGGCGCAGCCGCTCGGCGCGCCCCGCTGCGAGGAGGATGACACGCATGGCGGCTCAGCCTTTCGGTGCCGGTTGGTTGGGGGGTGGGGCCGCAGGCGTGACGACGCGCGGCGCCCTCTGCGCCGCGTACCGCTCGAAGAGGAGGGTCCCGAGCGCCCACAGGTTGCCCAGGGTGAGCGTCGTCCACAGGTAGACGTCGATCCGGCCGACGAGCGCCGCAACCATGATCATGGTCATCTGCATCGTCGAGCCCATCATGACGGCCATGCGCAGCACCGGGCGGTTGCGCTCGGCCC
>JADLAB010000577.1 GCA_020848455.1 Polyangiaceae bacterium
ACAGCACGTGCTGCTTGCGGAACTTGCCGCCGAGCACCGTGCTGAGCGCGATCGCGAGCGCCAGGGCGCCGCAGACGAGCGTCGTCTGGGCGCGGAGGTTCACGGCCCGGCTCCTCGGCGCGCGGGCACACGGGCGGCGCAGCGCCGCCTCCGCTCCAGCGGCACGGAGACCGCGCGCACGACGTCGAAGCTCACCCGCGCAGCGTAGCGCGGGTCGCGGCGGCGCGCGCGTCCCACGCGCCCCGGCCTCGACACCACGGCCACTACAGCGGCTGGCTCACCCCGCCTGCGGTATCCCCTGCGCCGCCCGCGCTGAGGTCGCTGCTCCCATCTTCGTCCGCGCCCGGGCTGGCGGGCATGGTGGCTTCCTTCCACGGGTCGGGGTGGGGGTCGAGCGGGTCGCCGGACTCGAGGACCCAGTCTCCGAGGAGCCCATCGGGCGCCGTCGTGTCCTCCTCCACGGCGCCGATCGGCGGCGGCCGCAGGTCGTCCTCCACGCCGAGCTCCGCCGTCTCGGTGCCGAGCAGCTCTGGCTCGTCACCGCTGTCGAACGCGCAGCCGCTGAGCGAGGCCGCGAGCAAGCAGGACAGGGCCCAGACCGAGCGCGGTGCTCGCCTGCTCCGCGGGACGCGCTCCGTCTCCCTGGGATTGCCGGCACCGTTCATGACCTCGTCTCCTCCGTCGTCGCGAGCTTGTACTGTTTGACGAGCTGTGACAGCCGCGGGCGCTTCATGCCCAACATTTCGGCAGCTCGCGTGATGTTTCCCCCAGCGTCGGCGAGCGCGCGAGCGACGCACTCCCGCTCGAGGCGGCGCTTCATGGTGGCGAAGCTGGTGCCGCTGCGGACCTCCGCGTAGACGATCTCGCTCGGGCTGGCCGCGGCGGCCACGCTCGGCGCGACGTGACTCGGCCCGCTGCGGCGGGTCACCGGGACCTCGGCGCACACGGCGCGCAGCGCCGGCGCCTGCTCGCACAGCTCGGCGGGCTCGATGACCTGGCCCTTGGCGAACAGAGCCGCCGTGCGCAGCACGTTCTCGAGCTCGCGCACGTTCCCCGGCCAGCTGTGCTGCGCGAGCGCCCGCAGGGCGTCGGGGCCCAGCCGCTTGACCTCGGTGCCGCTCTCGCGCGCCACCTGCTCGAGCAGCGCGGCGCCGATGGCCGGCAGATCCGCGAGGCGCTCGGCGAGCGCGGGGACGTCCACCCGCACGCCGCAGAGGCGGTAGTACAGGTCCTCGCGGAACTCCCCGCGCTGCACCATCGCGGCGAGGTCTCGGTGGGTGGCGCACACCACCCGCACGTCGACGTGCACCGGGGTCGTGCCACCCACCCGCTCGAAGGTGCCGTCCTGCAACACGCGCAGGAGCGCCACCTGCGTGCGGGGCGAGATGTCGCCAACCTCGTCGAGGAACAGCGTGCCCCCGTCCGCCAGCTCGAAGCGCCCCCGCTTGCGCCCGGCCGCGCCCGTGAACGCGCCCCGCTCGTGGCCGAACAGCTCGCTCAGCAGCAACGTCTCGACGAGGGCCGCGCAGTGCACCTTCACGAGCGGCCCCGCCCGGCGTCGGCTCTGGCCGTGCAGCGCCTCGGCGACGAGCTCCTTGCCGCTGCCCGTCGGGCCGGTGACGAGCACGCTCGCGTCGCTCGGCGCCACGCGCGCGATGGTGCGCCGGAGCGCCAGCATCGCCGCGCTCTCGCCCACGAGATCGCGCTTGCGGGCGCGGCGCTCACTGGGCGCGCCCGCCACCACCGCCGGTCGCGAGTCGCTCGCAGCCGGCGCCGACGAGGTGCCGAGGCTCTGCTCGAGGCGCCCGAGCGCGCGCATCTCCGGGCGCCCGAGGAAGCGCTCGCGCAGGGCCTCCGGCAAGCGGCACAGCAAGCGATCGCGCTCGCCGAGTGCGGAGAACAGCATGCGGCGCGCTCCCCCGAGGTCCCCTTGCTCGCGGAGCGCGTGGCTCGCGAGCTCGAAGGCCTCGCGCACGAGCTCCGTGGCACTCACCTCCTGTGCGAGCCGGAGCGCGGTGCGCGCCGCCTCGAGATACGGCGCACCCGTGGCGCGGGCGACCGCCGCCTCGAGCAGCGCGATCTCGGCACGCGCCGCCGCCGTGCGCCCGTGCTGCGCGGCGCAGGCGAGCGCGGCCTCGGCCCGCAGCACGTCGCCGTCCGCGAGCGCGATACGCGCGCCGAGGCGCTCGCACTCACCGACCAGGTCGCGATCGCCACCCGCCGCGGCGCCGGTGCGTGCGGCCGCGAGCTCCGCCGCCGCCTCCGCGGTCTGTCCGCGGTCGAGGTGGATCCGCGCCGCCACGAGCGCGAAGTAGGCGTGCTGCCCGAGCGGCAACGTGGGCCCGCAGACCTGGAGCCCGAAGTGCAGCGCCTGCTCGGCCTCGGCGTCGAGCCCGAGGCGCAGGCGCAGCTCGGCGAGATTCGTGAGCGGGCGCGCGAGGCTCGCGCGCGCGCCTACCTGGTGGCGCAGCGCGATGGCCCGCTCCGACAGCTCGAGCGCGTGCGGTAGGTCGAGGTCGTGGATCGCGATGGTCGCGAGGTTCGCGAGCGCGTAGGCCACGGCGCGCAGCGCCCCCTCGCCTTCCGCCTCGGCGAGCACCGCGCCGAGCAGTGCCTGCGCCTGCGCGCGCCGTCCCGCCTGCAGCACCGCGATGGCGCCGTTGAGGCGCGCCCGCAGCTCCGCCTCGCGCGAGCTCGTGCGCGCGGCGTCGAGGGCGTCGAGCGCGAAGTGCCGCTCCGCCGCGTCCCAGGCGCCCTCGGCGAGCAGGAGCTTGCCGAGCACGTTGCGCGCCCCGAGCTTGCCGGCCGAGGTGGCTGCGAGCTCGAGGGCCCGCTCGGCGAAGCGTCGCGCCTCGGCGAGGTCGCCTGCGCCGTAACGTGCCTCGGCGAGCGCCGCGAGCGCCTCGCTGCGCAGGCCGGCGTCGGGCGCCGCGTCCACCGCGCGCAGCAACACCAGGGTCGCGGTCGTGAGATCGCCTCGCGCGCGACAGGTGCGCCCGCGCAGCAGCTGGACGTCGAAGCGCTCGCCGTCGAGCGCCGCGGCGCGCCGCGCGAACGCATCGGCGCGATCGCCGTCCCCGAGCCCGAGCGCGCGCTCGGCGCTGCGCAACAGCACGCCGAGCTCGTCGCGGGGGTCGGCATGGCCACGCGCCGCGAGCAAGGCCTCCCAGCGTCGCCAAAGGTCGTCGCGGGCTGTCGGCTCGTGGGTGAGGCCGAGCGCCTCGATCGCGAGCAGCTCGGCCCGCCGCGCGTCGCCGGACGCCGCCGCGAGCTCGCTCATGCGCATGGCGAGCCACGCGTCGCGCTGGGGACGCGCCGACAGCACGCAGAGGAGCTCCTCGGCTGCGGCGCCGCCGAGCGCGACGTCGCCCGGAACCGCCGCTCCGTAGCGCCCACCCGCAACGGCCGCGACGACACCGCGTCGCGCCAGGTCGGCGAGGCCCGTGGCGGCGCCGAGCGCGCAGAGCTCGGCGGCCGAGAGCGGCTCGTCGGCGGCATCGAGCCACGCGAGCACGCCGTCGGGGCGCCCGTCGTCGGGCTGCGGGGCGAGCGCTTCGGCCTGCCCGGGACCGCCGGCACCGCGGGCGCGCTCCCACCAGGCATCGAGCGTCGCGAGCTGCGCCATCGCCGGCCGTGCGAACAGCTCGTCGCTCGCGACCACGGCCTGCCAGAAGCGCTCGACGTCCGCGGGCGCGAGCGCGCCGAGGGACACGGCGCCGGGACGGTCGGCCCGCGGTCGCAGGCGCGTCGGGCTCGAGATCTCCGCCTCCGCCGGCGTCACCACGAGCACGAGCAGCGACCGCTCCGGCTCCGCCGCATGCCCGGCGAGTGCATCGAGCACGGCCCTGCCCCAGGCGCTCTCGGCACGGCGCAAGACGAGCAAGAGCCCGCCGGCGGCGGCATCGGCGATCCGCACCGCGAGCGCGGTCGGACTCTCGTCGTCGAGCACGCCGAGCGCGAGCGCGAGCGCGCGCACCGGCTCGGCACCCGCGCCGATCACGGCGCGGCGCTGCACCTGCCGCGCGCGACGCCAGAAATGGCGCGTGAACGCACGTGCGGTACCGTCCTCTGCCGCGCGCACGTGCACCAGCCCGTGCGAAGCGGGGCTCGAGCACAGCTCGTCGAGCGTCGCGAAGCCGGTATCCGCGGGCCGTGCCATGGCTGCGGCCCTGGGTGTGGCGTCAGCCTCACGACGCAGCGGAGCGAGGAGCGAAGTAGTCAAAGCGACGTCCTCCGAGGCGCGAGATCCACCTCGCTGGGGAGCCCCATCTTACCTCAACCGAGGTCGCTTGACTCGCGCGAAAGGACCGACCGCACGCGCGCGGCGCGAGGCCGCCGAGGGCGAAGCGCCGCCATGACGCAGCGCGTCGGCGATGGCCTCGAGCCCGACTGCCGGCGCCCCCAGCGCTCGGGCCAGGGGTAGCTGCGCCCCGACGAGCGCGCGCAGCAGCGTCGCGGCGTCCGGGGCCACGTCGTCGAGGACCGCGAGGTGCGCCCGAACCGCGGCCGCGTCGCCGCGCCGCACCGGCCCCGTGAGCGCCCCCGGTAGACCGACCTGGGTCAGGTTGTGCGCCACCGAGCCGAGCAGCGCGCCGAGCATGCGCGCGAACGTGCGCGCGCCACCGGCCGTCACCGCACCACCGCAAGCCGCCGCGAGCAGGTCGGCCGCGACGGCGCCGAGAGCCGCCGCGCCGTTGGCGAGCAGCGCTGCCGCGGCGTGGTAGAGCACGTGGTCCACCTCGGCCGCGCGCCACACGCGCATCCCGAGCCGCCGCGCCAGCCGCGCGGCCACCCGGCACGCGCGCGCGTCGCCGACGACGTGCAGCCAGGCGCCCGCGAACGGCGGCGCACGGCGGCCGTCGGCGACCGCCAGCAAGGGGTGCATCTTCGCGACCCCGACCCCGCGGGCACCGAGCGCCGCGAGCGCCTCGGGGCCCAGGCGACCGGCGCAGTGCACCACGGCTGCGCGACACGGCCGCGTCGACCCCAGCGTCGCGGCGAGCACCTCGGCGACCGTCGCGACGGCGTCGTCGCGCACGGCGAGGATCACGAGGTCGGCGTCGGGTAGGCACTCGCCACGGACGCTGCGACCGGCGCGCGAACGGACCTCGACCCCGGCCGCGCGCAGCGCGCCGAGCCAGGCGCGCCCGAGCTTGCCCCGCCCGACGACGACCACCCGCAAGCGCGCGACCGCCACGGCGCTCAGCCGCCTCCGCCGTCCGCGGCGGCGCCGTAGAGGCCGACGGCCCGCACGTACTCGAGCACCGCGCGCGGCACGACGACCGCCGCGCCGTCCCAGTCGCCGCGCGCGATGAGGCTCCGCACCTCCGTGCTCGAGACCGCCGGCAGCACGGCGCGCGGCGCGTCGGGGTGCACGACGCCGGCGCGACCGATGACGAGCGGGCGCGCCAGCGCCGCGACCTCGTCGAAGCGGTGCCAGTTGGGCAGGTCGGCGAGCACGTCGGCGCCGATGACGAGACGCAGCGCCCAGTCCGGATGGCGCTCGGCCAGCGCTCGTACGGTGAACAGGGTCCGGCTCTCGCCGCCGATCTCACGCTCGATGGTCGAGACGGTCACGCCCGGCAGCCACCCCATCGCGCGCTCCGCCATGGTGAGACGGGCATCGTAGGGCGCCAGCTCCTTCGCGAAAGGGTGGCGGAACACCGGCACCACCAGCAGGGCATCGACCGGGCAGCTCGAAAGCAGGTAGGCAGCGGCCAGCACGTGGCCGACGTGGGGAGGATTGAAGCTGCCACCGAAAATGGCGACGCGAAGGGGGGCGGTCCCCCCGCTCCCCTCCCGTGCAGTCGGCAGCGGCGGCATCGCCGCGACGCTAGCACGAACCGCGGGCGTGCCGCGCCGGGCGCGCCGCTGCGCGGCTCGTGCTCCGGCTGGTCAGAAGCTCCACGCGTCGCCGTCGTCGGCGACCTCTTCCACGGGCTCGACTCCGAGGGTCGGAACGGCGCGCACGCCCACGGGCTCGACGGCCACGATCTCCTCGTCTTCGTCCTCGTCGTCGTCTGCCGCGCCCGCGGTCACGCCATCCTCGTCCTCGAGGTCGTCGTCGTCGCTGAGCACCGGCAGGCGTCGCTTGCCATTCGGTCCCTCGTCCACGTAGTCGCGCAGCGCCATCATGTCGCGCAACGCCTCGAGCTTGGCGAGGGCACGGACCTCCACCTGACGAATGCGCTCGCGCGTGAGATTCATGATGGCGCCCACGTCCTCGAGCGTCGTGCCGCCACGGTCGGCGACGTCGAGCGCACACGTCTCGTTCATGTCCCATACCTCCAGATCGGGGACGTTGAGCTTGATGGCACCGGTGCGCGGTGAAACGTCGAGGTACAGATGATAGCCGCAGGCCACGTAGGGGCACGGACGCGGTCCGCCGGCGCATTCGGCGCGGGTGCGCGGGCGGTAGTAGTCGGTCTCCGGGTAGAGCATGCGACCGAGCTCGAGCTCGCGCTTGGTCATGCGCTTGACCGAGATGGTGCGCGCGCGCACCGCACGCTTGCGCCGCGAACGGCGCTGCTCCCGGGTGATGGCCGTGTCGGCGGTCTGGGCGTGCTTGCACGCCAGCGCCCCGTCGATGGCCAGCGGATCGAAGCCGTCGCCGGATTGCCCGTCGTGCGAGCCGTCCTGCTCGAAGTCGGCGTCGCCAAACCTGCCGTCGTTCTCCGTCGCCATCCGCTTCCTCCGCAGTCACTCGGACAAAACATCCCCGCGCACACGACGCCCGACGCCGTGCGCCCCCGACCCGCCACGCGCACGCGAAGCACGTCGCGCGCTCGAGCGAGCCGACCAAGAGACCCCTGCCTCCGACCCGACGCCTAGCGATACGAGGCGCCTCTGTCCCTCCCCCACGCCCGCCCCGGGGTCACCCCCGATGCGAACAGCCCGTCCGCGCCCTCACGACGCCATCACCTCATGGCGTTCGTCACCGGCATAGACGAGCAACTTTCGCTCGACCTGCTCGAGCCTGTCGACCAGGTCGTCGGCCAGAGCCCGCGCTCGGCCGATCTCCGCGCCCAGGGCGCGCACACCCATCTCGTCGCTGCGCTCGCGCACGGTGCGCTCGAGCGCCGCAAAGATTCGGTCCAGCGTCTGTTCGAGGGCTTCGATATCGCCGCGCACGAACAGGAACTGCCGCTGGATCTCCTCGATCGTGAGATTGCGCGCCATCATCTCCTTGATCCGGAGAATCTGACGCACCACCCGCACCGGGTAGAGCCCCTTCGACCCCAGGTGCTTGCCCTTCTGGCCCACGCGCACGCTGCGCGGGAGCAGCCCGAGCTGCACCCATTTGCGCAGCGTGGCCGTGCCGAAACGAATCTCGTGCTCGGCGAAGAACTTGAGCAGCGCCGCCGACGTGATGCCGTCGCCGTGATCGCGTTCCATCCGACCGAGCTCCGTTTCGCTGATTCGCTTCACCAGAGCACTCCGCCATCTTCCGCCCTGCCCAGATCCCCGCTTTTCCGGCGGGTTTCTCGACCCCTCACCTCGAAGCGGCACCGAATGTATTCCACTCAATGGAATTGGGTCAATTGAATGCCAAGCGTTTTTTTTCGCGCAGACGAGAGCGCGTGCACGTGTTGCAGGGGCGATCTCGGCTCGGACATTTTTTGTCCTAGCAGGAGCGTCGCAGCCGCGCTGATTTCCGACGCGAATGCCAGTACTTGCGCACCAGCGCACACATGGTCGGCAAATGTGCCGAAGCGGCCCCTCACGGCGCGTCGCGCGCCACCCGTGCGGCACGCGCTGCTAAGCTCGTCGCCGCGATGAGTAGCGCCGAGATGCGGCTGACGCGCGATGTCACGGCGCGCGGCGTGCGCATGCGCGTCATCGAGGCCGGAGACGAGCGCCTGGAGCCCGTGGTGCTCCTGCACGACTTTCTCGCGAGCCACCTGGAGTTCGACGACGTCATCGACGCCCTGGCGCGGCGCTTCCACGTGATCGCGCCGGACCTTCCGGGCTTCGGGGCCAGCGAGAAGCCCACCCCGTCGCGCTACCCCTACGGCGTCGAGTCGTTCGCCGAGGCGGCCGCGGATCTCATCGCGGCGTACGGCCTCGGCCCAGCCTGCGTGCTCGGCCACGGGCTCGGGGGAGCCATCGCGATCACGCTCGTGTCGCAGCACATGGAGCTCGTCAAGCGCGCCGTGCTGGTCGGTGCGCTCTGCTACCCGCTGCCCGTCGGTCTGGGCGCGCGGCTGCGGCTCTGGCCGGTGGTGGGCGGCGCCGTCTTCAAGCAGCTGTTCGGCCGCCGCCAGTTCCGCAAGTTCTTCCAGGAGCACGTGTTCTCGCCCGGGGCCGCGCTGCCGCTCGAGCGCATCGCCGCGCTGTACGAGCACTTCAACACGCCGTCGGCCCGCGAGAGCGCCTACGCGGTCCTGCGAAGCATGGCCGACACGCGCTCGGTGACGGCGCGCGTGTCGCGCATCCGCCGTCCGGTGCTGGTCGTGTGGGGCCGTGACGACGTGCTCTACCCGCCGGCGCTGGCCCTCCGGCTGGTGCGCGAGATGCCGGGCGCGCGGCTCGAGTTCTTCGACGCCGGGCACTCGCCGCACGAGGAGCGGCCGAGCGAGTTCGTGGCCGTCGTGACGCAGTTCTTCGAGGGCAAGCGCTAAGGTCCGGCCACCATGCGGCGAGGTGCAGACGGCGACCGGCACGGTGCGCTCGCGGGCGCGTGGGCGGAGCGCGAGTCCGGCGCGGCTGGCGCGCAGCCGCCCAGGCGCTGGGTCGCACGTCTGAGGCGGGATCGGTCCGCGCTCGTCGGAGCGAGCCTGTGCGCGCTGCTCGTGGTGTTCGCCCTGTTCGGACCGCTCGTCGCGGCGGACCCGCTCGCGAGCGACTTCGCGCTCGAGCGCGCCCCGAGCGGCGCCCCTCCCGGACCTTCCTGGGCACACCCGCTCGGCACCGACCCCCTGTTCCGCGATCTGCTGGGGCGGCTCGCCGTCGGTGCGCGAACGTCGCTCTTCGTCGGCGTCGGAGCCACGCTCGTCGCGCTGGCGCTCGGCACCGCCGTCGGCCTCGCCTCGGGGCTGTGCGAGGGGGTGGGCTCGCTCCGTGGCGAGCCGGGCGGCCGCCGCCGCCCGCCGCTCTGGCTCGTCGACACGGTGCTCATGCGCCTGTGCGACGTCGCGCTCGCGTTTCCCTTCCTCTTGCTGGTCACCGCCGTGGGTGCCGCGCTCGGGCGCACGACGGCCGTGGGCGTCGTCCTCATCCTCGGGCTCACGAGCTGGACGGGGGTCGCACGCCTGGTGCGGGGCAAGACCCTGATCCTCAGGAGCCAGACCTACGTCCTGGCCGCCCGCGCCCTCGGCGCGCGCTCCTGGCGGGTGGCGTGGCGCCACGTCCTGCCCGGCCTGCGAGGCACGCTGCTCGTCATCGGCAGCCAGACGGTCGCGGCGATGATCCTCGCCGAGGCCGTGCTCGGCTACCTCACGCTCGGGCTCGAGCCGCCCGCGCCCTCGTGGGGCCGCATGCTGCACGAGGCGCAGGGCTACCTCGGCCTGCGGATGGCGCTCGTGGCGTTGCCCGGGGCGTGCATCCTGTTCGCCGTCCTCGGCTTCCACCGCCTCGGCGAGGGTCTGCAGGACGCCATCGAGCCGCGCCGCACGCGTGCCGAGCGCCGCGCCCTGCCCGCGGACCTCTTGCTCGCCGCGGGCGTGCTGCTGCTGCTCGGCATGGCGCGGCCGCACACGCCCGCGCCCCCACTCGGCGCGCCCGCGGCCGCCGAGGAGCCCGTGCGCCCCGGTGGCTGGCTGCGCGTCGCGACGAGCGCCGGCCTGCGCACGCTGGATCCGGCGGTGGCCTACGACGAGGCCGCCCGCGAGCTCGGCGAGCTCTTGTTCGCACGGCTCCTGCGCTACGACGCGGCCGGCGAGCTCGTCCCCGATCTCGCGGCCTCCTACGAGGCAGAGGAGGGTGGGCGACGCTACGTGTTCACCCTGCGGCCTGGTCTCACGTTCCACGACGGCTCGCCGCTCGCTGCGGCGGACGTCAAGCGGTCGCTCGAGCGGGCGCTCGGTCCGAAGAGCCCCGGGCCGGCGAGTCTCTACGAGAGCATCGTGGGCTTCGAGGCGTTTCGGCAGGGCGCGGCGCCCGAGCTCGTGGGCGTGCGGGTGCTCGACGCCGCTCGCGTCGCGATCGACCTCGCCGGCCCCCGGGCCACCTTCCTGCCGCTCCTGACGCTCGGCTTCGCCGCGCCGGTGTGCGCGTCGTCGCCGCCCCCCGACACCAAGGGTGCCGTCGAGCCGTGCGGCGCCGGCCCGTTCCGCCTGGCGAGCTGGGAGCGGGGGCAGCGCGTGGTGCTCCAGCGCTTCGAGCGCTACCACGAGCGCGGACTGCCGCGCCTCGACGGGCTCGTGTGGTACCTGGAAGTGCCCGCGCAGACGCAGCGCTACCGCTTCGAGAAGGGCGAGCTCGACCTCGCCCGCGAGCTCGGCACCGCGGACGTGGCGCTCTACGCCGCGGCGCCGACCTGGCGCGACCACGTGCGCAGGACGAGCGAGCCCGCGACGCAGGGCGTGTTCCTCAACACCGAGATGCCCCCCTTCGACGTGCGCGCCGTGCGAAGGGCCGTGCGTCTGGCTCTCGACCCCAGCGTCCTCGGCAAGCTGCGTCCGACGCTCGAGACGGCGGATCGCCTCCTGCCCCCGTCCGTTCCGGGGCCGCGCGAGCGCCCCTCGCTCGCCGAGCACGACGAGGCGGGCGCCCTCGCCCTCATGGCCGAGGCCGGCTACCCGTTCGACCCGGCCACCGGCCGGGGCGGCTACCCGGAGATCCTCGACTACGTGGTCGTGCCCGACAGCCTCGAGCAAGCCGCCGCGGAGGTCTTCCAGCAGCAGCTCGCGCGCATCGGGCTGCGCATCCGCGTCCGCGCGGTGGCGTACGCCACCTACCTCGCCGAGATCTCGCGGCGGCGCACGGCCCGGATGGGTTGGGCGGGCTGGCACGCCGATTTCCCCGACTGGACGAACTTCTTCCGGCCGACGCTCACCTCGAGCGCGATCTCGGACACCGGCTCGACCAACGTCGCGTTCTTCTCGTCGGCCGAGCTCGACGCCCTGGTCGCGCAGGGCGAGCGCGAGCCCGATCCGGGCGTCCGCGCGGAGCTCTACGAGCGCGTCGAGCGCCTCGTGCAGGCCGAGGCGCCCTGGATCCCGACCTACCGCACCCGCCGCTTCGAGCTCGCGCACGCCTACGTGATGGGGCTCGAGCACGGTGCGCAGCCTGGCTCGGGCCTCGAGCGCGCGTGGCTCGCACCGAGCGCTTCGGTCGCCCAGCGCGCGCTCGAGCCGCCGGGGGTGCCGCGGTGAGCACCCGGCGCGCGGGCAGCGCGCGTGCGGTCGCGCGGCACCTGGCGCGGCGACTCGCGTGGGCGGCGCTCGTCATCGTCGGCGTCGGCACCCTCGCCTTCCTGCTCGAGCGCACGCTGCCCGGCGACCCGGCGCAGCTGCTGCTCGGTGCGCAGGCGAGCAAGAAGGACCGCGACCGAGCCGCCGAGGTGTACGGGCTCGATGCGCCGCTCGGCGAGCAGTACCTGCTCTTCTGGCGACGGCTGTGGCACCGCCGCGCAGACCCGGCGGATGCGGAGCTGCCAGCGCCGCTGCGCGCCCTGGCGGGCGCGGTGTCCATCGGCGGCGACGCCCCGAACCACCAGAGCTGCGCCACCGTCGTCGGCGCCTGGCACGTGGACCTCGGGTACAGCCCGCTCTACCGCCGCCCCGTGGCCGCCCTGCTCGCGGAGCGCGCGCTCGCGTCGCTCGAGCTCGCGCTCGCAGCGCTCGGACTGCAGGTCGGGCTGGGGCTCGCCGCCGGCACGCTCGCGGCGCGGCGACGCGGCAGCGTGTGGGATCGGCTCACCATCGGAGCCGCGCTGCTCGGCGCCTCTGCCCCCGTCTTCGTCACGGGCCTCGGTTTGCAGTACCTGTTCGCGTACGAGCTCGGGTGGCTGCCCTACGACGCTGCGAGCGCCGGCCCCACCGGACGTCTCGCGGCGCTCGTGCTGCCCGCCCTCACCCTCGGCGTGTACGGGGCCGCGCTCTACGCCCGCATCAGCCGGGACGAGGTCGGCGCCGCCCTCGCCAGTGACCACGCGCGCGCGGCGCGGGCGCGCGGTGCCGGCGAGCTGCGCGTCGTGGTGGTCCACGCGCTGCGCAATGCGCTCGTGCCCATCGCCACCCTGTTCGTGCTGGAGCTCGGGGCCCTCGTCGGCGGTGCGGTCGTGACCGAGACCCTGTTCCGCTGGCCAGGGCTCGGCAAGCTCGCGGTCGACGCGCTCGTCAACCGCGACGGCGCCCTCACCTTCGGGACGGTGCTCTTCGGCGCGGCTTGCATGGTCGCCGCGACGGTGGTGCTGGACGTGCTCTACCTCGTGCTCGACCCGCGGCTGCGGCGCTCCGCACGGCCGCAGTGAGCCGGGCAGCGCCACCCCTGCGAGGGGCTCACTTCGGCTTGTTGCGGTCGCGCCCACCGAACTGCAGGCAGTCGCCGTAGTGCGGGTGCTTGTGATCCGCGAGCGTGGCGCAGTCGTCGTAGGCGGCCCGCTTCTCCTCGAGGCGGCCGAGGGTCTCGTAGGCCACCGCCAGGTACACGTAGGGCAGCGGGTCGCCGGGGTCCTTCTCGATCGCGGCCTTGGCCATGGGGATGACGTCGTTCGAGCGGCCCATGTTGAGCAGCTTGTAGGCCTCGGCCTTCGGGTCGGCGACGTCCACGACGGCCGAGCTCGAAGCGCTGGCGCTCGCCGAAGCCTCGGCGCTCGCGCTGGCGCTGGCGCTCGCGCTCGCCGAGGCGCTGGCGCTCGCGGTGGCCTCGGCGCTCGTCGCCGTCGGCGGGACGATGGGCGCGCTCGAGCGCGCCGACGCGGGCGGCGCGACCAGGGACGCGCTCGGGCGCGCACTCGTGCGCGCGGCGGTGGTGGGGCCCGGCGCGGCCGTCTCGCTCCCGCTACAGCCCGAGCGCACCACGGCGAACAGCACCGCGCCGAGAGCGACCGCCACGGTGGCCGCCACGACCTTGGTCGTGCGGGCGCGGCGCGCCCGCCGGGAAGGCGTGACCGGCTCCTCGTACGGCTGCTCCTGCGAGGGCGGCGTGGCTTCGTCGCCCTGCGCGCGTGTGCCGCGACTGCTCGGGGGCGCCTCGGCAGCCTCGAAGAAGCCCTCGGTGACGCCGCTGTCGCCGAGCGCGGCTTCGCCCGTGCCGGCGCCCGGGGCCGGGTGGTCGGCCGTGGGCGGCGACTCCCCGCGCGCCAACCCGCCGGGTGGTGCGGGCTCGATCCCCACCCGGTCCACGGCGGCGGCCCGGGCGGCCTGCGCCTCGCGAATCGCCGCGTCGCGCCGCGCTGCGGCCTCGGGGCCGATCCCCGTCAGGGTCGACGGCTCCTCGCTCGCGGCGCCGGCCTCGCCGGCTACCGATCGGCCGTCCGCTCGCTCGCTGCCCGCGGCCGTGAGAGCGCGCGCACCCTCCGCCTCCTCCGCCGCGCGTTGCGCGGCCGCCGCCGCCTCGCGCGCAGCCGCTTCCGCCGCGGCGCGCTCCGCCTCGGCCGCACGGGCAGCGGCCTCGGCCGCCTCGGCCGCCTGGCGGGCTGTGGCCTCGGCCGCAGCCTGCGCCGCCGCTTCGGCGGCCTGTCGAGCCGCCGCCTCGGCAGCCTCCGCCTCCGCCCGCCGCGCGTGCTGCTCGGACTCCACGAGCGCGGCCAGAGACATCTCGGCCGACCCTTCCGGAGACGCCGCGCGCACGGCGCCGATCATCGCGGTGCTGACGAGGTCGTCGTCGGTCTCGGCCCGTCCGACTCCTCCGAGCGCGTCGGCCGTGGCGCCCGTCGCGCCCGTGACCGCAGGGCGCGGTGGCGGCGCCGGCGGCACGCGGGGGGCCTCGGCGCGATGGGGCGGCACGGAATCTCGAGGAGGCTTCGACTCGGGCTCGGGGGGCCGCGAATCGGACGGCTTGTCCGAGGCGGGGGGCCGGTCGGACACCGACGGGTCGAACGCCGACGCGAACGCGGCGTCGAAGTTGGCCTCCTCTTCGGCCGGTGGCGCAGGCGGTCGCGGCGACGGCGGTCGGCCTGCGGCCCCCTGGGCCATGGCCTGACGCGCCCCGGCGAGCGAGGCCGAGCCCATCATGCCCGGCGGTGGCGTCGCGCCCGCGGCCTCGACCTCGACGGCGCGGTCGGCCGGCGGCGGTGCCGCGCCCGGAGCCGGCGACGCCGCGCGCACGGCCTCGCTCGCCGCGCGTGCGATGGCCTCGGCGCGTGCGCCGCCCTCGAGCTGGCCCGCGCGTCGGACGGCCTCGTCGCGCGCCGCACGCAACTCCGACCCGACGATGGGCGTCGCCTGCCCGCGCTTCTGCGGTGCCGGGCGCTCGTCCTCCTCGGGCGGGGCCGCGCGCGGGCGCGCCATCGCGGCGGGCACGGCGGGACGGGTGGGCGGCTCGACGCCGGGCCGATCGGTCGTCCGTCGCGCGGTCTCCTCGTCCGCGCGAGGCGGCGGCGGTGGCGCGGGAGCCGGCTCGGCGCCGCTCTTGTCCGCCGGATCGGTCGTCGGCGGCTCGCTCGGCGACGGCGGGAACGTCGGCGCGCCGGCGGCCAGCGTGCGCAGGAGCCCCTCGCCGTGGAGCTTCACGATGGTCTCCATCGTCGACAGGTCGTCGAACGGCGACTCGTCGATGATGCTGAGCAGGGTACGCGACCCGTCGAAGAGCTTGAGCACGCCGTCGAGCTCCTCCGGGATCTCGCTCATGCGCGCGAGCAGCTCGGCGCCGTCCACGCGCATCACCGTCAGCAGCGGAGGCAACGCATGCTCGAGACGCCGGCGCTCGGCCGCGTGCGTGAGCGCCGCGTCGAGCAGCGCCTCGGTCGA
The DNA here is from genome assembly GCA_020848455.1 of Polyangiaceae bacterium. Lineage (GTDB taxonomy): Bacteria > Myxococcota_A > Polyangia > Polyangiales > Polyangiaceae > JACRDA01. The sequence goes on from JADLAB010000577.1 coordinate 14,856, forward strand.
CAGCTCGATGGCCCGCGGCCGGCCGTGCTCGCCGAACTCGACCTCGAAGCGTCCGTCGGTCGCACACAGAGCGCGGAACACGGCTTCCTCACCGCGCAGCCGCTTCAGGACGGCATCGACCACCTCGCCGTCGGTGAACCAGATCTCGCCGCGTGCCTCGCGCTCGAACAGGCGCAGCACGGCGGTGCGGCCGTTGCGGGCCAGGATGTTGGTGATGTCGATGGGGGCGACGTCGGCGACGCTGCCGCCCACGCGCTTGACCTCGCCACGGGCCAGCTGCTGGCGGGTGCGGCGCGCGAGCAGCACGGCGATACGCGCCGCGAGCTCCCCCACGAACACCGGCTTGGTGAGGTACTCGTGCACGCCGAGCTCGAGTCCGCGGATGCGGTCCTCGACCGAATCGCTGGGCGTGAGGAAGATCACCGGGATCTTGGACCAGCTGGTGCGCGCCGCCATGCGACGGGCGAGCGCGTAGCCGTCGAGCTTCGGCACGTCGATGGCGCAGACGAGCAGCGCCGGAGTCGCGGCCTCGAGGCGCGCGAGCGCCTCGGCTCCGTCCTGCGCGGTGCGCACCCGGTAGCCGAGCCGCTCGAGGCTCACGGAGAGCTCGCGCAGAGACTTCGGGTCTTGCTCGACCACGAGGATGTGTCGTCTCGCCAAGGCGACGAGGACACTAGCGCGGCTGCCGCCCGGCACAAGACCAATCCGGCGTGCCGACACCCACCGGCAAGCCCGTCGAAGTGGAGCCCCGCGGCGCCGCAGGCTAGCGCTGCCAGGGATCGACCACGTCGCCCCCACCCGGCTTGGGGGGCTTGACGGCAGGCGGAGGCGGCTTCGCAGGCGGTCGCGCCGACGCGGGCGGCGGGCGCGGGCCGCTCGTGGCCGCCGGAACCGCCGAAGCGGTGCTCGACGCCGTCACGGCGGCGCTCGGCACAGGGTCCGGGGGCGCGCTCGAGACCGCAGCCGCCGGGTCCTGCCCGGTCTGGGTCGCCGTCGTGGTGGGCGCCGTCGACGCGGCGTGCTCGGAGGCCGCCCCAGCCGCCGTGCTCGCCGCGGCACCATCGCCGTCCGTGCGCTGGCTCAGCGCGAAAGCGGCGACGGCGAGCGCGCCGCCGCCGAGCACCGCGGCAGCCCACACCCACCCGGGCAACGACCGCTTCAGCGGGACGGAATCGCCCTCTGCGAGCGAGGGCTCCCGCGGGCGTAGGCCGAGCCCCCCGCGACGCGCCGCAGCCGCCACACCGACCCCCGTACGGGTGCGCTCGAGCGCCGCCGCGAGCTCGCCCATCGACTGGAAGCGGTCCTCGGGGCGCTTCTCGAGGCAGCGCATGGCGACGCTGACGAGCGCCTCCGCCTGCGGCGATGGGATCGGCTCGGGCCGTGCGTAGAGGTGCTTGGTGACGACCCCCATGTAGGAGTCGGCTGCGAATGGCACGCGCCCGGCGAGGCACTCGTAGGCGATGACGCCGAGGGCGTAGATGTCGGTGCGGGCGTCGACTGGCTGGCCCTGCCCCTGCTCGGGGCTCATGTAGTGAGGCGTTCCGAACACCATGCCGGCCTGGGTGCGACGGCTCGAGCCGATGACCTTGGCCACGCCGAAATCGAGCACCTTGGCGATCTCCTCGCCGAGCTCGCTACGGGAGAGGCGGATGTTGTCGGGCTTGAGATCGCGGTGGACGATGCCCGCTTTGTGGGCGGCATCGAGCGCCGCGGCACACTGCAGCAGGATGCCCGCGAGACGCAGAGGCTCGATGCGCCCCTCGGCACGCAGCAGCTCGGCGAGCGACTGCCCGCCGACGAGCTCCATCACGAAGTACGGGAGGCGCAGCGTTCCGAGGTCGGGCAGGAGCTCGCTGCCGATCTCCCCGTAGTCGGTCACGGCGACGATGTTCGGGTGTCCCACGGCCGCGGTGGCGCGTGCCTCGTCCACGAGGCGCGCCACCAGATCCGGCTCGTGGGCGAGATCGCGACGCAGCACCTTCATCGCGAAGGCGTTCCCGAGCGCCTTGTGGCGCACTCGGTAGACCGTGCCCATCCCGCCCTCGGCGAGGACGGCCTCCACGGTGTAACGCCCGACGAGGGTGAGGCCCACCAGCGGGTCGCGCGACGGATCCCAGATCGGCGCGACGCCGGTCGGCTCGCCGTCGAAGGGACAGAACGCCACCTCGCCGGAGTAGCGGTTGCGGCACCGCGGGCAGGCGCGCCCGGCACGCGGCGCCACCGCGGGCTCCTCACCGAGCACCACCGTCGCGTCGCGATCGCTCGTGGTCTCTTCGGCCACGACCGGTCGCGCACCCGCGACGTCGAGGATGGGCACGGTCAGATCGGAGCGCCCCGGACCGCGTGCTGCACCACCGGCCGGCCCGTGCTCAGCGGGGGCAGCCTCGCCGCCAGAGAACATGCGCTTGGTGGTCGGCACTCGGACTGTCCCCGCCCCATGCTACCGCGGAATCCTCCGCTGCGGACGCCGCGCGGCTGCGCGGCGCCCACGGGGACGGTGATCAGCCGCCCGGACGGCCACCACCCTGGCCGCCCTGCGGCGGGTAGCCGCCCCCTTGTGGGGGCTGCGGGTAGCCCTGCGGGGCCTGGGGATACCCTTGCGGAGCCGGCTGCTGCGGCGCCTGCGGGTAGCCCTGCGGCGCCTGCGGGTAGCCCTGCGGCGCCTGCGGGTAGCCCTGCGGCGCCTGCGGGTAGCCTTGCGGCGCCTGCGGGTAGCCCGGAGGCGGGGCCGCGTAGCCAGCACCCGCGGGGGGGCCACCCTGCGGCGCCATGCCCGCGCCCGGCGCCTGCGGGGGTGCGCCCGGTGCGCCCGGACCGCCGCCCGGCGCCCCGGCCGGACCGCCCGCGGGCGTCCCGCAGTTGGCGCAGAACTTCCCGCTGACCTCCTGGCCGCAGCCGGTGCAGAACGACTTCATCGGGGCAGCCAGCGGTGCGCCGCAGTTCGCGCAGAACTTCCCGCTCGCGTTCGCCATGCCGCACTTGCCGCAGGCCACCGGCGCCGACGCCGGCACGGCCGCGACGCGCTGCGGCGCCGCCATCGGCTGCATCATGTTCGCCATGCCGACGCCCACGGCCATCTGGGCCCCGAGCGCCGCCACCCCGACGTTGCCGCCGCCCTGCGCCATGCCGTCGCCCGCACCCATGATCGCGTGCGCCTGGGCGTACTGCATGTAGCCCGGGTGCTGCCCCGCGAGGTTCGAGTAGCGCACGTCCTGGCTGAACTTCTGGTCGAGCTCGAACTGCTTCTTCTTGGCGGCCGCTTCGGCCTGCTTGAGGCCCGTCCGGATGTCCTTCCAGACGGCCATGATCTCTTCTTTGTCCTTCTCATCGAGCGTGATGTTGAAGTTGCCGAGCTCGGTGATGCGGACGCCGATGTGGTCGAGCGTCGGGCAGCCCTGCATGAAGCGCTGCGACAGGGTCTGCTTGCGCGACGCGATGGCGACGATGCTGGTCTGCTCGTCCATGCAGATGGCGGCGAGCACCTCGCTCACGCCCTTCATGAACTGGTCGGCGATCCACTTGCCGATCTGGTCGTTGTCGCGCGCCGAGGCGGCCTGCCCCGCGTAGGCCACGATGAAGCGGATGGGGTCGAGGATCTGGAGCGCGTACTCGCCGAAGATGCGGGGGTCGCAGGGCAGATCCGTCACGGGGTCGATCATCGAGCCGACGCGCCCGCCGAACTTCAGCTCGCGGATCGGCTGACTGCGGACGAAGAAGATCTCGCTGATGAAGACGTTGCCCCCGGTGAACTTGTCGACGAGGTTCGACAGGAATGGGATGTTCTGAGTCTGGAGGGTGTGCCGCCCGGGCCCGAGCAGGCCCATGACCTGACCGTCCTTGAAGAACACCGCGCCCTCGTCCGAGTCCACGGTGAGCTGCGACCAGAAGGGGATGGTCTGGTCCGGATGCTTGTAGACGATGAGGTGCTTTGCGTTGTCCGGGCGAGCGATCATCAGCTCTTTGGTGCCCTGCTTGACGAAGTCCAAGATCCCCATGTCGTCTCCTCCGTTGGCGCCGCGGCCGGTGCGCTGCGACCTCGGCCGCGAACGCGCTGTGCCGGCCGGTTGCCGGCGCACAGTCACTCGAACATAATCACCCCCCGGGCGATGGGCAATGCAAGACGGTCCCCCGCGAACGGTGCGCCTCGGCCGGCGCAGCTTCCCGTCGCCCGGACCGCACGAAACGCCCGCCCCGAGGAGTCCCGTTGATCTCCCTGCCCTCGCTCGACGCGCTGCCGGCCCAGGTCCAGAGGGTCGTGGGCCCGGACGCCAACCCCAAGATGCAGCTCGTGGCGGCGCGCGGCATCCTGCCGGGCGTGCGCGCCGGCGACATCGTCACGGCGCTGTGCCTGCTCGCCCGCAGCGCCAGCGCCGAGGTCGCCGGCACCGCGGACAAGACGCTCGCCTCGCTGCCCGACACGCTGCTCCACGGCGCCATCGGCACCCCCGGCCTGGCGAGCGCCGCCATCGACGCCCTGGCGCGCCACTACCTGCACCGCGAGGACGTCATCGAGCCACTCCTGCGCCAGACGGCGCTCGACATCGAGACGGTGGAGCACCTCGCCGCGAACGGGTCCGAGGCCGTGACGCAGCTCGTCGCCACGAACGAGGAGCGGATGCTCGCGCACCCGCACCTCATCGAGTTGCTCTACACGAACCGGCACACGCGCATGTCGACCGCCGACCGGCTGGTGGAGCTCGCGGTGCGCCACGACATCCAGCTCCACGGCATCGCCGCGTGGAAGGAGATCGCCCAGGCCATCAAGGGCGAGCTCATCCCGGAGCCTAGCGACGAGCCCCTGCCCGAGGACGAGTTCTTCAAGGAGACCGCCGCGCTCGCCGAAGCGCTCGTCGCGGCCGAGGAGGAGGACGTGTGCCGCGAGGACGAGCAGGGCACCGAGACCCTGCTCGACCGCTACGAGCCGCTCTTCAAGCGCCTGTCGGAGATGACGGTGTCGCAGCGCATCCGGCGCGCCTACCTCGGCACGAAGGAGGAGCGTCTGCTGCTGGTGCGCGAGTCGAACAAGATGGTGGCCACCGCCGCCATCCGGAGCCCGCAGATGCGCGAGAGCGAGGTCGCGCTCATCGCGCGCAACCGCGCCGTGTGCGACGACGTGCTGCGCATCATCGGCAGCGCGCCCGAGTGGCTGCGGAGCTACCAGGTCAAGCGCAACCTCGTCGAGAACCCGAAGACGCCGGTGACCATCTCGCAGAAGCTCATCTCGCACCTGCGCGAGACCGATCTACGACGCCTCGCCCGCAACAAGAACATCTCGGCCGCGGTGCAGCTCGCCGCCAAGCGCCAGCTCGAGCGACGCACCTGACGGGGCGCGCGACTCAGTCGCCTTCGTCCGAGAGCCCGATGCGCACCTTCGTCTTCGGCGGGTCGACGACGAAGCCGACCATGCGCTCCTTGGCCTCGAAGTCCTGCCGGTAGATGTCGGCGGAGCGCCGGAACTTGAAGGGACCGATGCGGACGCGGAACCACTCGCCGCGCCCTTGCACGAAGGCCGACTCGACGTGCGCGCGGTGCCCGCGGCGGCGCAGGGCCGCGGCGAAGGCGTCGGCCTCGCCGACGCTCTTGAACGACGACACCTGCAGCTGGTAGCCCCCCGGCGTGCCCGGCGCGACGGTCTCCGCAGGCTGCTCCTGGGCCTGCTGGCGCGCCACGATCTGCAGCGTGTCGCGGTCGGCCACCTGTGCCGTGGGCGGCTGCACCACGTCCTGCGCCGGCAAGGGCACGACCGGGAGCCGATCCGTCGCGGGCGGCGGTCGCTGCGGCAGCGCGTCGGTGTCGACGGGTGCTGCCTCGGCGCTGCCCTTGGCCGTCGGGCGCATCGCGGCCATCGCCGTCGTGGGCTTGTCGCGGTCGCTCAGCACCTCGGGGAAGGTCACGTCGCTCTGGCCGAGGTCGCGCACCGGACGGGTGACCGAGCTCGCCGGGTGGGCGCGCGCCACGAGCTCCCCGAGCGGATCGGACGGTGCCGCCTTCGCCTTGCCCGGCGAGCGCATCATGAACAGCGCGGCGAAGACGATGCAGGCACCGCCGAACGACGCCAGCACGAGCGCCGAGACGCGCGAGCCGCGCTCCCCGGGCTCCCGCTCCTGCAGGTCGTCGAGCTGGCGCACGCCGGCGCCGTCGTTGGCTTCGCGTCGTGCCCTCAAGCTGCTCCTCCTCGCGTGGCCATGGGTCGATCGGGCTCGGGGTCGTCCGCCGCCGCGCGGGGCGCCGCTCCGGGCCGCCGGTACTCTCGCATCGAGCGCACCCGTCGGGGCAACTTCGGCGCGGGCCCCGCGCCCTTTCGCGCTAAGCTCCGCCCGTGCCCACTGCCCGGCTCGAGCCCGAGAGCGCACCCGCGCGGCGAGGTCGTGCGGCGCTCGCGTCGGCGCTCGTCGCGTGCGCGGCCTGCTCCGACACCAAGGACCTCTCGCTCGACGTCACCGTCGGCTACGAGACCGACGCCTTCGCCCGCGACCCCGCGGTCGCGCGCGTCGACATCGGCGTGACGGACCCCGAGGGCGACGTGGCGCTCGCGGCGTCGGCGGCGCCGGGCGGCACCTTCGACCTCGGCGACGTGCCGAGCGACCACCTGCTCTCGTTCACGGTCGCGGGCTTCGACGGCGCCGGAGTGGCCCGCGTGGGTGGGCGCGCTCCGGGCGTGGTCGTGGGCGCGCTCGACGGCGACACCCTGCCGCTGTTCGTGCAGCGCCTCGGCGAGTGGGCCCGACCGCCGGGCGGTCTCGGCCGGCCGCACGTCGGGGGCGTGGCGACGGTCCTCGGCGAGCGACTTCTGTTGCTCACCGGTGGCGACGCGGGCGCCGCAGCGCCGGGCGCCGCGGAGTACTACGATCTCTTGACCCTCACGACCACGAGCGCCACGTTGCCGCGCGCCCCGAAGTCGCTCGTGCTCGCCGAGGGTGGCTCGGTCGCCCTGCTGGTCGACGACGGCGGGGCCACGTGGATCGACTTCTCCGCCGGCTCGACCAGCGAGGCACCGCTGCCGGCGGGCCTGGCGACCTTCGCGGACGTCGCCGGCGGACGGGTCGTCGAGGGGCCCGCCGGCGTGCGCTACGTCGTCGGAGGCACGCGCCCGGCGGCGGCGAGCGACGCCGTGCTGATCGTCGCGGGGGACGGCTCGCTCACCACGGCTCGGATCCACGCGCCCCGCGCCGGCGCCGCAGCGTGCTGGCTCGACCAGGTCGGGCTCGTGGTCGCGGCGGGCAGCGACGTGGCCGTGGGCCTCGAGGTCCTCCCGAGCGGCGCCGTCACGACGAGCCAGCGCCCCTTCCCGCCCGACCCGACGGTCGGAGCCGCGCTCGTGGCCCGGGGCGTGGGCCACCAGCTCCTGCTGCTCGGGGGCACCGGAGGGGCGACCTCGGCGACCCGCAGCCTCGACGCGGACTGCACGAGCGCGTGCGCCGCCACCGATCTCGGCGCGAGCCCGCCGGGCCCCATGTCCGACACCCAGGCGTTCGCGCTCGGCGGCGATCGGCTCTTCGTCGTCGGCGCCGGACCGGACGGCGCCACGAGCAGCTACACCCTCGACCTCGCGAGCGCCGAGGTCGTCGAGGTGGCGCTGCGCGAGCCGCGCCGTGGAGCAAGCGTGACGACCACGCCGCTCGGGTCGCTGGCGCTCGTCGGCGGCGAGCATCTCGACGGCACCCCCGCGCTGACCGTCGAGCTCATGCGACCGTGAAAACAGTCTTTGGTTCCGAGTCATTGCGCGCGATTTCGAAGGTGGAGCCGAGCTCGAGCCGCGCGCCTGCTCACGTCGAAGGCGGCACCTGAACGACACGCCCGGACGTGAGCACGATCGCTCGCTCGAGCGGGGCGCGCGCACGCGCGCCCGGCCACACGACGGCGTCGCACACGACGCCGCTGCCGCCGACCACGGCACCGGCGCCGACCACCGCACGGCAGAGCTCGACGCCGGGCGCCACGCTGGCCGCGGGCGACACCCACGCGCCGACGCCGCGCCGCCCGAGCCAGCGCAGGTTGGCGGCGAGGTAGCTCGCGGGATCACCGATGTCGTCGAAGCGCTCGACGAGGAGCGCGGCCCGCACGTCGCGGCGACCCGCGCGGAGCCACGGCAGGTAGCCGTCTCCCACGATGCAGCCGGCGCTCGGTAGCTCGCGGCGCAGGCGCTCGGCGAGGATCTGCACGGCGGTGAAGTCCGCACCGGCGAGCTCCGCGCCGAAGCGCTCGCCCCGCAGCCTCACGACACATCCCTCCGCGTCGAGGCCGAGCGTGCCCAGCCCCGCGGCGCGCGGCGTGGCGAGCAGCGTGGCGGCGGCGCCCGTCGCGCGGTGGTGCGCGTGCAGCGCGGCGAGGTCGACGCGGCAGAGCACGTCTCCGCCCCAGACGAGCACGTCGCCCGCACCGAGCCAGGACGCGGCGTTGGCGACACCGCCCGCGGTGCCGAGGATCGTCGGTTCGTGGACGAGCTCGCACGGCAGCCCGAGGTCCGCGAGGGCGTCGGCGCGAAAGGCCGCGGGCAGGTGGTGGGTATTGACCACGAGCCGCTCCACCCCACCGCGCGCGAGCTCGGCGGCGATGTGGCCGAGCATCGGGCGGTCGCCGATGGGCACGAGGGGCTTCGGGAGCTCGTCCGTGAGGGGCCGAAGGCGCGTGCCGTAGCCGGCCGCGAGCACCATGGCGCGCATGCGCCCGAACATGGCTGCGCGACGCCTGGCCGGCAAGCGAAGCGCCGAAAACTCCACCCGGACCGGGCCCGCGTGCTAGGGCCCCGCTATGCGTGAGCGTCGCGGCGAACGGGGATCCGGCCTGACCGGTGCGAACACGGCGCGTGCCCGTGCGGCGCGGACGCGCGCTCGCCTCGGCGTCGCGACGCTCGCCTTGTGCGCGGCCGGAGCCGGCCTGGCGCAGATGCTCGGTGCGGGCTGCAGCGCGAATGCCGTGGACATCGAGGGCTGCCGCGCCATCGAGCAGGCGCGCTGCGAGGCCATCCTCGGCTGCCCCGGCTCGTCGATCGAGGACGAGGACGACGTCGAGGCGTGCAAGCTGTTCTACCGCGACCAGTGCCTCTTCGGCATGGCGACCGACGCGCCGCCCGACGAGATCGCGCTCGATGCGTGCCTCACCGCGATCGCAAAGGCGGGCGCGTGCAAGGCGACCGAGCTCGCGTCCTGCAGCGACCCGCCCGCGATTCTCAACACCACGCCCGCGGGCACGACCGGCTGCGGCATCGTCGCCGCACCCGAGTGGCTCGCCGACTGCGCGTTCCTGTCGCCCACGCCACTCAGTGACGGTGGGGTCGCAGAGGGCGGCGGTGGCGCGGGCGCAGGTGGCACCGGTGGCGCCGGAGGCTCGAGCGGCGGGACCGGCGGGACCGGCGGGGCCGGTGGAACTGGCACGACCGGCGGCGCCGGCGGGACCGGCGGCACCGGCGGCTGACGCGACGGAAGGTTGGGGGCCGACAGGCGCGGTGCGACAACGCCTGCTGGCGCCTCGCGTCCGGGTGGGACTTACCCGCTTGCGACCCACCGCGCACTCCTCTAACTTGCGGTCTCGAAGTGTCGAGGGTCGGCCAATCGCCAGTACGGTCGCGACGGGCTTCCGTCGGGGAGCGGCCGAGCGGGGCGGTGCTCGACGCGACGCCTCCCGACCTCCGAACGGCGCATGGCGCCCCGGTGAGCAAATGAAAGACTCGCGTCTCGCTCGGTCGTTGTTCCTCGGCGTGGCAGCGCTCGCCGCTCCGGCACAGGCGTTCGCGCAGGACAGCCAGCAGGATGGCGAGTTCTCGGTGCAGCGCTTCGAGCCCGCTCCGGGGCCGCGCAACTTCCTCTCGGTGGAGGGTGCCCGCACGGACGGCGAGCTCGCGTGGAGCGCCGGGCTGTTCTTCGACTACGCGCGCGACCCGTTCGTCCTGCGGAGCTGCGTCTCCGACACCGACTGCTCCGACCCGAATGCCATCCAGCAGGAAGACATCCACGTCGTCGAGGACATGCTGACGTGGAACGCCCTGGTGTCCTTCACGCCGCACCCGATGGTGCAGCTCGGCCTGCGGCTGCCCGTCGCCTTCGTGAGTGGCGACGGGCTCGGCACGGTCGGCGCCGATCCCGAGGCGACGACGCTCAAGGCCGCCGGCATGGGCGATCCGACCCTCGAAGGCAAGGTGCGCTTCTTCGGCGAGCCGGACGAGCTCGTGAACCTCGGCGCCGCGGTCGACGTCAGCGCCCCGGTCGGCCACGCGACGGCGGAGAACGCCTTCATCGGCAACTCGTCGCCCGTCGCGGTGGGTCTGCGGGCCATCCTCGACCTGAAGATCGGCGACGGTTCCATCGCGGCCAACCTGAAGGGCATCTACCGCGCGGACGGCACCGTGGGCACGACCTCGATCGGCCCCGAGTTCCGCTGGGGCGTGGCCGCCAGCTACCAGGTCGTCGAGGTGCTGCGCTTGCTCGCGGAGGGCTACGGCGCCACGCGCTTCGAGACCCAGAACGGCACCAACTCCGTCGAGATCGACGGGGGCCTCGACATCTCCCCAGGTGACCTGGGCCTCCACCTGACCCTCGCCGGCGGCGCCGGCGTGGTGCAGGGCATCGGAGTACCCGTGGGGCGCGCGATCTTCGGCATCACGTACGTCTACGAACCGAGCGAGGCGGAGCCGGAGCCCGACGACGGGCCGATCGCGACCTGCGCCACGAACCCGGACATGCCCGGCCTCGACTGCCCGCAGGACAAGATCGAGCCCGACCGCGACAAGGACGGCACGCCCGACAGCAAGGACATGTGTCCCGACGAGGCCGGCAAGGCGCGGGCGCCACAGCTCGGCTGCCCGGACCGCGACGGCGACGGCGTGGCCGACAAGGTCGACACCTGCGCCGACCAGGCGGAGGACTACGACGGCTTCAAGGACGAAGACGGCTGCGCCGACCCCGACAACGACGAGGACGGCGTGCTCGACGACAAGGACGAGTGCTTCGAGGAGCCCGAGATCTTCAACGGCGTCACCGACGGGGACGGCTGCCCGGACGAGGCGCCCGACAAGGACAAGGACGGCATCGGGGACGCGCTCGACCGCTGCGCCGACAAGGCCGAGACGCTCAACGGCAAGGACGACACCGACGGCTGCGCGGACGGCGACGAGCTCGTCACCATCGACAACCGCAAGTTCTCGCTGCGCGGGGAAATCCGCTTCGAGGGCAACGACCTCGCGGGCGACAAGAGCCAGAAGACGGTCGACGCGGTCGCGGCCGGCATCAAGAACCACGGCGAGTTCTTCGAGGTCGCGGTGCAGGTGACCGCCAAGGACGGCGCGGTGGCCCAGGCGCGCGCCGACGCCATCCTGAAGCGCATCGTGGCCGCCGGCGTGCTCCCGAGCCACGTGAAGGCGGTCGGCACCGCCGGCGACCGCGACGTCGTGCGCTTCGAGGTCGTCAAGTGGTACAAGATGGCGAACTGACGCGCGCTCGGCCCGGACGCGAGGCCGCGCGCCGCGCGTAGGTGCAGGCGCTTCGACCCGAGCTCGCTCTGGCAGCCCGCTCGATGACCGGAGCCGGCCCTGCGCCGGCGCAGGGTGGAATTCCGACGGTTCGCAGCGTAGCGGGCGCCGCACCTCCGGCGTCGGCCGACGACCCGGGGCCACGGCGCGCCGAGATGAGCGCGTCGGGCGCCGCACCTCCTTCCGCGCGGTTGGCGGAGCGCCGCCCGCGGATCCGAGCGTCCCGAGCGGGGCGGAGCGTCGCGGTCCCGGTCTTGCTTGGTTCACATGCGAGCGCGACGCGGGGGAGGATCCGCGCCGCGCCGCACGGTGCTTGGCCCGTGGCGCAGGGCCGCGGTTCCATGCCTCGGCCCTCAGAAATTGGCGGACATCGCAGCAAGACCTTAAGCTTCATTTCGAGGTTCCAACATGACTTCGCCGGTGGTAGGGTCCAGCAGCGCGTTTTCTTGGTTCGTGCTCGGCGCCGTCGTCGCGAGCGCGCCCGGCCTCGCTGGCTGCGTGCAACCCAAGGCACCCCTGGCGGAGCACGACGACGCGGTGGGGGGTCCGGCTGCGCCTGCAGCGGGCGTCGCGCCGGCCGGGCAGGCCGAGCGCGTGGCCTCTGGTGCCGCCGAGCACGCGCCACCCGCAGCGACCGCCGACGCGCCCGCCGCAAGCCCCATCAAGGGCAAGGCGTCGAGTGCGCCGAAGGAAGAGGCGCGCGTGTGGGCCGTCAGCGCCGAGCCGGGCGGCCTCGCCAAGATCTACGACAAGCCCTCGCGCGACGGGAACATCATCGGTGCGTTCCGGGCCGGACAGGGCGTGCGCATCCGCCAGACGGGGGAGAGCTTCCCCATCACGAGCGACAAGATCTGGAAGTGCACGGAGGGCTGGTTCGCGGTCGAGCCTCGTGGCTACACCTGCGTCGGGTTCACCTCGACGCGCGACGCCGAGGATCCGCGCGTGGCAGTCGCCGCCGAGGTGCTGCCCGACCTCGGCGCAGACTACCCGTACAAGTACGGCACCTCGGTGGGGGCGCCCTTCTACCGCCGCATCCCGACCGCGGAGGAGCAACGACAGGCCGAGCCGGATCTCGACCAGTACCTCGCGAGCCTGCCGCCGCCCGACCCGAAGGACGGTGCCATCGACGCGCGTGCCGCCGGCGTCGGACCGAGCGCGGCGCTCTTGCGCTACCTCGAGCAGGCCCAGCCGCCGGTCGTCGACCCCGACGTCACGGCGTACGAGGGCTTCAAGATCGCCTGGGCGCGCGAGTTCGACGCCCACGGACGCACGTGGCTGCTCACGCCCGATCTGCGCATCGTGCCGAAGGACCGCGTGCGACAGCGCGAGATGCCGACGCTCGCCGGCGTGGATCTGCGTGCCCATCCCGAGATGGCCCTGCCCCTCGCCTTCACCTGGACTGCGGATACCCCGCGCTACCGGCGCAACGAGGCCGGCGAGATCGAGGCCACGAGCGAGGTCATTGCGCGCCACACCTTCCTGCCGGCCACGGCCAAGGTGGTGCCCCGTCGCGGCGAGTGGGGTCAGCCTGGCAGCGGCAGCGGTTTGTTCTGGGAGCTGCGCGACGGCTCCTTCCTGAAGTACCAGGACGCCACGATGGTCAAGCAGCCCGAGGCGCGCCCGGCCGACGTCGGGCCGACCGAGCGCTGGGTGCAGGCGCGCATCACCTGGGGCT
>JADLAB010000578.1 GCA_020848455.1 Polyangiaceae bacterium
CCGGACGAGGGCCACGGCTTCAATCGCCCCCCGAACCGCACCTCCTTCTTCGCGGTCTCGGAGATCTTCCTCGCGCAGTGCCTCGGCGGCCCCTACGAGCCCGTCGGCTCCGACTTCCAGGGCTCGACGATCTCCGTCCCGGCCGGCGCCGACGAGATCCACGGCCTGCCGGCGGCGCTCGCGTCGGGCGGGCGCTGATCTGCCAAAGCTTGGGCTTCCGTCCGGCCCTCCGTCACGAGCAGCCGGGTCCGCCGGGCGCTCGCCGGCCGACTGAGACGGATGCGCTCCGGGTCGAGCGCGCTCATCGGCCCAAGCGGCGGTGTGGCTTGGCTGGCCGAGGTCACGGGCGAAGGACAGGCGCCCGGCGACCTGAGAACCACGACCTCTACTGGGTCGAGCTCGCGACGGGCGCGCGCAAGCTCGTGCGCCAGAGCGCGGGGCCGGCGATCGAGATGATGCTTGCCAGCATGATGCTGGAGCGCATAATGTTGCGCGTGCGCTTCCTCGACCGGCGCGACGCGCTCGCCCGCCTCGGGGCCATCTCGTCGCCGGGGCTCGGGGTGCTCTGGGGGCGCCGGCGCGTCGGCAAGACGCGGCTCCTGCTCGAGTGGTGCCGCGCCGAGGGTGGGCTCTACACCGTGGCCGACCAGTCCGCCGAGAGCGTCCAGCGACGCTACTTCGCCGACGCCGTGGGCGAGCGGGTGGCCGGCTTCGCCGAGGTCGCGTACCCGGACTGGCGCGCCCTGCTCGCCGCGCTGGCGCGGCGGGCGCGCCACGGCGAGGTGCCATCGCCGCTCATCGTGGACGAGCTGCCGTACCTCGTCGCTTCGTGCCCGTCGCGCACCTCGACGCTTCAGGCATGGGTGGACCACGGGGCCAAGCAGGCCGGAATCCGACTCGTCGTGGCGGGCTCGAGCCAGCGCATGATGCAGGGTCTGGTGCTCGACCGCTCGGCGCCGCTCTTCGGTCGGGCCGCCCAGGCATTCGCGCTCGAGCCTCTGTCGCCGGCGTACCTCGGCGAGGCGCTCGGCCTCGGCGCGGCGCGCGAGGCGGTCGAGGCCTACGCGGTCTGGGGAGGGACGCCATGGTACTGGGAGCTCGCCGCGCCGTCGGGCGGCGACCTCGTCGGCGCCGTCGACGCGCTGGTGCTCGATCCGGCGGGGCCTTTGCACCGCGAGCCGGAGCGGTTGCTGCTCGAGGAGCAGCCCTCCGCCGCCGCCCTTCGCCCGCTGCTCGATGCCATCGGCGCGGGCGCCCACCGCGTCTCCGAAATCGCCGGGCGCGTCGGACAGCCCGCCACGTCGCTCGCGCGCCCGCTGTCGCGGCTCGTGGAGCTCGGCCTCGTCCGCCGCGAGGTGCCCTTCGGCGAGCCGGAGCGCGCCACCAAGCGCGCGCTCTACCGCATCGACGACCCGTTCTTCCGGCTATGGTTCCGCATGGTGGTTTCGCACAAGGCGTGGCTCGCGGTGGCCGGTCGCCGGGAGCGGCAGGTTCGGGCGCGGCCGCTGCTCCACCGGCTCGCGGCCGAGTGCTGGGAGGAGCTCTGTCGCCGCGCCGTGCCGCGGCTCGGCTCGGCGCGGCTCGGCGGTCGGGGACCCTTCGGCCCGGCGGCGCGCCACTGGCACGGCAGCGCGCCCGAGCACGACGTCGTCGCGCGCTCGCTCGACGGCGGCGTGGTGCTGCTCGGCGAGGCAAAGTGGAGCGAGCGCGCCGCCGAGCCGGCCGCGCTCGACCGCGCTTATCGCGAGCTCGTCGACAAGGGTCTGCCGCCTGCGGTGCGCACCGCCCATGACGAGGTCGTGCATGCGCTCTTCGTCGCCGAGAGGCCGCGACGTCTCGGCAAGCGCCCCTACCTCGTGCTCGACGCGACCGACGTGCTGCGGGCGCTCGCGTAGATCCCGACGCACGGTCACGGCGCGGTGCCCCGCGCAGCCGCGCGCCTACTTCAAGAGCACGACCTGGACCTGGCTCGGCACCGCGCGCGCGCCCGGGCAGTTCGTGCTGTTCTGCAGCGACACGCTCGTCAGCTTCGTGATGGGCATGTTGCCGGCCAGGGTCGTGAAGGCGGCGGTGAGATGCGCGCCCTTCATCATCACGGTGCCCGAGGCCACGCCCATCGCGACGCCGGCGTTGTCGCCGTTCGTCTGCGGAATGTTGGTCGTCATCGTGTGCACGGGCGTACACATGAACATGACGTTCGGGACCTGCGAGACGCCGGTCGGGCCGGCGGTGATGTTGGGGTAGGGGATGGGCACCGGGGCCGGCGCCGGGGGAGCAGGCGTCAAGCAGACGTCCGGAAAGCCCGTGTCGACGCCCATCAGCTGCGAGTTGCCGAACATGCTGTGCCTCCGCGCGTGGTCGTTCCGAGCGTCTCAGCCGAGCTGGATCTGATCGCCGTCGATCTTGACGACCTGATTCGCGTAGACGAGCGCGTGCCGCGCCCGCAGGTGCAGCGTTTCCTCGACCGCGTGATCCACCTGCTTCGCGCGCAGGAGTTCCATCTCCTTCACGAAGCGGAACGCCCTGTCGACGCGCTGGCTCCAGCGCTCGGCCTCGGTGTCGAGGAAGCGCGCCACGGTCAGGACGCGCTCGGCCTGCACGCGTACCTTGTCCCCCAGGTACTCGAGCGCGCGGATCCCGAGCGTCGCCTCGGCCGCCTCGACGTGGAGCTCGGGCGCCGCCAGGCGCACGGCGCCGCCCGCGGCACAGTCGAGATCCTGGGCCGCGAGGAGGTGCACCGATCCGGCGCGCGAGGCGATCGTCAGATCCTCCTCGGCCGCGAGGACCACGGGCACCGCGGCCTCGCGATCGAGGACGGACAGGACGTACCACTCCGCGCTCGCAGCGGCGCCCGCGACGAGCACCCGATCGCCGACGGCGGGCTCCACGAGGCAACCGACCGCGCGCCGCGCCTCGACGCTCTCGCCGCTCGCGACGCGCACCCGGTAACTGCGGTCGGCGATGGCGACGAGCTCGCCGAAGGTCGTCGCGACGGCGGCGGCTGGGCCGGACTGAGGGGCAGGGATCATGACGGTGCTCCAGGGTCGAGAAGAGGGTGGATCGCGCTTGGTCAGGGATGGTTTTTGTGCCAGTCCTCGGCCTTGCCGAGCTCCTCGTCGTCGCCGTACGCGGTCGCGCGCGACGGCGGCCACACGGTACGCTCCGACACCACACGGTGCAACTTGGCGCGGTGCAGGTTGGCGCCGGTGAGATCGGCCTCCGACAGGTGCGCGTGCGAGAAGTCGGCGTAGGTGAGATCGCAGCCGCCGAACTTCGTGCCGGCGCAGTGGCTGCGGGCGAAGTTCGTCTGGTACACGTTGGCGCCGGTGAAGTCGGCCTCGTCGACCTCCGCCCCCTGGAAGATGGCCTGGTGGAGGTGGGTCTTCACGAAGCGCGTGCGGTGCGCCTTGGCCTCCATGAAGATGGCGCGCTCGGCCTGTGCATCCGAGAAGTTCGCGTCGCACACGTTCGCCTGGTGAAAGCTCGCCTGCGTCAGCTCCGCGCCCGAGAGGTCCGAGCCCGAGAAGTCGCAGCCCTTGAACTGGCAGCGGTGGAAGCGCACGCCCCGGAGGTCGCGCCCCGAGAAGTTCGAGTCGAGCAGGACGGCGAGATCGAGCTCGGCGTCGGTGAAGTCGACGGTGCGCATGTCGACCTTGACCATGGTGATCATCTGCACCTTGGCGCCGCGCCAGCTCATCCCCTCGGTCTTGGCGTCGAGGATGCCGCAGCGGTCGAGGTTCGCGCCGTCGAGCTTGGCGTTGCGGAGGTCCGGCGTCGCCAGGGACGCGATGACGAGATCCGCGCCGCTGAGATTGGCGCCCGCGAGGCTCGTGCCGGCCATCTTGGCCGCGCCGAGGTTCGCCTGGCGGAGATCGGCTCCCGCGAGGTTGCACTCGACGAACATGGCCAGGCGCCGCGCGGCGCCGGCG
>JADLAB010000579.1 GCA_020848455.1 Polyangiaceae bacterium
AGCTCGTCGCGCAACTCGCCCGGGTGGAGCGCCGCACGGGCGACCTGGATCCGGATGGCACGCAGGTCGCGCTGCAGGTCGCCGAGCGCGGGCTCGCTCGAAGTGGGCTCGGGCTCGGCGTAGGCGCCCGGCGCGAAGGGCCCGAGCGCCGCCGCCGCGCCGTGCACGCGCTCCGACTCATCGTCGACACCGGGGCCCCCGCGGGCGGGCGCGGCTCGGTAGCCGCGGCGGGGTCGCTCGGAGACGGGCTGGATGGGCTCACTCATGGTTCAACCTTTCAGCTCGGCAGGACGCCCAAGCGAGTCGACGATCTGGAGCGGCACGGAGGGCTCGATCTCGCGATAGGACGCCACCACAATCTGCGGCACCTTGTGCTCGAAGATGGCGCGCAGGTAGCGCCGCAGGTCGGGCGGCGAGATGAGCAGCGGCTGAGCACCGAGTGCGGTGAAGCGATCTAGCGACCTCTGGGCCTCGGCCGCGAGCTGGCTCAGCATCTCCGGAGGCAATGCACCGCCCGTGCCAGCCGCGATGTCGCGCAACGACGCGCGCAGGCGCTCCTCGAGCCGCGGGTCGAGACCTAGGGCGCTCACGCGTCCGTCCTCCCCCCTCAGCCCAGCGGTGATCTGGGGCGCCAACCGTTCGCGCACGAGCTCGGTAAGCTGCTCGGAGTCCTTGGTGTGAGCGCTGAGTTCGGCGAGCGACTCCATGATGGTGCGTAGGTCTCGGATCGAGATGCGCTCGCGCAGCAGGTTCCGCAGGACCCGGAGGATGTCGCCGAGCGGAAGCAGCTGCGGCACGACGTCGTCGACCAGTTTCGGGTACTTTTGGGCGAGCCGCTCCAGCAGGTGCTGCGTCTCCTGCCGCCCGAGCATGCGCGCTGCGTGCTGCCGCAGGAGCTCGCCCATGTGCGTGGCAATCACGGTCCCGTGATCGACCACGGCGTACCCGAGCGCATCGGCCATGTCGCGGTCGCGCGGGAGGATCCAACGTGCCGGCAAGTCAAAGGTCGGGTCGCGCGTGAGCTCACCCTCGAGTGGCGGCGCGCTCCCCGTCGCATCGACGGCCAGCAGGCGATCGGTGGCGCACTCGCCGCCACCGAGTGGCGTGCCGAGTAGGAGCAAGCGGTAGGCGTTCGGTCGAAGTTCCAGGTTGTCGCAGACGTGGATCGCCGGCGCTACGACCCCGAGGTCGCGCGCTAGTTCGCGGCGCAACGCGCCCACGCGATCCAACAGGGCACCGTCGCGCGCTCGGTCGACCAAGGACAGGAGCTCGGAGCCGAGTTCGAGCGACAGGAGGTCCACGTCGAGCGCGGCGTCCACCTCGGCACCGGGGCTGCGCCCCGCGGCCCCCTCGGGCGCAGCCGGTGCCTCGCCCGGCGCCGCGCCGGCGGTGTCGCCGGCCGCCTTGGCGCGGCGCGCACCAAGGCCGAGGCCGCCGGCCAGCGCGAAGCACGGCAGAGTGGGCATCCCCGGCAACAGCCCGAGAAGCGCCAAGATCCCGGCGGTCATAGCGACAGCCCGCCGACGCCCGAGCAGCTGCGAGACCAAGGCCTGCCCGATGGGCTGCCCCGTGGCACTGCGGGTCACCACGACACCGGAAGCCGCGGACACGAGCAGCGCCGGGATCTGCGACACGAGCGCGTCCCCCACGCTGAGCACGGCGAAGGTCTTGGCCGCAGCACCCAGGTCGAGCCCGGCCACGAGCCCTGCAATGAGACCGCCAACGAGGTTGATGGCTGTGATGAGCAGGCCCGCCACGGCGTCCCCCTGGACGAACTTGCTCGCGCCGTCCATCGCCCCGAAGAAGTCCGCCTCGCGCTCGATGGTGGTGCGGCGGGCCCTGGCCTGCTCGGCGTCGATCGCGCCGCTCGCGGCCTCGGCGTCGATGGCCATCTGCTTGCCGGGCATGGCGTCGAGAGTGAAGCGCGCCGCCACCTCCGCGATGCGGCTCGCGCCCTTGGTGATCACCATGAAATTGATGACCACGAGGATGAGAAACACGACGAGTCCTACCAGGATTTGCCCGCCGACCACGAACCGGCCGAACGCTTCGACCATCTGTCCGGCTGCGCCGGAGCCACTGGCGCCGTGGAGGAGAATGAGGCGCGTCGTCGCTACGTTCAGGCTCAGCCGGAGCAGCGTGGCGATGAGCACCACGGTGGGGAAAGCACTGAACTCGAGCGGGCGCTCGATGAAGAGCGCAGTGAGGAAGATGCCGACGCCGAGTGCGATGCTCAAGCTCAGCATCAAGTCGAGCAGCACCGGCGGCAGCGGCACGACCATCATGAGGACGATGGAGATGATCGCCAGCGGTACGACGACGTCCGCGATGCCCTTTCGCTCGACCCCGGAGCTCACGCGCCCCACGGTGCACGTCGCGTGCCGATGCTCACCGCCCGCGCGCGGCCCGGCGCCGACCGTGGAGCCTGTACACGAAGGCGAGGACGCGCGCGACCGCGACGAAGTGAGCGGCCGGCACCGGCTCGCCGACCGCGACGGCTACGTCGAGGGCACGCGCTAGCGCGCGGTTCTCGACAATCGGAATGCCTAGTGCGCGTGCGCGCTGTCGGATGCGCAGCGCGGCATGATCGTGACCCTTCTGCACCACCACCGGTGTGGAGTCCTTCGCGCCGTACCGTAACGCGACGGAGATGTGCGTCGGATTGGTCACCACCACGTCCGCGTGCCGCAGCGAGAAGCTCGCGCGCCGCTTCCAGGCTGCGTGCATGCGCTGCTTGATGCGTGCCTTCACGTGGGGGTCGAGCTCGCTCTGGCGCGCCTCATCCTTGAGCTCCTGCGTGGTCATGCGCATCTCCTTGGCGAGGGAGAAGCGGTTGTGCAGGTAGTCGAGCGCGGTGAGGGCTCCGAGGACGCACAGGGCTCGCAGCGCCACGCGCAGCGTGAGCACACCGAGCAGAGGCAACGCACTCGCGACGGGGAGGGTCGCCTGGTGCACGAGAGCCGGAACCTCCTCGGACACCACGCCGTAGCAGGCCCACGTCATGAGGCCGACCTTGCCGAGCGCGAGCAGGAGCTCGAAGCCAGCGTGCCGCAGATCGAACAGCTGCTTGACGCGCGGCAGCGGTGAGAGGCGGCTCACATCGAACGCCAGAAGCTCGGGGTACAGCCGCAGCCCGGCCTGCGCCGCACCCACGACACACGCAGCGCCCGCCGCAGCGAGCGCCGGCGGTACGGCGACGGGCGCGAGGAAACGTGCGAGCATCTCACCGAGCGGAAGGGGCGCCCCGCGGACCATGGCGCCAGCGTCGCCGAGGCAGCGCTCGAACAGCTCGCGCGCGGCGTCGGCGTTGGGACCGATCCGCAGATCGAGGACGACCACGGTCGCGCCGAGCGCCGCCACGCCGGTCGCGTCGCGGGCGCGCGCGAAGCGCCCCTGCTTCCGGAAGTCGTCCCTGCGCTTCGGCGTCGCCGGATGTTGGGCGTTGTCTCGCTCGCCGTCCGAGCTCACGGCGCCGTCGGTAGCGCGCGCAGCACCGCCTCGTAGGTATCGGGCAGAATCCCGAAGAACCCCGCGAGGCCGTGCGCGATCGCGGGCAGGGCAGCAAGAAGCGCGAGCAGGCTCGCCGCGACCAGCACGGCGAAGCCCACATTGAAGATCTGCAGCTGCGGTGCAACCCGGGCGACGAAGGCCAAGGCCACCTGCACGAGCTGGCTCACGAGCAGCACTGGCAGGGCGAGGCGCACGCCGGCCTCGAGCGCACGGCTGCCGAGGTCCACGAACGCGAACGCCACGTTGCCGAGCGCCACGGGGCTACCGACCGGAATGACGTTGAACGAGGCCCCTAGATACTGGAGCACGACCCTGTGCACGCCTGCCGCCAGAGCGAGCAGCATCGCGAAGAGGCCGATGAGCGAGGCCACCGCCGAGTCCTCGGCGCCGAGCGCAGGATTGAGGGCCACGGGCGCCGAGAGCCAGGTCACGTTGCCGAGGACTCCACCGAGCACCTCGGTTGCCGCGAACATGAAGCGAAACACGGCGCCGATCACCACTCCGACGCCGAGCTCCCAGACGACGAGCGGTGCGAGTGCGAGGGGTCCCGCAGGCACCTCCGCGAACGCCGCAACGGTGGGGGCCAGCGCCAGCGTCAGCGCCAGCACCAAGGCGACTCGCACCTGCGCGGGCGCGGCGCTTCCCGGAAATGGGGAGACGAGCACGAAGCCCGCAGCCCGACCGAGCGTGAGCGCGCCCGCACAGAGCAGCTGAATGCCGAGCTCGCCGAACGCCATCAGTGCACGACGCCGGCCACCGCCGACAGCTGGTCGCGCGTGTAGCGCGTCGTCTTCTCCGCGAGCACGCCGCCGATGACGAGCAGCAGGACCACCACGGAGGCGGCCTTGACCACGAAGCCGAGGCTCACATCGTTGATCTGGGTGATGGTCTGGCAGATGCCGGTGGCCACGCCGGCGAGCAGTGCCGCGAGCAGCACCGGCCCCACGACGACGAGGCCGAGCTCGACGAACTGCTGCACGAGGGCGAGGGCTGCGTCCTGGGTCATGCGAAGCTCCTCACGAGCGAGCCAGCCAAGAGGTGCCAGCCATCGACGACCACGAACAACAGGAGCTTCAGCGGCAGGCTGATGCTCGAAGGCGGCACAATCATCATGCCCATGGCCATCAGGGTGTCGGAGACGGAGATGTCGACGAGCA
>JADLAB010000741.1 GCA_020848455.1 Polyangiaceae bacterium
GAGCGCCTCGAATAGATACCGTCTGGCGTGGCACCAGCAACCGCCGCGCGTCCGACCCTCGACCTCAGTGACCGCGTTGTAGCCGGTGTGGCCGTCGACAGTGAGTCGGCCCGTCGTCCCGCCGAGCACCATGTTCGCTGTTTCGCCGCTGCGCGACGGCGCGAACACGTAGACGGTGTGGAGCTTCGACAGGAAGGTCCAGACATATGATCGTGCCGGATTTCCCTGCGTGCGGAAGCTCGTCTCGTCCGCCTGCACGTGCTCGTCGAGACGCACCTCCTCGAGCGCGGCCTTCCACAGCGGCATGCAGAGCTTGCCAGCGAGCAGAATGAGATCGTTCATCGTGCTGCGCGAGAGCGGGATGCCGGCGCGCCGCATCGCCTTCTCGATGCGATAGATCGGCGTCGCGTCGCCGCACTTGTCGACGGCGAGCTTCGCGAGGAAGCCCACGCCGTACTTGCAGCCCTCGACGACGCGCGCCGGCGCAGGGCCACGCGCGTAGTGCATCTTGCACGGGCAGCGACCGACCTCGACGATGTGCACGCGCCGCTCGAATCGACCGGGCACCCACTCGTACTCGACGCTCCGCTCGCCCTCGCCGATGGGCTTGATCTCGTCGCCGCAGTGAGGGCACCGTCGCTCGTTGTCGGGAACCGGATGCTCGATCACGGTCGTCGGCAGCGACGCCATGGCCTCCGCGTTCTCCTTGCGCTTGCGCGGGTTGGTGTGGCCGCCGCGCACGGGCTTGTGGCCCTCGCGCTTCTTTGCCTCCTCGGCGACCGGCGGGATCTTCTCCGACTTGCGGCCGAAGATCTCCTTCCGTGCGAGCGCGAGCTGGTGCTCGATCTCGTTCACGCGGGCGACGAGTGCCGCGAGCTTTGCATCGCGCTCGGCGACAGCGGCATCACGCTCGGCGACGGCGGTGTCGCGTTCGGCGAGCCGCGCCTCGAGCCTCCCAGCGAGGCCCCGCCATCGGCAGTCGTGCTTCTTGGTCGCCAACGGCCATCTTTGATCATGGCCGAGGCGGCGTGTCGATCCTGTCGTGTAAGGGATCGATCTGATCCAGGTTTTCCGGCGTCAGGCGCCGCGGCGACCCTACGCCGGCGGCGAGATCGAGGTCGGCGGTCGCCAGGGAACGGGCCTGCGGACTGCGCGCACGTCGATGCCGTCGAGCAACATGGCGAGGGTCGTCGCGTCCATCTCGACACGCGCCGCGCCCGGCGTCACCGTGGGCATGCGGAAGCGACCCCGCGAAAGACGCTTGTAGTACAGCACGAAGCCATTGCGGTCCCAGACGAGGATCTTCACGCGGTCGAGGCGGCGCCCGAGGAACACGAAGAGATGACCGTCGAATGGGTCAAGGCCCCACACGCTGCGCACGATGGCGACGAGCCCATCGTGCCCACGTCGCAGGTCGACCGGCTCCGCGGCGAGGTACACGCGCACGCTCGCAGGGAGCGTCAGCACGGTCGCAGTGCCCTGACAAGCGCCCCGACATACGCGACGTCGGTCCCGGCCTCGAACTCCACCGCTAGCCCCTCGAAGGTCACGGCCACCAGGGCGGAGCGGCGCGGAGCCGTGGCGCGCTCGAGTGCGCCGACGATCTCGACGGGCACGAGGCGCACGTCGTCCGTTGCGGCGGCGACCTCCGGCTGCTCATGCCGCAACCGCCATCGCCACCAGCCGAGCGTCCCCTTCGAGAGCCCCCGGCGCCGGCAGAACTCCGTGGCCGACAGCCCGGAGCCCTCGAACGCCGTCACGATCCGGTCCCACTCCGC
>JADLAB010000742.1 GCA_020848455.1 Polyangiaceae bacterium
ATGATGCTCTTGATGGTGTTGATGAGCGACACGCCGTGCGCGCCGCCGCGCTTGGCGGCGAGCCCGTGCGGCACGATGTCCGAGACGTTGGGCGTGAGCTTGACGAGCACGGGGATCGTCGAGAACTCGACCGCCCACGAGGTGATGCGCTCGTTGACCTTCGGCTCCTGGCCGACGGCCGAGCCCATGCCGCGCTCGCACATGCCGTGCGGACAGCCGAAGTTGAGCTCGAGCCCGTCGGCGCCGGTGTCGACGGCGCGCTTGATGATCTCCTTCCACTCGTCGCGGGTCTCGACCATCAGGGACACGACGACGGCGTGCTTCGGGAACTTCTTCTTGGTCTCGTAGATCTCCCGGAAGTTCACCTCGAGCGGCCGGTCGGTGATGAGCTCGATGTTGTTGAAGCCGATGGCGCGCGTGCCCTGGTAGTGCAGGCCGCCGAAGCGGCTCGACACGTTCTGGATAGGCTGGCCGAGCGTCTTCCACACGGCGCCGCCCCAGCCGGCGTCGAAGGCGCGCTGCACCTGGTCGCCCGAGTTCGCGGGCGGCGCGGACGCGAGCCAGAACGGGTTGGGCGAGCTGATGCCGGCGCAGTTGGTCGTGAGATCAGGCATGGGCGCCTCCCGTGAGGTAGCGGTGGATGGCGAGCGCGGCGGCCTTGCCTTCGGCCGCGGCGTTGACGACCTCCTTGCCACCGTTGGTGCAGTCGCCGCCGGCGTACCAGCCCTTGCGACCGGTGAAGCCGTCGGCGTCGACGGCCACGCAGCCGTCGACGATGCGGATGCCGTCGAGCCCGGCGAGCAGCGCGCCGAGCGTCGACTGGCCGATGGCCACGAGCACGAGATCGGCCTCGACCGTGTGCTCCGTCCCGGCGATGGGCTTCTTCTGGTCGTCCATGCGCACCAGGCGCGCGCGCTCGACCTTGCCGGCGCCCTCGAAGGCGACGGGCAGGTGCTGGAAGAGCGCCCGCGCCCCCTCCTGCTTGGCGGCGCTCCACTCGTGCCGGTAGCCCGGCATCTTCGCCTCCTTGCCCCGGTACACGAGCGTGACCTCCGGGACGCCGAGCCCACAGAGCTCGCGCACGCCGTCGAGCGCCGTGTTGCCGCCGCCGACCACGAGCGCGCGGCGCACGCCGGCGAGCGACACGCGCCCGAGCTTCAGCCGCTCGATGAACGCGACCGCGCCGGCGACGCCGGCGAGGTCCTCGCCGGGGACGCGGAGCGAGGTGTCGGGGCCGAGCCCGACGCCCACGAACACGGCGTCGTGCGCACGCTCGAGCGCGGCGAAGGTGGGCGCCTGGCCGACCTCGACGCCCGTCTTGACCTCGATGCCGCCGATGGCGAGCACCCAGTCGGCTTCGAGCACCGAGCGGTCCGCGCGCATCTTGTAGGGCGCGATGCCGGTCGTGTTGAGGCCGCCGAGCACGCTGCGCTTCTCGTAGATCGTGCAGGCGTGCCCGTGACGCCGTAGCTCGTGCGCCGCCGCGAGCGACGCCGGACCGCCGCCCACGAGCCCGATGCTCTTGCCGCTCGGCGGGCCGGCCTCGAAGAAGCGGGTGCCCGCCTCGAAGGCGCGATCGGTGGCGTGGCGCTGCAGCTTGCCGATCTGGATCGGCGGCACGCCCAGGGTGTTGAACACGCACGCCCCCACGCATAGCGTCTCGACCGGGCAGACCCGGGCGCAGCTCATCCCGAGGATGTTCGCGTCGAAGATGGTGCGCGCCGAGCCCCGCAGATTGCCCGTGGCGATCTTGCGGATGAACTGCGGCACGTCGATGTGCGTCGGGCAGGCCTGCATGCAGGGCGCGTCCGAGCAGAACAGACAGCGGTTCGCTTCGACCACGGCCTGCTCGGGCGAGTAGGCGTGCTTGAAGTCCTGGAAGGCGGTCTCGGTGCGGTCGTCGGTGACGGACTTGGTCATCGGTCCCTCGTCGGCTCGCGGGAAGGGGCCATCCTAGTACAGCCGGCCGTCTCGAGGCATCCGTTGCAGCGCGCGCCTGCTACGATCGACGCCGATGCCGCGTCTCGTCGTCGCTCAGGCCGCAGCGCTCGTCTGGATCGCTGCTTGTTCCGCGCCACCGCC
>JADLAB010000580.1 GCA_020848455.1 Polyangiaceae bacterium
ACCTCGCCCGCGAGCACCGTGCCGCGGGCGAACAGGCCCCCCACGGTGGTGGCGGCGCGCGCGAGCGCGTCGGCGTACGCGAAGCCGTGAAAGTCGGGCGGCAGGGTGCTCGGGACCGAGCGGTACGCGGCGCCCACCACCCGCGGCGCCAGATCGGTGCAGCGCAGGGCCTCGGGCGGTGTACCCGCCGTGAGCGCGCGCAGGGCGTCCTCGAAGTGCGCCATCTCGGGCGCGGCGGTGATGAGCGCGGGCACGTAGGTGTCGCGCAGGGAGCACGCCTCGTCGCTGTAGTGGTGCAGCTGGCAGCGCACGAAGCCCGCCCGCGCTGCGAGCTGCCGGCCCATCACGTGGTACATGGCGCCCGGCTGGCCGGTCGAGGGCAGCTCGCGCCCGAGGCCCTTCACGTCGTCCGGCGAGAGCCACTTCTGCTCGCTCCAGCCCGTGCGCCGCAGCAGGCGTGCGTCGACGACGAGCGCCGCCAGCCGCTCGACCTCGAAGGGGTCGCCGTCCGGCAGCGCGAGGCCCCGCGCGCGGGCGAGCTCGACGCTCGGGAGCAACGGAGCGGGGCGCAGCTCGGACATGGCTCGACTCGCCAGGTATTAGCGGCGCGCGCGCAGGTACTGCTTCGGCCAGTCGATCTCGGCGCCGAGCACCTCGGCGGCGTGGAGCGGCCAGTACGGGTGCCGCAGGAGCTCGCGCGCGAGCAGCACGGCGTCGGCCCGGCCCGTCGCGACGATCTCCTCGGCCTGCTTCGGCTGGGTGATGAGGCCGACGGCGCCCGTCGGGATGCCGGCCTCGAGGCGCACCGCCTCGGCGAAGGGCACCTGGAAGCCGGGCCCCGCCGGCACCGTGGCGTGCGGCGCGAGCCCGCCGCTCGAGCAGTCGACCAGATCGACGCCGAGGCCGCGGAACGCCTTGGCGAGCTCGATGGTCTGCGCGAGGTCCCACCCCCCCTCGACCCAGTCGGTGGCCGAGAGCCGCACGAAGAGCGGCAGGCGCGCCGGCCACGCCTCGCGCACGGCCCGCGCCACGCGCAACGGCAGCCGCGTGCGGTTCGCGAAGCTGCCGCCGTAGTCGTCGTCGCGCTGGTTCGAGAGCGGCGACAGGAACTCGTGCAGCAGGTAGCCGTGCGCCATGTGGAGCTCGACGAGCTCGAAGCCTATCGCGAGCGCGCGCCGTGCCGCGGCCACGAAGTACGCCACCACGGCGTCGATCTCCGCCGCGTCGAGCGCGCGCGGCGTCGGGTGGCCGGGCGCGAAGGCGACGGCGCTCGGGGCGACCGGCTCCCAGCCCCCCGCCTCCTTCGGCACGGGCGCACCCCCGTCCCAGGGCGCCGCGGTCGAGGCCTTGCGCCCGGCGTGGGCGAGCTGGATCCCGGGCACCGCCCCCTGCTCGCGCACGAAGGCCGCCGTGTCGGCGAGCGCCTCGGCGTGGGCGTCGGACCAGAGCCCGAGGTCCCCGGGCGAGATGCGCCCCTCGGGACACACCGCCGAGGCCTCGGCGAGCACGGCCGCCGCGCCACCGACCGCGCGGCTGCCGAGGTGCACGAGGTGCCAGCGCGTGGCGAGCCCGTCCACGCACGAGTACTGGCACATCGGCGAGACGAAGATGCGATTGCGGAAGGTGGTCTCGCGCAGGCGCAGCGGAGAGAACAGCTTGCTCATGGGGCTTCGACCTTCGACGGCACGTCAGATGTACTGACCCGCGTCCACGCGCAACACCTCGCCGGTGATGGCGCGCGCCGCGTCGGAGAGCAGGAACAGGACCGCGTGGGCAATGTCCTCGGGCGCGGCGAGCTCGGGGAGCACCGCCTCGGCGCGCGCGCGCGCCCGCACGTCCTCGGGCAGCTCGCGCGCCATGTCCGTCATGACCATGCCCGGGGCGACCGCGTTGACGGTGATGCCCTTCGGCCCGAGCTCGCGCGCCGCCGTCTTCGTGAGGCCGACGAGGCCGGCCTTCGCCGCGGCGTAGTTCGCCTGGCCGAACTTTCCGCGCAGGCCGTTGATCGAGGTGATGTTCACGATGCGTCCACCGCCCGCCTCGCGCATGCCGGGTGCGAGCGCGCGGATCAGGCGGAAGGCGCCGGACAGGTTCACGTCGAGCACCGACTGCCACTCGTCGTCGCTCATCTTGAGCAGGCTCTTGTCGCGCGTGATGCCCGCGTTGTTGACGAGCAGGGTCGCGGGCCGCGGCAGGCTCCCGGCCGCCGCGGCGACGCTCGTCGTGACGCCGATGTCGACCGCGTGGAAGCGGAGCGACGGGTCGGGGTCGCCAAGGGCGCGATCGAAGACGTGGGTCTCGGCCCCCGCCGCCGCGAGCGTGCGCGCGATGACGCGCCCGATGCCGCGCCCGCCGCCCGTGACGACCGCCACCTTGCCCGTGAAGTCCCAGCCGGGGGCTGCCATGGTTCCGTCGTAGACCGGCCGCGGGCGTCCGGCTACCCCGCGCCGGACGAGCGCGAGGCTCGGCGTCAGCGGTCGGGCACGGCGGACGCCGCGTCCCCCGCGGCGGGCTTGGGCTCGGGGGGCGCACGTCGGGTGGCCACCCAGTCGCAGGCCTTCTTGTGGCCGTCGATGCCCCAGGTCTGCCCGTCACACGCGGCCTTCGCGAGCGAGAGCGCCCGCGCCTCGTCCTTCGGGACGCCCCGGCCGTACTGGTAGAGGACGGCGAGGTCGTAGCAGCCCCAGATCGAGCCCCGGTCGCAGGCCTTCCGATACAGCTCGGCCGCGCGCTCCTGGTCGGCCGCGACGATGCGTCCGTCGCGGTAGAAGTCGCCGAGGTAGTTGCAGCCCAGCATCTCGCCGCCGTCGCAGGCGCGGCGGTAGAGCGGGAGCCGCTCTGCGGTGTCGTCGAGGACCTCGCCGAGGCGGCGACAGCCCATCATGTCGCCGCGCTCGCAGCTCTGCTCGTAGAGCTCGGTCGCGCGCTTGCGATCGCGCTCGACGCCATTGCCATGGCGGTAGGCGTTGCCGAGATCGACGCACGCCCGTGGGACGCCGGCGCCGCACGCCTGGTCGTACAGCGCGACGGCGCGCTCCGGGTCCTTGCGCACGGCCGAGCCCTCCGCGTACATGACGCCGAGCTGCGCGCAGCCGAGCTCCGAGCCGTCGCGGCAGGCGCGGTCCAGCGTCTCGAACGCGCGGCGGACGTCCTGTGGGAGACCCCGCCCGATGCGCAGGGCGTCCCCCACGACGGCACAGCCGTCGGCGTTGCCCGCGCGGCAGCTCGCCTCGGCCTCGCGCACACCGGTCGCGAGGTTGTCGATCTCGGTCTCGTCGTCGTAGAGGTGCCACGCGAGCCGAGCGTGCTCGGGCGTCCCCGGCGACGGGCGCGTGGCGCTCGAGACCGGCGCGAGGCTCGCCGCCGATGGCGACGACGGGGCCGAGGCCGACGGGTCGGCAGGCCCACCGGCGCTCGTCGCCGCGCGCTCGTCGCCTCGGGTCGCGCTGCCGTCGACCCGCGGACCCGTCGCGGCGGCGTCGCGTCCCGCCGACAGCGCCCACACGACCGCGACGACCGAGACCGCCGCGGCCGCCACGCTCGCGGCGAGCCAGGGCGCGCCCAGCCGACGTGCCGGCACGCCGGGCGGGGCCGAGGGCAGAGGGACCGTGCCCTCCGTCCTCGGATGGTGCGCGAGCTCGCCGGCGCGCGGCTCGAGGGCCGGTGGCGCCACGCCGGGCCGCGCGTCGAGGAACGCCGCGGTGTCGAGCGCCTCGCTGTGCGCGTCGATCTCGGGCGGAGCGGACGGCGCGGCGGGCGCGTCGCCCGACTCGAGCCCGCGCAGCGCGGCGAGCAGCTCGGCCGCGCTCGGGCGGGCCTTCGGCTCGACCGCCGAGGCGCGCAGGCAGAGCGCCGCGAAGGCGTCGGAGACGCGCGCGCCGCGGCTGCGTGGCGAAGGGCGGTCGTCGGACGTCGACGCGACGAAGAAGTCGCCGACCTCGTCGCCCACGAACATGCGCGTGCCGGTCGCGAGCTCGAACAGGAGGAGCCCGAGCGCGTGGACGTCGGTCCACGGCCCCGTGGCGCCGAAGAGCTTGGGGCGAAACTGCTCCGGCGCCCCGTAGGGCGGGGAGAACGCGTGGAAGCCGCTCGAGGTGTGGGTCACCTGCTCGGTGTGGGTCTCGCCGTCGCTCATCGCCTTGGCGATCCCGAAGTCGAGGAGCTTCGTCGTCTCGCCCCGGGCCGTGCGGGCGCGAAAGACGTTGGCCGGCTTGATGTCGCGATGGGCGATGCCGAGCTCGTGCGCGAAGCCGAGGGCGTCGATCGCGGGACCGAGCATGTCCACGATCGCGCGCTCGTCGAAGGGGCCCGCTCCCGCCCGGAGGCGCTCGGCGAGCAGGGCGTCGAGCGAGGTGCCCTCGAGCCACTCGAGGACGAGGTAGGGCACGGGCTCGCGCGGATGCTCGGCGATCCCGAAGTCGAGCACGCGCACGATGTTCGGGTGCAGGGAGAGCTTCGAGAGCATGCGCCCCTCGTTGCGAAAGCGCTCGAGCATGAGCTCCCGCGCCTCGGGGACGAAGTGGGCCGGGAGCTTGAGGCACTTGATCGCGACGGGAGTGGCGAGCTCGCGGTGATGCGCTCGGTAGACCAGGCCGAACCCGCCCTCTCCGACCACGGCCTCGACCTCGTAGCGCTTCTCGACGAGCGTGCCGACCCAGCCGAAGACGTCCCTCATGGTGGCGCGACTCCGCGGACGCGCCGCGCGTCCCGTCGGGGTCTGCTGTGGCTCGCGCACGCGCCCATGGCCCGCGTCACGCTACCGCCGACGGCATCGACCCGCAACGCGGTGCCCGGGCGGCGCGAGGACTACCGGCGGCGCGCGCCTCGACTCCCATCCATGGCGCGGAAGACGTCTTCGCGCGTCGCGCGCCGGCAGGTCGCGCCGTCGATGTCGCGCCGCAGCTCCCCGTGCCCCGCGACCTCGAAGGTCCAGAGCTGGGGCGGGCCCTCCCAGAAGCCGTAGGTCGCCGTGGCGACGGCGTTCTCGGGGACCCCGCTCGCGTGCGCGGCGCGCCAGGCGTCGGCCAGGGAGCATGCCGGCAGCGGCCGGGGCCTGGCGCCGAGCTCGAGTCGGCTCGAGTCTTGGAGCCGCCCGCGGAGGCACGGCGCCGGGACCTCACCGCAGAGGCTCGCGGAGCTCGTGATGGAGACGCCCACCTCGACGAGATCGGCGCCGGGGGCCTTCGTCGGGTCGAGCTCGTGGAAGCCGAAGCTGGCGTAGAGCGCCATGTCGCGGGTGAGGTCGACGCCACCGGCCGCGGTCATGTGCTCGACCCCGAGCGTGACGAGGCCGACGCGCTCGTCGAGCGACAGAGCGAGGGCCCTGGCCTGTTCGAGCACGCCTGCGAGCTCGGCGTTCGCGGCGTCGGGCACGGATATCGGTACGCTGCGCCCCGTGGGGTCGGCCGGGGGGTCGCTCGAGCGCACCGTCGGCGGGGCGGGCCGCGGGCCGGCGCTCCGCGACGGGGTGAAGTCCGGCCGGGGCGGAGCCAACGTGTTCGGCGCCTCGTTCGTGTCGGAGGGCCGCCGCTCCCGGTGGTGGTCATCGCAGCAGGGCAAGAGGAGCACGAGCGCGAGCGCGCCGAAGGACCGCGCCCGGCCGCGGCCGCGCCCGCGCGGCGGCCCGAGGGTCCCCGAGGACGCTCGCTCGGCTGTGGTGAAAAGGCACGCCATCACCGAGCGAAGCTAGCATGGACGCGCGTGTCGCCGACGCCTCGCGGACGGCGGGCCCGCGCGCCGTCGCGTTCGTATACCCATACATGACGACCCTCCGTGGATGTCCGGATGGCCTCGGGCAAGGGGTGGTGGTATCGTTGTGGATAGGACGAGATCGTCATCCCGGAGGGCATCGCCGTCGGGGCGCGGCTGCTCGAAGGGGGCAGCCCCATCGACGCGGCGACCGAGGTCGAGCTCACGCCGGCCGAGCCGTTCCTCGCCATCTACCCGACCGGCAAGCACGGCGAGATCGTCGTCTACGGGCTCGAGCCGGGGCAAACGGTCGTCCATGTCACGGTCGACGGCGAGGCGGCGTTCGACATCCCGGCCACCGTGTCGGCGCAGCCGTAGGCGCTCGGCGGGCCACCGCGGCGCGCCCGAGCACCGGCGGATGTCACGGCACCGCCTCGTCGGGTAGCTCCCAGACCTCGAGCGCCCCCGCGGTGCGCGCCCCGCTCCCATGGTACGACGCGCGCCATGGACAGGGACCTCGCAGGGCGCTTCATCGTCATCACCGGCGCCAACACGGGCATCGGCCTCGCAACGGCCGAGATCCTCGCCGCGCGCGGCGCCAAGCTGGCGCTCGCCTGTCGTTCGGAGGCGAAGACCCTGCCCGTCGTCGAGGCCCTGCGCAGGCAGGGCGGCGAGGCCGAGTTCGTCGCGCTCGACCTCGCGTCGCTCGCGAGCGTGCGCACCTGCGCCGCGGGCCTCCTCGGCACCGGGCGGCCGATCGACGTCCTGCTCAACAACGCGGGGCTCGCGGGCCAGCGTGGGCAGACCGCCGACGGCTTCGAGCTCGCCTTCGGCACGAACCACCTCGGGCATTTCCTGCTCACGCTGCTCGTGATGCCGCTCCTGCGACAGGCGAAGGCCGCGCGCATCGTCCACGTCGCAAGCACTGCGCACTACGACGCCAAGGGCATCGACTTCGAGGCCGTGAGGAAGCCGACCGAGACCGTGACGGGCCTGCGGGAGTACGCGGTCTCGAAGCTCGCCAACGTGCTCTTCCCGCGCGAGCTCGCGCGCCGCGTCGGGCCGGAAGGCATCCACAGCTACGCGCTTCATCCCGGCGTCGTCGCCTCCGACGGGTGGCGCCGCATCCCGTGGCCCATCCGCCCGCTGATGAAGCTCTTCATGCTCTCGAACGCGGAGGGCGCCGCCACGAGCGTCCACTGCGCCACCGCGCCCGAGGTCGCCGGCGACGACGGCCGCTACTACGACCGCTGCCGCGAGAAGCGGCCGAGCCCGCTCGCGCTCGACGACGATCTCGCGCGCAAGCTCTGGGCGCACAGCGTCGAGTGGACGGGCGTCGGGCTCTGACCGGCCTCGACTCCGCCACAAGTCGGCCTACTTCGCCGAAGTTGCCGGGTTTGTGGCGGAGCCCGGCGCCTCGACGCACGTAGCGCCCGGAGCAGCGCGCGACCTCAGCGCGCGAGCATGATCGGCCGACGCGCGCGCTCGGCGAGTCGCGCGAGGGGTACGCCCGCCGCCCGTGCGCCGGCCGCGAGGACGAGGGCGCCACCCGGGACCTCGCCGAGCGCCATGAGCACCTCGCCGAGCGCCGGCCGCAGCACCGGGCGCACCCGGGCCGCGACGCCGAGCGCCGCGAGCCCTGCGCGCGCCTCCTCGGCCGTGCGCCGCGCCGCCGCCTCGGCGTCGCCGACCCCGAGCACCGTGACGACGCCGCCGTCGTGGCGCGCGAGGTACGCCGCCGCCGCGAGCGCCCGCTCGCCCTCCGGACTGCCGTCGTACACGACCGTGGGCCCCGAGAGCGCGTGCCCGGCCCGGATGAGCAAGACGGGGCGCTCGGCCTGCTCGCTCACGCGCCGGGCCGTCTCGGCCGCGACGTCGGGCCGGCCGAGCACCGAGACGCCGAGCGGCAGCACGACGACGTCGACGCTCGCCGAGGCGGCCACCACCTCGTGCGTCACCTCGCCGCGCACGACGCGGAACGAGAAGGTGAGCTTCGCCCGCTCGGCGGCCTCCCGGACGGCCGCTCGGGCGCGGTCGCCGCGCGAGCGGAGCGCGCGCTCCATCTCGGCGACCTCCATGCCCTGCGGCCCCGCCCCTGCCGAGGTCACGACGCGCACCACGGGCGAGGCCGCGAGCCGCAAGAGCCCCGCGTCCTCGACGAAGAGCCCGACGAGCTCCGAGCGCGCGCGCTCGGCCAGGCGCGCCGCCGCCTCGAGCCCGGCGAGCCCGTGCGCGGAGGCGTCGAGCGCCACGAGCAGCCGCCGCGCGCGGAGCTCGAGCGGGTCTCGGCTCACGGCTTGTCTCCGTTGCCGCGCACCTTGTCCTCGTCCTTGTCCTTGCCGAGGCGGAGGCGCAGCTTGGCGAGCGCCTCGAGCCGGGCCTCGACCCGGGCGTTCACGCTGCCCTCGGGGAACTTCCCGGCGGCGTCGCGCGCCCCCGCGGGCACGCCCGAGAGCACCTCGATGCCCTCGTCGATGGACTCGACGGCGTACACGTGGAAGCGCCCGGCGCGCACGGCCTCGACCACGTCACCGCGCAGCATCAGGTGCTTGACGTTGCTCTTCGGGATGACGACGCCCTGCTCGCCGGTGAGGCCGCGGGCGCTGCACACGTCGAAGAAGCCCTCGATCTTCTCGTTCACGCCGCCGATGGGCTGCACTTCGCCGTGCTGGTTCACCGAGCCGGTCACGGCAAGGCTCTGCTTCAGGGGCACGTCCGCGAGCGCCGACAGGAGCACGTAGAGCTCGGCCGACGAGGCGCTGTCACCCTCGACGATGCCGTACGACTGCTCGAAGACGAGCGTGGCCGCGACCGACAGCGGCAGCTCCTGCACGAAGCGGGCGCCGAGGAAGGCCGAGAGGATGAGCACGCCCTTCGAGTGCAGCGGCCCGCCGAGCTCGACCTCGCGCTCGATGTCGACGACCTCGCCGCGCCCGAGGCGCACCCGGGCGGTGATGCGGCTCGGCCGGCCGAAGGCGAAGCCCCCGAGCTCGAGGACGGCGAGCCCGTTGACCTGGCCCACGCGCTCGCCCGTCGTCGAGACGAACAGCGTGCCGCGCTCGATCTGCTCGTAGAGCCGCTCGCGCACGCGCGCGACCCGCGTGACGCCGGTGTCGATGGCGCGCTCGACGTCGGCCGCCGTCACGAGCTCGACGCCGCGCTCGCCGGCCCAGTAGCTCGCCTCGCGCACGAGGTCGCAGAGCTTGCCCATGTGGGCCGAGAGCTTCGCCGCGTCGTCGGCGAGCCGGGCCGAGTGCTCGATGACGCGCGCGACGCCCGTGCGATCGAAGGCCCGGAGCTTCTCGTCCTTGACGACGGTGGCGACGAGCCGCGCGTAGAGCAGGTCGTTGTCGCTCGAGCGGTCCACCTCGTCCTCGAAGTCGACCGCGACCTTGAAGAGCGCGCGGAACTCCGGGTCGAAGGCCGACAGGAGGTAGAACAGGCGCCGCTCGCCGAGCACCACCACCTTGACGTCGAGTGGCACGGGCTCGGGCTCGAGCGACACCGTGCTGCCGAGACCGAGCACGCGCCCCACCGACTCGATGCGGATCTGCTTCGACAGGAGCGCGCGCTTCAGGCCCTCCCAGGCGTAGGGCGCCAGCAGGACGTTGCGCACGTCGAGCAGGAGGTAGCCGCCATTGGCCTTGTGCAGGGCGCCCGGCTTGATGAGGTTGTGGTCCGTGAGCAGGGCGCCGAAGCGCGACAGGTGCTCGATGCGCCCGACGAGGTTGTCGTACGCGGGCGAGTCCTCGAACACGACCGGCGCGCCCTTCGTCTCCGAGTGGTCGACGAGCAGGTTCACCTGATAGCGCCGCAGCTGCGCGCCCTCGTCGCCCTCGAGCAAGGCGGCGACCCCCGCGGCCTCGTCGCGCTTCATGAAGGCGCTGGCGTTCTCGAGCACGTCCTGCTCGATGCCAGCGAGGAAGGCGACGACCTCCGGCAGCTCGGCGTACTTCTTCTTCGCGTCCTCGAGCAGGTGGGCGACCGCCGTGCGCATCGCTTCGCGCACGATCTCCTTCATCTTGTGGCGCGCCTCCTGCT
Source organism: Polyangiaceae bacterium (assembly GCA_020848455.1). Taxonomy (GTDB): domain Bacteria; phylum Myxococcota_A; class Polyangia; order Polyangiales; family Polyangiaceae; genus JACRDA01. The sequence goes on from JADLAB010000580.1 coordinate 9,730, forward strand.
CCCAGCGCGGCACCTTGGCCAGCATGGCCCGCACGTCCTCGCCGAGCGCCTGGATGTCCTCCTCGATGCGCTTGCGGTCCGCCTCGGGGAGCTTCGCGAAGTCGTCGGGCGGCACCACCTCGTCGTCCTTCACCGGGGCGAGCGCGAAGCCCATCGGCGTGTGCACGAGCGCGATCCCCTTCTTCGAGGCGCGCGCCCGGAGCTCGTGCAGGGACGACTCCTGCCGCCCCTTCAGCTCCTCGTCGAGCGCGTGCTTGCGCGTGCGGAACTCGTCGGTCTCGAGCGCGCCCGGGATCACGGTGCGCAGCTCCTCGACGAGCTGCTCGACGTCGCGCTTCAGCTCCTTGCCCTTGCCGGCAGGCAGGAGCATGTGGCGCGGCTTGTGCGAGGCCGCGAAGTCGTTGACGTAGCAGATGTCGCGCGGCACCGACTCCTGGGCCGCGCGCTCCTGCACCGTGGCGCTGACGGCCGTGAACTTGCCCGCGCCGGGCCGCCCCATGGCGTAGAAGTTGTAGCCGTCGTGCCGCATGCCCATGCCGAAGCGCAGGGCCTCGACGGCACGCTCCTGCCCGACCCGCGCCGACACGGGCTCGAGCTCGGCGGTGGACTGAAACTCGAAGCGACCGGGGTCGCACCGGGTGCACAGCTCTTCGGGCGAGAGCGGGCGAACGCTCATGTCGTCTGCCACCTTTCGAGGCGGATGGCTCGTGGACGCGCGTACCCAGCATCTAGAAGGTGCGCCCGCCCAGGCACCCCCGCAAGCCCGACTCCGAAGGCTCCGGGGGCGGTGTGGTCCGTGGTAGGCAGGGTCGGGCGGCGCCGCCCCGCCGCTCACGGACCGAGCAGGCGCAGGATCTCCGCGGCGGGCTTGCCGCCGTAGAGCGCCCTGGCGAGGTCGGCGTTCGCGAAGGAGCGCGTGAGCATGCGATCCACGTAGAGCGTCCCGTCGAGGTGATCCACCTCGTGCTGCAGGATGCGAGCCGGCCAGCCGCGCACGCGCCACACCTGCTCGACGCCGTGCTCGTCGAGCCCGCTCACCTCGACCTCGAGGTGGCGCGCCACGACGCCCACGTACCCCCGCACGCTGAGGCACCCCTCGAAGAACGAGGCCCGCTCCTCGCCGACGAGCCGCAGGACGGGGTTCACGAAGACGCGCGGCCCGAAGGCGACGCGCCCGCGCTCGGCCACCTCCTCGGGCGTGGCGCGGGCCATGAGCTCCGCCCGATCCTCGAGCACGATGACGCGCCACGGGACGCCGATCTGCGGGCCCGCCAGCCCGACACCGGGCGCCCGGCGCATGGTGTCGATCATGCGCGCGAAGAGCGCCTGAAACTCCGGGGTGGCGATGCGCTCCCGGGGCACCTCGGCGGCGCGCGTCCGGAGCCCCGGCGTCCCCGCCTGGACGATGTCGCCCGCCGCGGCGGCCGGCGCAGCGGGCCCGGGCGCGGTCGGCGCCGGCACGGCGGCACAGCCCGACAAGAGGAGCAAGCTCACGGCGGCGGCGAAGGCGAAGGGGCTCATGGGCGAGCTCACGCTAGTCCGATCCGCGCGCGGTGGCGCCAGCCGCGGCTCGAGGTGCGCGCGGAGCGACCTGCCCGGGAGCGCCAGCGAGACCGGCGCGTCCGTCCGGAAGACTGTACTAAGCTCCCGCCATGCGCGCTCGAGGCCTGCCCGCCACCCTGCTCGGTCTGCTCGCGTGTGGAGCCGCCGTCGTCACCTGCCAGCGCCCGCCGGCCGCCACGCTCGGCGCCGGTGGCGCGGGCCCGGGCGGCTCCGTGATCGTCGTCGCCACGCCCGCGAGCGCGCCGCCCCCCCACGCGAGCGCGACCGCCTCCGGCGCGCCCGCACCGTCGGCGCCGACTTCGAGTGCGCCGGCGCGGGTCGAGGTCGCGCGCGTCGGGACGCGCACGCCGGGCAAGATCCAGTGCGGCGCCGCGAGCGAGGTGTGCGACACGCGCGGGCAGATCTGCTGCATCGACCCGCCGACGGGCCTCGGGAAATGCGCGCCGAAGCCGCTCACGCCGGAGGACGAGGTGACCGCGTGCCGCGCGGGTGGACAGCCCGTGAGGATGGCCTGCGACGACTTCTCCGACTGCCCGAGCGGGCAGGGGTGCTGCATCCAGGACCTCTCGAGCGCCGATGTCACCTACCACGTCTACGAGTGCGCACCCCTGCCGTGCAACGTGAGCGAGGTGTGCATCCCGGGCGGGCCCTGCCACAGCCCGGAGCTCGCCTGCGTGTCCGACGGCGAGCTCATGTTCGGCGACACCTGCACGCGCGCCGAGCCGCGCGCGAGCTGCGGCGCCGAGACCTGCCGCGGCCCGACGAGCGTGTGCTGCTGGGACGCCAAGGCCAGAAAGGCGCACTGCGTCGCCTCGGACGACGCGTGCCTGAAGCCCGGCGACGACGGCCTGCCGACGGTCGAGGGCGCGGCCTTCGCGTGCAGCTCGCCCGCGGACTGCGTCGGCGACCCGTGCGGCCGCAGCAGCATGATGTCGCCCGTGCCCTACTACGGCTGCGCCTCGCGCTGGGCCGCGGGCGACATGGGCTGGACGCTGCTCTGCCGGACCGCGGCCGACTGCCCGAGCTACCCGGGGCGGCGCGTGACGGGGTGCAAGGCGAGCGCGGAGCTGCCGCCGTTCGTCAAGGCGTGCGAGTACGAGTTTCGCTGAGCGCGCTGCGGCAGGGGCCAAGGCCCCGGCTCGGGCGCGCGTTCCGCGTTGTCGCCCACGGGGCGCGCCGGTAGAGTGCGCGGATGGCGCGCTTGCGCGGGGTGGCACACGGGCGTTCGGCCGGACACTCCTGGTGCCGGGTGCTCGTCCCGATCCTGTTCGCGAGCGGCGCGTGCGTCCTGCCCGCGGCGACGGCGGTCGATGGCGCCACCGGGGGGGCGGGCGGCTCGGGCGCGACCGGCGGCTCGGGGGCGGGCGGCTCGGGCGCGACCGGCGGCTCGGGGGCGGGCGGCTCGGGCGCGACCGGCGGCTCGGGGGCGGGCGGCGGCGTGTGTGGCTTCGGCGCGGGGGGTGAGGCCGGCCACACCGGCGAGGACCAGTGGAGCGGGCAGTACGGGCTCGCCAACTACGAGGAGGCCCTGTCGGTGGCGCTCGACGGGACCGGCAACGTGTTCGTCACGGGGGTCTTCAACACGACCACGAACCTCGGTGGCGGGCAGCTCGACTCGATCGGCAAGGGCGACGCCTTCCTCGGCAAGTGGAGCCCGGCGGGGGCGCCGCTCGCGAGCCGTCCGATCGGCTCGCTCGAGGACGAGTGGGGGTTCACCGTCACGGTCGGCCCGCTCGGCGGCGTGTACCTCGGCGGTAGCCACAGGGACGACCTCCTGCTCGGCAATGCCACGGTGCCCCATGCGTCGGCCGACGAGGACGCCTTCATCGTGAAGCTGAACGGCAGCCTCGTCGCCGACTGGGCCCTGTCCGTCGCAGGAACGGGCAGCCAGGCGACGATGGGGCTCGCGACGGACGCGGCGGAGAACGTCTACGCCTACGTCGTCTCGGACGGCGACATCGCGAGCCCCGTGGACTTGCCGGCCGGCGCGAGCGACATCGCAATCCTGAAGCTCGCGCCGGACGGCACCGTCCTCTGGGCCACGGCCTTCGGCGACGGCCAGGTTCAGAGCATGTGGGCCGGGACCGTCGTCGCGTTCGATCCCGTCGCGGCGAACGTGGTCGTCGGGGGCATGTTTCGCTCGCAAACGCAGACGTCCCTCGACTGGAATTTCCTCGGCGGCACCTGCCCGCCGCTCGCCAACGTCTCGGGCCAGCCGCTCGGCTTCGTCGCGCGGCTCGACGCCGACGGCCACTGTGTCACCTCGCGGCGCATCGGCACGCCGGGTGTCGCGGAGGTGCCGCGACTCGAGCTCGCGCTCGGACCGACCGGCGACGTCTACGTCGCCGGTCAGTTCCACGGCACGCTCGACTTCTCGGACGGCGCCGATCCATGCGCTCAGCTGGTGGCGGGACCCGCGAGCGCGGACGCCTTCGTCGCCAGGTTGGGGCCCGACGCCGGGTGGGTGCCGGGCGTGAGCTGGGCGCGCCGCATCGGTGAGCCCGGCGTGGGGGACAACGGTCAGACCTCCGCTGGCCTCCACGTCGACGATGCCGACCGCGTCACGGTCGCGTTCCTCACCTCGGGCACCGTCTCGGCGGGCGGCGAGACCTTCTACGGCACCGGGGCCGAGGAGGACATCGTCATGGCGAAGTACGGCCCATCGGGCGAGCACCTCTGGAGCCACTTCTACGCCACGGCGGGGGACCTCCACGACACGCCGCGGGCCCTGGCCTGCCGCCAGGACGGCGTGTGCGCCCTCGTCGGCCGGCGCGGGACGGACGGCGCCGGCACGGGGTCGCTCGATTTCGGCAACACGGTGCTCCCGCCACCGAGCTGGTTCGACATGTACGTCGCACAGTTCGCGCCCTGAAGGCGGCCACCGCGGCACAGGAGTTCGCAGCATGGCTACTGCCCTGGTCGAGTGCGTCCCGAATTTCTCCGAAGGGCGCGACCGCGCGAAGGTCAAGCTCATCACCGACGCCATCGAGGCCGTCGGCGGTGCGCGCCTGCTCAACGTCGAGCCGGGCGCCGACACGAACCGCACGGTCGTCACCTTCGTGGGCGAGCCCGCGGTCGTGGAGCAGGCGGCCTTCGCGGCCATCGCCCGCGCGGCCCAGCTCATCGACATGAGCCGCCACACGGGCGCCCACCCGCGCATGGGGGCGACGGACGTGTGCCCCTTCGTGCCGGTCGAGGGCGTCACCATGGACGACTGCGTCGGGATCGCGCGCCGGCTCGGCGAGCGCGTGGGGCGCGAGCTCGCGATCCCCGTCTACCTCTACGAGGCGGCCGCGACGCGGCCCGAGCGCCGCAGCCTGTCCGACATCCGGCGCGGCGAGTACGAGGGCCTCACGAAGAAGCTCGCCGATCCCGCGTGGCAGCCCGACTTCGGACCGGCCCGCCTGCACGCCGGCGCCGGGGCGACGGTGATCGGCGCCCGGGAGTTCCTCATCGCGTACAACGTGAACCTGAACTCGACGGACAAGGGCCACGCGAGCGATCTCGCGTTCGCGCTGCGCGAGAAGGGGCGCGTCGCGCGGAGCGGCCACACGCGGCCCTACTACGCGCGCGGCCAGAAGCTCTTCTACCGCGAGGGCGCCTTCCCGTGCGGCAGCTGCGAGCTCGTCCTGCCGAGCTACGAGGCCGTCCGCGAGCACTGCGCGAGCGCGCACGGCTACGACCTCGACGCCTTGCTTCGCTCGAACGACCTCGCGCCGCCCGCCGTCGTCGGCAAGACCGTGTTCCGGCCCGGGCTCTTCCGGGCGTGCAAGGCGATCGGCTGGTACGTCGACGACTACCGGCGCGCGCAGGTGTCGATCAACCTCACCGACTACAAGACGACCCCACCCCAGGCCGTCCTCGAAGCGTCGCGCGCGCTCGCGGCCGAGCGCGGGCTCGTCGTGACCGGCAGCGAGATCGTGGGCCTCGTGCCCTACCAGGCGCTCCACGAGGCGGGCCGCTACTACCTCGCCAAGCAGGGGCGCACGCTCGGCCAGCCGAAAGGCGACGTGCTCGCGACCGCCGTGAGCTCGCTCGGCCTCACGGACGTCGCGCCCTTCGAGCTCGACAAGAAGGTGCTCGGCCTGCCGGTCGTCTCCGCCCAGGCGCTCGTGCAGAAGACGGTGCTCGAGTTCACGGACGAGGTGTCGCGCGACTCGCCGGCACCGGGCGGCGGCTCGGTGGCCGCGCTCGCGGGCGCGCTCGGGGCCGCGCTCGCCTCGATGGTCGCGAACCTCACCTACGGCAAGGAGGGCACCGAGGAGCGCGACCCCGAGCTCGCACTCATCGCCGAGGAGGCGCAGCGCATCAAGGACGAGCTCATCGCCGCGGTCGACGCCGACTCGGACGCATTCTCGGGCTTCATGGCCGCCCTGCGCATGCCGCAGGGCACGGCCGAGGACAAGGCGCTGCGCACGAAGAAGATGCAGGAGGGCCTCGTCGCCGCGGCCGACGTGCCCTGGGCGACCGCGCAGGCGAGCCTCGCGGCCATGCGCCTCGCACGCGCCGTCGCGGCCATCGGCAACCCGGCCTCGCTCTCCGACGGCGCGGTCGGCGTCCAGATCGCCTTCGCGGGCGTGCGCGGTGGGCTCTGGAACGTGCTCATCAACCTGAAGGACATCACGGACCCGGCCTACGTCGCCGACAAGCGCGCCGCGTGCGAGGCCCTGCTCGCCGAGGCGCGCGCGCTCGCCGACGAGACGGGCGCGTTCGTCGACGGCAAGCTCCTCGCGGCGATCGAGCGGCGCTCGGGCTGACGCGCGGCGCGGTGCGCAGGGCCTCGCACCCGCGAGACCGAGCTCGCACCCCGCGCCCCTTGCGGCCCGCGCGACCCGCTGCTCGAATCCACCCGTGGCCAAGACGACCGTCCCCTGCTCCTGCGGTGAGCCCATCGCGCGCGGCGACGCCTTCTGCCAGGCGTGCGGCAAGGAGGTCGACAGCGACACGAAGGCGCGGCTCGTCGAGGCGCTCGACCGCCTGGCGGCGCAGGCCGCCGACGACGACCGGGCGATGGTGCTCCGCACCAAGGTGCGCAAGGCGGCGAACATGATCGCCATCCTCGGAGTCCTGTTCCTCGTGTCGGGCACGATCTTCTACGCCATCCAGAAGGGGCAGGCCGACAAGGCCCTCGCCGTGCTCCGCGACATGCCCGACGACGCCACCTTCCCGACGCCCATCGACGGCGTCACCTACAAGGTCGGCGCCCTGCGCGCCAAGGTCGCGGCCGAGCCCGTGCAGCTGCTCGTCGTCAACGTCGTGCTCGCGAGCCTGATGGGCGGGCTCTACCTCTGGGCGCGGAAATCGCCGTTGCCGGCGATCATCACGGCCTTCGCGCTCTTCTTCGTCGTGCACTTCGTCAACTTCCTCCTCGACCCGGCCACCATCGTGCAGGGCATCATCATCAAGGTGCTGGCGATCGCGGCCTTCGTCGCGGGCATCAAGGCGGCGCTCGAGGTGCGCGCCGCGAGCGCGCCCCCCGCGGGCACGGGGTAGCGTGCGCTGCCCGGCGTGCGGCGCCGACCACCGCCCCGGCGCCCGCTTTTGCCGGCGCTGCGGTGCGCCCTTCGACCCCGGCGACGCGCGGCCGGTGAGTGCGGGGGCGAGTGCGGGCGCGGGTGCGGGGGCGGGCGCGGGTGCGGGGGCGAGCGCGGGTGCGGGCGCGAGTGCGGGCGCGGGCGCGGGTGCGGGGGCGGGCGCGAGTGCGGGTGCGGGGGCGAGCGCGGGGGCGAGTGCGGGTGTGGGGGCGGGCGCGGGGGTGGGGGCGGGCGGGCCGGAGTCCGTCGCTTCGCCGAGCCGCCGGGCGCTCGCGGCTTGGCGCACGCTGACGCCGCTCTTCTGGCTCATGGTGCTCCTGCTCGGGAGCTCGGGGTTCGTCGTGTTCGCCGGTCGGGCCCACCCCGAGCACACCGCGAGCTACGAGCTCGCCGCGGCCCTCTTCGACGCCGCGGTCATCGCGGCCTTCGCGCTCGGCGAACGGCGCGCGCTCGCTCCGCTGCTCGGCAGGCTCGCCGCGCCCGGGCGGAGCGCGCTCTACGTGCTCGCGGCCGTCGGCTGCATCTTCGCCTTCATGGAGCTCTACTTCCTCGCGCTCGGCGCCTTCGGCGTCGAGGAGCTCCGCTTCCTCGAGCACTACGGCGCGGCGGGCTGGCCGACGTGGGCCGTCTTCGCCTTCGTGAGCGGCCTGCCGGCCGTGGTCGAGGAGCTCGCGTTCCGGGGCTACGTGTGGACACGCCTCGAGCGCGTGGTCGGGCCGCGCGACGCCCTCGTCATCCAGGCGGCGATGTTCTCGGTGCTGCACCTCATGCAGCTCGTGTTCCTGAGCCACTTCGCCATCGGTCTCGTGCTCGGGCTCCTGCGCCTGCGGACGAAGAGCCTCTACCCGGGCATGGCGGCGCACGCCGCGTGGAACGCGATCGTGGTGCTCGAGGAGCTGCTGTGAGCGACCCGCTCGGCTATCGTCGCGCGCCATGAAGAGCGTGCTCGAACGGTTCAGGCTCGACGGGCGCGTCGCGCTCGTGACGGGCGCGGGGCGCGGGATCGGCCGGGCCACGGCACTCGCCCTCGCCGAGGCGGGCGCGGACGTGGTCGTGGCGGCGCGGCGCGGCGACACGCTCGACGCGGTCGTCGCGGGCATCGCGGAGCGCGGCCGCCGTGGGCTCGCCGTGCCGACCGACGTCACGGTGGGCGCCGAGCTCGATCGCCTGCTCGCGCAGACGCTCGAGGCCTTCGGGCGGCTCGACGTGCTCGTCAACAACGCCGGCGGTGCGCCACCCTGCATCGCGCTCGCCGTGCCCGACGAGGCGCTCGAGGCGGCCTACCACTTCAACGTCACGGCGGCCTTCCACCTGTCGCGCGAGGCCGCCCCACACCTGGCGAAGAGCCCGGGTGGGGGCGCGATCGTCCAGACCTCGAGCGCGCTCTCGCACCTCGTCGACGTCGGCTTCGTCGCCTACGGCGCGGCCAAGGCGGCCCTCAACCACATGACGCGCCTGCTCGCGGCCGAGTGGGCGCCGAAGGTGCGCGTGAACGCGGTCGCCGCCGGCGCGACGGTGACGGACGCGCTCGAGGCCTTCGTGGCCGTGGACGAGCTGCGCCAGCAGATGGAGGCTCGGACGCCCATGGCGCGCCTCGCCGAGCCCGAGGACGTCGCGGCGGCGATCCTGTTCCTGGCCTCGCCGGCCGCGAGCTGGATCACGGGCAAGATCCTCGAGGTCGACGGCGGCACCGTCGCCTCGAACTGGCCCTTCGTCATCCCGGGGGGCCTGTGACGCGGCGCACACCAGGAGCCGCTCCTGCGGGTGTAAGCTCGGCGCACCGTCCGCCGTTGGTTGCCCCGATGCAGGCTCGATCCTCGCCCCGAGAGCTCCCCGCGCTCGCGCTCGGCCTGTGCCTCTGCGCGACCGGCTGCGCCTCGCTGCGCATCAACGTCGGGGCCACGAGCGATCTCCGGGCGCACGCCGGAGTCGAGGCGACGCTCGTCACCAACGTCCTCATCGACGCCGAGCCCGAGGACCAGGCCTTCGGCGGCCCGACGATCGTCACGGGGGTGGGGCTCGCGCACGACGGTCGCGGCCTCGAGGGCCAGCTCGGCCCCGGGCTCGACATGCTCCTCGCGCCGGACGACAAGCGCGTCGGCATCCGGGGCAGCCTGCGGGCGCCCCTGTACTTCGCAGAGCAGCGGCTGACGGCCGTCGGCTTCGGGGCCGAGGCCTCGCTGCCCTTCGTGGCCGCGGGCCGCGAGTTCGGCTCGGGGAGCCACGACGCGCGCCTGCTCGTCGGGCCCTACCTCGGCGCCCAGGTGGTCCTGCGCGGCTCGAAGACCGTGAGCGAGCCCGTCGGCTTCGCCCGCGGGTCGCTCGGCGTGAGCGTCGAGATGCTGTCGGCCGACGACTGAGCCCTCCTACGCACCTCGATCGGAGCTGCACCCCGCCGGCTCCGTGCAGCGCTCCGTGCCTTGGCGTCTCCGTGGTGTGCGCTGCCACGTTCGGCGCTCAGCGCGGCACGCCCTCGAGGACCGCGATCGGCTGCGCCGCGAACACGCGCGCGAGCGAGAAGCCCGCCGACTCGAACAGGCGCGCGAACTCGGCGCGCGAGCGCTCGCGACCACCCGAGCAGACGATCATCATGTGCACGTCGGCGACCGGGCCGAGGCCGTGGGACTGGTTCGTCTCCACGATGTCCTCGACGACGAGGAGCTTGTGGCCGGGCTCCATGGCGCGGCGCACGTTGCCGAGCACCTGCACGGCGCGCGCATCGTCCCAGTCGTGCAGGATGTTCTTGAGCAGGTAGGCGTCCGCTCCCCGGGGCACCGACTCGAAGAAGTTGCCGGGCGCGAGCGTCACGCGCTCGGCGACGCCGCGGCGCTCGAGCAGCGAGCGGGCCGAGGCGATGACGCCCGGCGAGTCGCAGAGCACGCCCGTGAGGTGCGGGTGACGCACGAGCAGCTCGGAGAGCATGGTGCCGCGCCCGCCGCCGACGTCGCACAGGCGACGCACCTCGGCGAAGGGGTAGAGCGAGGCCGCGATCGGGCCGTGCGCCGTCGTCATGCCCATCATGAACTGCGCGAACACCTCGCGGTCGTGGGGCCGCCCCTCGAAGAAGCGCCACACGTCCGCGCCGTGCACCCGGTCGAAGGCCGGGCCACCCGTCTGGAGCGTGCGCTCGTAGTCGCACCACGCCGGGCCCATGGCGGGCGAGGCCATGTACTCGCAGCCCTCGCGCATGCGGTCGAGCCGCCCCGAGCAGAGCGCGCGCGACAGGCGCGTCTGCGAGAAGCGCCCCTCGGCGTCGAGCGCGAAGATGCCGTCCCACGCCGCGGCGCGCAGCGTGCGGTGCAGGGCGTCCGCGTCGAGGCCGGTGCGCCGGGCGAGCTCGGCCGCGGTCTGCGGGCCGTGCGCCTCGACGAGGTCGGCGATGCGGTGGCGCGCGATGGCGCCGACGATCTGCGTGCGACCGACGCCCACGGCGCGGTCGAACATCGCGAGCGCGGGCGGCGTGACGGCGTCGGCGAGCCGCAGGAGCATGCGGCGCAGGCCGAGCACGAGCGGCAGGCCCCAGCGCGGGGGCGGGCCCGGGAAGGCACGCGGCGACAGGCCGCGATCGTCGTGCTCGACGGCGTGGCCGTGCGAACGGGGCGCGTGGGCGGCGGTGCGCGCCGCCGCGGGCACGTGGCGCTCGGAGTCGGAGCTCTGTGCCACGGCGTCCACGCCGGGAATGCTGGGGCCGAGGTCGTTCATCCATCCTCCTGTGCGACGAGCCGCGCTCCCGCGTACTCGACCTCGGGCCCTGCGTCAGCTCGCGCGAGCGCGACCGGACCCGGAAGGTCTTTACGCGCGCACCGCCCTCGACGAAAAGGGGCGCGCGCCGTGCCGTGCCGTGCTCGCGCGCGACCGCGCCAGCAACCCGAGGTTCCGCCATGAACAAGGCCCTGCTCCTGCCGCTCCTGCTCGTGCCGCTCACCGCCTGCGAGGAGCCGTATCCCCCGAAAAAGACCCACGGCAAGCAGACCGAGAGCGCCTGGCCGACGGCGCTCGGCACGACCGCCGCGAGCGCAGAGAAGCCGCCCGCGTCGGCCGCGGCCTCGGTCGCCGCGAGCGTCGTCGCCGTGCCCGCCGGCAGCGCCAAGCCCGCGGGCGGGCGCGCCGCCCTGGCGCGCGCCGACTTCAACGAGCTCGCGGTCGAGCTGGCGCTGCCGCTCTTCTGGGTGGCGGACCGGAACGGGTCCGGGGCCGTCGATCCCGACGAGGTGGTGAGCCTCTGGGGCATCGGTCAGACGACGAAGTGGGTCGAGGACGGGAAGTTCACGCCGGCGTTCGACGACGCCTACGCCGCGCTCGAGAAGGCGAAGGCGGCGGGCGACGCGCGCTTCGACACGCCCGACGCCGCCGAGAAGAGGCGCCGCCTCGCCGTCGTGGCCGAGCTCCGGCAGGCGCGTCCGGCCGCCATCTACTCCGACTTCCGCGCGGCCTCGGCCGAGGACCGCGCCATCGTCGAGCACGTGCTCCGGGCGGCGATCGGCATCGAGGCGCTCTACGGCAAGCAGAGCGGCACCGACGGCCTCGCCGCCCAGATCCCGGCCGAGGACACCGCCAGCCGGATGCTCTTCTTCCGCAACCAGGGCCCGTGGTGCGAGGCCCCGAAGACCGGGAGCGACCCGGACTGCAGCGCGCTCGCGTCGCGCCCGCCCAAGGTGTCGGGCCTCTACCCGGCGAGCCTGCAGAAGGACCCGAAGTTCTGCGAGGCGCTCGACAAGCGCAAGGACCAGGACAAGCTCCTGCACCAGTTCGTGACGGTGGTCGAGAAGGACAAGGACCTCGCGCCGGTGCCCTACCACGTGGCCTACAAGGCCGAGATGGAGGCGGTGAGCCGCGAGCTCGCGGCCGCCGCCGCCGCGATCACGAGCCCCGGGGAGGCGGCCTTCAAGGCCTACCTCGAGGCCGCCGCCCAGGCCTTCCTCGACGACAAGTGGGAGCCCGCCGACGAGGCCTGGAGCAAGATGAGCGTCGACAACTCCAAGTGGTACCTGCGCATCGGCCCGGACGAGACCTACCACGAGCCCTGCAGCCGCAAGGCGGGCTTTCACGTGAGCTTCGCGCGCATCAACCAGGACTCGCGCCAATGGCAGGAGAAGCTCACGCCGCTGCGCGGCGACATGGAGAAGGCTCTCGCGGACCTCGCCGGCGCGCCGTACAAGGCGCGCGAGGTGAAGTTCCACGTGCCGGACTTCATCGACATCGTGCTCAACGCGGGCGACTCGCGCAGCGCCTTCGGGGCGACGATCGGGCAGAGCCTGCCCAACTGGGGCCCCGTCGCGAACGAGGGCCGCGGCCGCACCGTCGCCATGACGAACCTCTACACGGACGAGGACAACCGGCTCGCCTTCGTCGAGCAGACGAGCTCGCTCTTCTGTCAGGACGCGATGGCGAGCGTGAGCTTCGAGCCGGCCCTGCTCACGATGAGCACGGTGCTCCACGAGGCCGCCCACAACCTCGGGCCGTCGCACGAGTACAAGGTCGACGGCAAGAAGGACACCGAGGTCTTCGGCGGCAAGCTCGCCAGCATGCTCGAGGAGCTGAAGGCGCAGACGAGCGCGCTCTACTTCGTCGAGTGGCTCGCTGCCAAGAACCTGCTCGACGACCCGAAGATGGCCGAGCGCTCGTACGCGCGCGACATCATCTGGGGCTTCGGCCACATCAGCCGCGGCATGTACGACCCGCAGCACAAGCCGCAGCCCTACAGCCAGCTCGCCTCGATCCAGGTCGGCGCGCTCATGGACGCGGGCGCGATCGTGTGGCGCGCCGACGAGATGGCGGCCAACGCCAAGGACAAGGGCTGCTTCGCGTTCGCCTTCGACAAGACCGCCCCGGCCGTGGCGGCGCTCGAGAAGCGCGTGCTCGGCGTGAAGGCGCGCGGCGACAAGGCCGACGCCGAGAAGCTCGTGGCCGAGTACGTCGACAAGGAGGGCGCCTGGGCCGACCTCCGCAAGGTCATCACCGAGCGCCTTCTGCGCCTGCCGAAGACGTCGTTCGTGTACGCCATCGACCTGTGACAAGGTGCGCACCATGAAGCTCCACGGATTTCCGATGTCCCCGAACACGCGGCGGGCGCAGCTCGGCCTCGAGGAGGCGGCGCTCCCCTACGAGCTCGTGCCCGTCGATCTCATGAGCGCCGCCCACAAGCAGCCCGACTACCTGCGGCTCAACCCGACCGGGCGCGTGCCGGTGCTCGTCGACGGCGAGCTCGCCCTGTGGGAGTCGAACGCCATCCTGCGGTACGTCGCCGAGCTGGCGCCCGAGCGGCAGCTCGACGGCGACACGCCGAAGGGCCGCGCGCGCATCGCGCAGTGGATGTTCATGAACGCGGCCCACCTCTCGCCGGCGCTCGCGCACGTCTTCGCGCACACCATCCGCCTGCCGGAGGCGGACCGCATCCCGAAGCTCGTCGAGAACGGCCGCAACGAGATCGCCCGCTGCGTCGGCCCGCTCGATCAGCAGCTCACCGGGCGCGAGTGGATCGTCGACCGCTTCTCCATCGCCGACGTCTCCATCGCCGCCTCGCTCGCCGTCGCGCCGATGATCGGCGTCGACCTGACGCCCTACCCCAACGTGCTCGGCTGGCAGCGGCGCATCCAGGAGCGTCCGGCGTACCGGAAGATCTACGGCTGACGGCCGCGGCCCGCGGGGAAGATCCGTCGCTGGCGGGCGTAACAGCGGAGCGGCGGCGCCCCGTCGCCGCTGCTATCCGGAGGGGATGATGAGAGCTCGCTGGATCCTCGCACTCGGTGCCCTCGGCGCCGCGGGGTGCTCGAAGGCCGCGGACGACGCGGCGCCGGGCCCGACCGCCGTGACCACGCCCGAGCCGGCCCCCGCGGCCCCGAGCGCGACCGAAGCCGCGACCGCGACCGCGACCGCGACCGCGGCGCCGGACGCCTCGGCCTCGGCGAGCGCGGTCGCCTCGGCGGACGCCTCCGCGCGCGAGCTCGCGCGTCAGGCGGCGCTCAGGGACGCGCAGGAGTTCGGGTTGATCGGCCTGCTCAACGCCGGCAAGGGAGGCGATCCCGACGCGCCGACGGCACCCTGGGGTCGCGACAGCAGCATCGGCACCGACCCGCTCGAGGCCCGCGGCAACATGTGGGGCGACCAGATCGGCGAGTCCTTCGGCTCGGGAGGGCTCGGCCTCGCGGGCGTCGGCGAGGGGGGCGGCGGGCGCGGCGAGGGCATCGGCCTCGGAAGCGTCGGCGTCATCGGGCACGGCGCCGGCACGGGACAGGGCTACGGCTACGGCAGCGGCGCCGGGCGCGGCGGCACGGGCTCCCGCGCGACTCCGCCCCGGGTCCGGATGGGCACGCCGAGCGTGTCCGGGCGCCTGCCGCCGGAGGTCGTCCAGCGCATCCTGCGCCAGCACTTCGGGCGCCTGCGCCTCTGCTACGAGCAGGGCCTCGGGCGGGACCCGAAGCTCGAGGGGCGGGTCGTCGTCGGCTTCACCATCCAGCGCTCGGGCGAGGCGTCGGACCTCGCCACCGGGGGCGACCTGCCGGACGCGGGCGTGAAGAGCTGCGTCGAGCGCGCCCTCACCGGGCTCCACTTCCCGGCGCCCGAGGCCGGCGTGGTCAAGGTGAGCTGTCCCATCGCGTTCAGCCCGGGCGACGCGGGGCCCGCCGCCACGAGCCCCGCGCCTGCCCTGAGCACGGCCACCCCCGGGGGCACCGCGAGCGCAGCTGCACCTGCGGCGCCGAGCCCGGGCAGTCCGACGAGCGCGCGCATCGCCGGCAAGCCCGCCGCGTCCGTCACGGCGCGCGACCTCGCCGAGGCGTTTCGCGCGGCGGGCTGGAGCGACGTGACGACGACGACGCGCGGCCCGGTGTCGGTCCTCGAGCTGCGCCGCGGCGACAAGACGATCACGCTCTACTTCGTGCCCGCGTTCCGGCCGGGCGCGCTCGACGCCTTGACCGAGGCGGAGCGCGCGCGCCTCGCGAGCGAGGGCGCCGTCTGGCAGGAGGCGGGGATCTACCTCGGCGTCGTGGCCGGGAGCCCGGCCGAGGCTCGGGCGCTGCTGCGGGCGCTCATGGCGAGCTGATCGGTCCCGCGAGCGGCTCCGCGTAGAACCGCTCCCCACGCGAGGTCGCTCGCGGCTCGCTCGCCGCGCGGGGGGCGATTCGCGGTCACGATCGGTGCGACCACCAAGCGACCCTGCAGGTGGGGTCCGTCGCGGCGCTGCGGCGGCTCACCCGACCGCTGAGCGAAGTCTCGTGAAGCCAACTTTACTCATGAGCGAAGTAGTATAAACTGTAATTCACTAAGAATGCCCGAAGCCGCGAAGCGCTACCTGCACGACCCCATCGAGCGCGACCTCGAGGAGAAGATGGTGTTCATCAGCGGTCCGCGGCAGGTGGGTAAGACGACGCTCGCGCTCCGGCTCGCGGGGGCTCGCGACGCGCGCCACCCGGCCTACTTGAGCTGGGACGACGTCCGTGCGCGGCCGCGCATTCGGCAGGGCGAGCTGCCCGCGGCCGAGCCGCGCATCGTGCTCGACGAGATCCACAAGTACGCCCGCTGGCGCGGTCTCGTGAAGGGGCTCTTCGACACACGGGAGCCCGGGCAGTCGTTCATCGTCACCGGCTCTGCGCGCCTCGACGTCTACCGGCGCGGCGGCGATTCGTTGCAGGGCCGCTACCACGCCTATCGCCTGCATCCCTTCTCGCTCCCCGAGCTCGGCGGGCACGCCGACTTGCTCGACGCGCTGCTGAAGTTCGGCGGTTTTCCCGAGCCGCTCTTCCGCGGTCAGACGACCCACTGGCGGCGCTGGCAGCGGGAGCGCATCGACCGCGTCGTGCGCGACGACGTCCGCGATCTCGAACGGGTGCGCGAGCTCTCGCTCATCGAGCTGCTCGTGGACGCTTTGCCTTCACGGGTCGGCTCGCCGCTTTCGGTCAAGAACCTGCGGGAGGATCTCGAGGTTGCGCACGCCACGGCGGAGCGCTGGCTCGGCATTCTCGAGAACCTCTACGTGTGCTTCCGCATCGCCCCGCTCGGCGCGCCCCGCATCCGGGCCGTGAAGAAGGAGCGGAAGCTCTACCTCTGGGACTGGTCCGCCGTCCCCGATGCGGGGCCGCGCTTCGAGAACCTCGTGGCCTGCCACCTGCTCAAGCTCTGCCACTTCCTCGAGGACACCGAGGGTCACCGCATGGAGCTGCGCTACCTGCGGGACACCGACGGCCGTGAGGTCGACTTCGTCATCTTGAAGGCCGGCAAGCCAGAGCTCGCCGTGGAGGCGAAGAGCGCCGAGCGCGGTCCGAGCCCGGCGCTGCGCTACTTCAAGGAGCGCACGGGGATCCGGCGCTTCTACCAGGTCCACCTCGGTGCGACCGACGCCGTCGTAGACGGCGTGCGCGTGCTGCCCTTCGCGGCGTTGTGCCGCGAGCTCGGCATCCCTTGAAAGGGGGAGGTGTCGGGAAGGGGCACGACGGGAGCGGCACCTCGTCAGGGGCCCTCGGGGCGCGCCGCCGAGGGCGGCGCGAGCGGCTCCGCGTAGAACCGCGCCATGCCCCACGCCGTCCGCGTGAGCACGGAGCGGCCCACGCCGACCGGGCCCTCGTCGACCGCCGCGAGGTCGCGCAGCGCGAGCCCTACTCGCGGCCCGTCCGCGGTCGAGCGCAGCACCTGCCCCGCCGCGAGCCCGACCGTGCTCGGGACCTCCCTGCCCTCGCCGAGGCCCCCGTGCCCGCAGCCGTAGCCCGCCCCACCCTCGAGCGCCCGGAGCTGGAAGCTCGCGACGTAGCCGACGACCCGCCGCCATCCGTGGCACGGGACCACGTAGGCGACCTTCGTGAACGAGCGGTCGGGCTCGCCGAGCGCCTCGACCCACGCAGTGTCGTCCACGCGCACGAGCGCGCCCGTGCCGCGCCCGCGGAAGAGGGTCGCGCCCGCCGCGAGCTCGTGGGTCATGCCCACGCCGAACTCCTTGGGCTCGACGACCGGGTCGAGCGCCGCGCTCTCGACCCACCCCTCGTCGTCGTCGAGGCGCACGCGCGCGAAGCCGTTGCGCTCCTCGAGGAGCTCGAGGCGCGCCCCGGGGGCGAGCCAGACGCCGGGCGCGTCGGGCTCGGGCGGGGGCGCGACCGGCTGCGCCGTGAGCAGCACCGGTCGGCGCGGCCACCGCCCGAGATCCGCGCGCTCGACCCAGGCGAGCAGGCCGAGCCCGGAGCGGCGCAGGACGAGCCGCACCTCGGCGCCGCCGTCCGCCACGACGACCAGCGGCTCCGGGAGGTCCGCCGGCTTGCCGCCGCCGTCGGCGACGGGCTCGCCGCCCGCCACGAGCCGTAGCTTGCCGAAGCGCGCGAGTCGCGCGCGCTGACGGAACGGTGCCTGCGCCTTCGTGTCGCGGAGCGCGGCGAAGGCCGGATCGTCGGGCTCGGGCACCGGCACGGGCGCGACCACCGTCGGGACCTCCGGCGGCGCGCTCGGGCTCGGGTCCGCGAGCGGCACGACGATCGGCGCCGCGGAGACGGACGGCACGGGGGCCGGCGCGACGGGCTCGGACGCGGGTGGACACGCGACGAGCGCGAGCGCGAGCGCGAGCGCGGCGAGAGCGGGCGTGCGAACGGCACGGGACATGGCCGGGAAGCTTACACGAGGCCGCCCGGCGTCCGCCTACCGCCCGCACCTCGCCCGCGCCCGACCGTCCCCGGTGACGAGGCTCCCCACGAGCTCGCCGCCCCGGGCCTCGAGGTGCAGGTTAGCGCGTGGGTCGGGCGCGCCGAGCCCCGGCACCGGGAGCTCGAGCGCGCTGTCGAAGGCGGCGAGGCACGCGCCCGTCCCCGAGAGGTCGAGCGTGGCGATGCCCTCGAGCACACCGAGATCGTGCGCGATGCCGACGCGGGTCGCGCTCGCCGGCAGCCAGACGTGCGCGGCGCCGGGGCTCTTCGCGCCCGCGCCACCGGCGCCCGGCGCGCCGCAGCGCGGCACGCGCAGCGTCGCGAGCGTCGCGAAGGGCTCCGGCCCGGCCCCGAGATCGCGCGCGAGCGGGTAGAAGTCGAGGCGCTCCGGGGCGTCGGGTGCGCTCGCCACGTAACCGGCGACGCCCTGGCGCTGCGCGAGGCCGGAGTAGCGGCGCGGGCGCTCCGTCCACGCGAAGGCGCGCCGGCCCGCGAGCGACCCGTCCGCACCGACGCGCAGCACGAGGTCGAGGCTCGGCAGGGCGATGCCGTCCGCGAGGCCGCTCGGGCGACTCGCGACGAGCAGGAGCGCGCCGCCGTCGGGCAGACCGAGCGCGACGACCGGGCTCGAGGTGTTGGGCGGCGCCGCGACCGCGGCGATGCGGGTCACGATCGTGAGCGCGTGCTCCGGCGTGCCGCGCAAGAGCTCGCAGGCGCGGTCGCCGCGTGCGCCGCTGCAGCGCGCGACGAGCGCCTGCTCGGCCTCCGCGCCGACGAGCGCGTAGCTCGCCGCGGCCGTGCCGACCGCGTCCTCTTCGGGGTGCTCGACGCCGACGGGCCAGGGCCCGGTCGCGAGCGGCTCGGCGGCGCCGAGCGGGCGCCACACGAGCTCGGCGCGCCAGTCGGGGCGCGGCACGATGTCGAGCCGCGCCCGCACGCCGCCGCGGCCGAGCTCGAGCACGCGGGCCTCGCGCGCGGCGCTCGGCGGGTAGGTCGAAGGCGGTAGCGGCTCGGGGTCGGGCGCGTCCGGCGTGGGCACCAGGTTGCAGGCAGGCGCGGCGGCGCTCCGCGACACCGGCTCGCCGTCGAAGTCGAGCTCGCCCTCGTCCGGGGGCGTCGGGGTCGGCGCGCCGCCCGCCGCGCGCGCGAGCGGGAGCGGCGGCGGGCTCGCGCCCGCCTGCGGCTCGAAGCGGACGTAGACGGCGCCGCTCACGCTGCAGCCATGCCCATCGCACACGATGTCGGGCGCACTGCGGGCGTCCGCGAGCCGAATGCCGTCGCTCGCCCCGTCCACGACGGCGGGCGTCGCGCGCCAGATCTGGCCGCCATCGCTCGTCGTCCAGAGCTCGGCCGCGGTCCGACCCGCCGCCACGCCGCGCTCGGCATCGACGAGCCCCACCGCGCGCGCACCCGGTGGCAGGGCACGGAGGGCGAGGGGCTCCTCGGGCCTGCCGATCGCGAGGGAGCGCGCGGGGGCGGATGCGCCGGCGCGCACGACGGCCGCGACCACGTCCGCGGTGGCGAAGCTCGCGCGCTCGAGCTCGAGCGCGGGGCCGCCCTCGGCCTCGGCCTGCACGCGCAGCGGCAACAGCGTGCCGCCCTCGAGATCCACGACGCGGGCACTCGCGGCCCCGGCGTCGCCCGCGCCCGTCACGAGGGCACGCGCGCCGCGGACGGCCACGAGCTCGTCCGCTTCGAGGTCGAGCGCGAGCTCGCGCGTCGCGCCGCCCGCGTAGGCGCAGAGCTTGCGCGCAGCTCCTTCGCCCTCGACGGCGTCGCACGCGCCGAGCCAGGCGGCGTGCACGCCGTCGTCCGAGAAGGCGACGAAGGGCCCCGGCGCGAGCCCGGGCACGCGCGCGGGCGGGCTCGTGCCGTCGAGGCGCCACACCGCGCCCGGCCCGCGGTCGGCGTCGCACGCGGCGACGAGCCCGGCGCCGAAGCGGTGGATGGAGCAGCTGCGGTCGGCCGGCATGCCCTCCCCGAGCGGCAGGGTCGCACGCGCGCCCGTCGCGGGATCGAGCAGGACGAGCTCGCCCGGCTCGGAGTGAACGACGCGACCGTCGTGGAGGACGCCGTCCGGCGCCGCGCCCGCGAGCGCGGCGCTCGCGGGAAAACGCGCCCAGCGCGACGCGACGACCTCGAGCTCGCGCGCACGCGGGAAGAACGCGCGGCCCGGCCCGTGGTGCAGCGGCGCGGGCGGAAGCCACGAGACGCCCGTGTCGGCCACGAGGCCCGGCGGCACGGGCGCGAGCGCTCCCGCCTCCGTCACGACGTGCGCCCCGGCGGTCGTCGTCACGACGAGCGCGCGCCCCGCGAGATCGACCCGCCACGCCGCCTCGAGCCCGAGGGGCAGCGGCGCGAAGCTCGCCCCGCCGTCGGTCGTCGCGTACGCGGCGCCGCCCTCGGCGAGCACGACGCCGTGCCTCGCGTCGGCGAACGCGCCGCCCGTCGCACGCACGCCCTGCGGGAGCGGCGCCCGCGCGAAGTCGGCGCTGCCGTCGCTCGTGTAGAGGGCGCCCGAGGCGGTGACGAGACCCGCCCGGCCGGAGCCGAGGAGCGCCACCGCGACGGCCTCGGCCGGACCCCCGAGGCGCTCGAGCGGACCGAGGACCTCCGGCGCCCGCCCGACGGCACCGTCCGCGGCCGCGAACAGCCAGCCGCTCGCCACCCGCGTGGCGCCGACGATCGGCGTCGCGAAGCGCGCGCTCGCCCAGTCGGCGGCGCCCGCGCCGAGGGCCAGCCGATGCCCCCCGAGCACGAAGGCGGTGCGCCCGTCCGGGAGCACGCCCACGGCGGACGCGACGGCGGGGTCGATGGGCGGGTCGAGCCACACGCTCACGCCGGCGGCCTCGGTCGGACGGGGGAGCTCGGGATGGGCCGCGCCCGGCACGCATCCCGCCGCGAGCGCGAGGGCGCAGGCGGCCGAGCCCGTGTGCAGCGCCCGCAAACGCCGCGGGCGAGCGAGATCCGACATGCGCGACCCTTACCACGCCTCGCGCGAGCCGGGAGCCGCCGGGCTGGGCGGACGGGTCGCAGTTGCGGCCGCCACGGACTCGGGACAACCTGCGCCCCTGCCCCCGCGGCGCGAGTCCCGCGCGGCGGCGGGTGAGCCACGGCGGACCGCGGGTCCGCCTGCCGAGGTAGGCCCAGTGCGACTCGTCGATGCGGACGCGATTTCACGGGGGATCATCCGGACCGATCCGGGAGAAGATCTCCTGGCTGCCCTCGCCACGCTGGCGCGCGCCGCCGGCTGGGAGGAGGCGCTCGTCTCCGGTGCCGGCGTGCTCGAGCTGTGCGAGCTGGCGGTCGCGCCCGGTGAAGCGACGACGCTGGAGAACGCGGCGGTCACCTGCCTCGCCGGCCGGATCACGCGGCACGAAGGCGGCGTCGAGGTCGCCCTGCACGCGACCGTGCTCGCGGCGGGCGAGGCGAAGAGCGGGCGCATCGTCGCTGCGGTCACGGGCCCGCTCAGTCTCGTCGTGGATGCGATCGCCGGCCGGCCGGCGGTCACCGCGCGCGCGCGACCCGCGCCCCAGCCGAGCCCGCCCGCGGCCCCGAGACCCGCGCCGGCCGAGTCGCCCGCGGCGCCGCCCGTCGCGCTCGGCTTCGGCCCGATCCCGGTGCCGAAGCGCCCCCCTGCGCCCGTGCCGGAGGACGACGAGGAGGGCGGCGTGGAGTTCGTCAACGCCGGGGACTTCCTCGATCACCCGCAGTTCGGGCTCTGCGCCGTGCTCGGCGAAGATCCCTCGGGTGGCACCCGCGTGCGCTCGCCGGCGGGCCGACTGCTCGTGCTTCGCCTCGAGGCGCTGCGCGTGCTGCCGGCGGCCACGGACGCCGAGGGTCACCAGATCTACAAGGTCGTCGGCCCGCGGCGCTGAGCGGCATCCGCCGGCCACACGGCGCGCGCCGGCCGACGCGGCAAGGGCGCGCGGTCCCGGCGGGGAGTACCCTCATGAGCATGCGCCCCGAGTGCCTCCGCCCCCTGCCGCTCGCCACCGCGCTCGCGCTCGTCCTCGCGCTGCCGGCGAGCGCGGCCTGCACCCGCGCGACCCCCGCCAGCGCCAAGCCGCCCGCCGGCACGCTCGTCCACCGGGTCAACGAGTCGGTCGCCTGCACGCTGCAGCTCGATCAGGATCCGCAGAAGTGCGCGTCGAAGCAGGGCTGCGCGCTGCAGCCCGAGCTGCACTGCTCGGGCGCCGAGCCACCGCCCGGCCTCGTCGACGGCTGGCGCAAGGCCGCCGCCGACGGAACGGCCCCTTGCCAGTGCGTGTGCGCCGAGGACCAGGAGCACTGTTCCCAGGTGCCCTGACGGCGCTCGGCGTGCGTCGCCCGCGTTTTCTCGTATCCTCCCCGTCCGCTCCGGCCTAAGCCGCGAGCCCCGGAGGAACTACATGATCAAGATCGGCGACCAGCTCCCTGACGCAACCCTCACCGAGTCGACCGAGTTCGGCCCCGCCTGCCCCATCGCCCCGCAGAAGATCCAGGTGGCCGAGAGCGCGAAAGGCAAGCGCATCGTCATCTTCGGCCTGCCCGGCGCCTACACCCCGACCTGCTCGGCGCAGCACGTGCCGGGCTACGTGAAGCACCTGCCCGACCTCAAGGCGAAGGGCGTCGACGAGGTGTGGTGCGTGGCCGTGAACGACGGCTACGTGATGGCCGCCTGGGGCCGCGAGCTTGGCGCGATCGGCAAGGTGCGCATGCTCGGCGACGGCGCGGCCGTCTTCACGCGCAAGCTCGGGCTCCAGGTCGACATCCCGAACATGGGCGTGCGCTCGAAGCGCTTCTCGCTCCTCGTCGAGGACGGCGTCATCAGGCGCATCAACGTCGAAGAGGCCGGGAAATTCGAGGTGAGCGACGCGGACACGATGCTGAAGCAGATCGGATGACCGCGCGCCCGGGGGGGTCTCGCCCCGCGGCGACCGCGGGCGCCCTCGTGAAGGTGGCCACGGCGCTCGCGCGCCGAGCAGCTACCCCGCGTTTCGCACGCCCGCCGCGATCCCGTGGATCGACAGCAGCAGGGCGCGCTCGAGCCCGACGTCGACCGGCTCGCCCGCGAGCGCGCGCGCCCGCGCGCGCCGCAGCAGCTCGACCTGCAGCCGGTGGATGGGCTCGACGTAGGGATTGCGGAGCGCGATGGAGCGCGCGAGGGCGGGCTCGCCCGCGAGCAGCGGCGCGAGGAGGACGCCCGCCACGAGCCGCTCGGTCCGCTCGCGCGCCTCGAGGATGCGGGCGCCGAGCGCGCTGCCGTCGGGCGCGAGCCCGAGGTAGGCGCGGAAGATCCCGGCGTCGCTCGTGGCGAGAGCCAGCTGCGCGTTGTCCAGCATCGCGCGGAACAGCGGCGCGCGCAGGTAGAGCTCGCGCGCGAGGGGCTCGCCGAGGGCGGCGAGCGCGGTGTCGAGGCCGTACCAGCCCGGGACGTTGGCGCGGTTCTGCGTCCACGCCATCACCCACGGGATCGCGCGCAGGTTCTGGAGCGTCGCCGGGCCGGGGCGGCGCACGGGCCGCGACGCGATGCGCAGGCGCGCGATCTCGTTGATGGGCGTGACCGCCTCGAAGAACGGGAGAAAGCCCGGATCCTCGACCAGGGCGCGGTAGGCCTGCACGCTCGCCTCGGCCGCGCGATCGAGCGCCTCGACCCAGGCGTCGGGCAAGGGCTCGGGCTCGGCGGCGGCCGCGACGAGCAGGCCGTACAGCGCCTGCTCGAGGTTGCGGCGCGCGCGCTCGGGGTGGCTGTACTTGTCGGCGAGCGCCTCGCCCTGCTCGGTGATGCGCAGGCCGGCGCCGATCGTCCCGGGCGGCTGACCGAGCAGGCCCCGCACCATGGGCCCGCCGCCGCGGCCGATGCTGGTGCCGCGGCCGTGGAAGAAGCGGTAGCGCACCCCCGCGCCCCGGCACACCTCGGCCACGCGGCGCTGGGCCTGGTGGAGCGACCAGTGCGCCGCGAAGAAGCCGGCGTCCTTGTTGCTGTCGCTGTAGCCGATCATCACCTCCTGCACGTCGTCGCCGAGGTGCGCGCGGTACGCGCCGAGGGCGAGGACGGCGCGCAGCACCTCGGGCGCGCGCGCGAGATCTTCGCGCGTCTCGAAGAGCGGCACGGGTAGGACGCGCACCCCGGCCTCGCGCCCGAGCACGAGCACCTCGAGCAGATCGCTCACGTCCTCGCTCATCGAGGTGACGTAGCGCCCGAAGGCGCGCGGGCCCGCGGCAGCCATGGCGTCGCGCGCCGCCCGCAGGGGCTCGAGCACCGAGCGCAGCGCGTCGGAGCCGACCTCGCCGACGGCGAGCAGCGGCCGGCGCGTCGCGAGCTCCGCCTCCAGCCACGTGCAGCGCGTGCGTTCGTCCGCCGCGGCGTAGCCGCCGCGGCCGGCCCGCAGGAAGAGCTCCGCGACGGCCGCGCCGGTCACGGCCGAGTGCTCGCGGATGTCGAGCGACACGAAGTGCACGCCGAGCGCGCGCGCCGTGACGCGCAGCGGGAGCGCGAAGCACTCGGCGCTGCGGTGCTGTCCGCACTCGTGGAGCGTGCGCTCGACCGCGGCGAGGCGCGGCGCCGGCTCGACGGGCCCGTCGCCCCCGAGCTCCTCGTGCAGCGCGAAGAGCGCCGCGCGCCACGGCTCGGGCGGGCCGGCGAGCTCGGGCGGCACGCGCCCCAGGCGGACGGCGTGCTGGCTCAAGCTGGCGTAGGCCTCGGTGATCGCCGCGCGGAGCAGCGTCCGGGCGCTCGCGGCGTGGTAGGCGAAGGTCTCGCGCGTGACCTCGGGCGTGACGTTCGGGTTGCCGTCCCGGTCGCCGCCGATCCAGGAGCAGAGCGCGAGCGGCAGCTCGAGCGCCGTCTCGCGGCCGAACACGCGCGGGAACGCGGCCCGGAGCTCGCGCTCGAGCGCCGGGAGCACGGACGCGATGACCGCGACGTAGCCGAGCCCGCTCACGACCTCGTCGCGCACGGTCGGCTCCACGCGCTCGAGCTCGAGCGTGCCCCACAGGGCCTCGACGTGCGCCGTGATGCGCGCCTCGGAGGCGGGCGCCTCGAGCGTGCCGAACTCGCGCGCGATCGCGGCGAGGTGCTCGCGCACGGTGCGCCGCCGCATCTCGGTCGGGTGCGCCGTGAAGGTGAGCCCGAGCTCGACCCCCGCGACGAGCGCCTCGGCCGCGTCCGCCGAGAGGCCGCGCGCGGCGAGCTGCCGGAGCGCGTCCTCGAGCCCCTGCCGGCGCGGGCCCGGGGCCTCGGCGACGCGCCGCAAGCGCTCGTGATCCTCGGCGAGGTTCACGAGCTGGAAGTAGAGCGAGAAGGCGCGCACGAGCCCCTCGGCCTCGGCGAGCGACACCCGGGCGAGCCGCGCCTGGAGCGGCGCCGTGTCGAGCCCGGCCTCGCGCAGCGCCTTGGTCTGCGTGCGCACGTCCTCGAGCAGCTCGAAGAACGCCGCGCCCTGCTGCTCCTGCACCACCCGGCCGAGCAGGCGGCCGAGGCGGTTCACGTCGTCGTGGAGCGTCGCCATCCGGGGAGCGTACCCGCCTTCAGGGCCAGACGCGCGCGGCGACGACCTCCGCCGCGCCGCCCTCGTCGGCGCTCGACAGGTAGCCCACGAGCACCAGGCGCCCGTCGGGCGCGAGCGCCGAGGTGCCGAGCAGGCTCTCGCCCTTGCCGGCCCTGAACAGGCGCGTGCCGTCGGGCGGCCAGGCGCCGACGTCGGCGGCGCCCGCGGCCGTGAGGCGCACGAGCGCGAGCGTCGCCTGGGCGTCGCCGCCGGCCCGGGCGAAGCCCGTGCCCACGACCGCCCCGTCCGCGAGGGCGTGCAGACCATAAAGCTGAAGCTCGCCTTCGCGACGGCGCAGCACGACCGAGCCGCGACCCCCGCCGAAGGACTCGTCGAGCGCACCCGCGCGCGTGAGCCGCACGACCGCCGGCGACGCCACGCGCCCGAGCTCGCTGTGGCCGCCGAGGAGGATCTTGCCGTCGGGTGCGACGGCGAGCGCCCAGCCGATCTCGTCGCCGCCGAGATCGACGACGCGGTAGCCGCGCTCGCCGAAGCCGGTGTCGAGCGACAGATCGGGCCCGAGGCGGGCCGCGAAGAGGTCGTAGCTCGTGCCCGGCGCCGGCTGGCGCGAGCTCGTGTAGCCGCCGATGACGAGCCCGCCGTCGGGCGCCCGCGCGAGGCGCGTCGGGAAATCGCGCTGCGCGCCGACGTCGATCTGCTGCTTGCGGAGCTGCCGCCCGTCCACGCCGTGGTGCACGACGACGATGCCGTAGTGGGTCGGCGCGAGCCGGTGCCCGCCGCACGGCTCGCAGCGGATGCCGACCGTGAGCGCGCCCCCGTCCGCGAGCGCCACCACCTGACCGCCGCGATCGTCGCGCGAGCCGTAGTCGGTCTCGACGACGCCACCCTTGCCGAAGCGCTCGTCGAGCGTGCCGTCGGGGCGGAACCGCACGAGCACGGCGTCGTC
>JADLAB010000581.1 GCA_020848455.1 Polyangiaceae bacterium
AGAGGAGGCCGGTGGCGAGCGACTTGCCGGAGCGGAACCCTGGATCGACCTCTCCCTGGGCGACGAACCGCGCAACAAAGGCCTTGGTCTGCATCAGTCTGAATCCTCCTCGGTGACGGCGCGTGGAGGCTACCACTGACTGCCGCCGCGCGGCGGAGGCCACCTCGTGACGCGGCGCGCCACCTGCGCCTTCGCTGGGTTCGAGTGCGGCGCAAAATTCCATCCTGCCTGGAAAACGTCCTCTACATGGACATGGAAGCGCCTCGCACGGACACGAAACTCGTTCACATGGACACGTTGGCACCGACATGGACGGGGTCCACCCGCGCATGGACACGGCGGGAGCTCCAGGCGTGTCCGTGTCGCCGAGCATCGCGTCCATGTGACTGAAACAGTTGCGAATTCTGGGGCGTCGCCGGGCGCGTGGGCGATGCTCGGGGCTTGCCTGTGGATCCCAGGAGTACGCCGGCAGCACTTCTCCGAACCCACCGCCAGCGTGCCCGGCCCCAAGGGCTTCTCGCGCCTGCCAGCGACCGTCGCGGCCGACCTCACCTCGGGGCAGATGCCCCTGACGCCCGCGGTCCTACTCGACGACCTTGACGCTCTCAAGCCGGACCGGAGGCCGCGCCAGGTGTCTCCGTCGCGGATCTGGACTTCTTCGCCCACTAGCGCTGTGGGGGCGGTGTTGACGGCCTCGCGTCGGCACGGCGCCCTTCGCGTGGCCGCGAACCCCCCGCAGGCGGCCCGCAGGGCACCCCTGTCTCTCGGCTCGCTGACTATTCGCGTATTCAAATTGCATGCCAGCTACGAGGCCTCAGACTACCGCCATGTCTGAGGCAGTCATACTGACGGTGGTGGCGGCTGTCGCCGCGAGCGTCGTCGTCGCCCTCGCCGTGATCTTCGGTCGCGGCGTGCAGTTGGACGTCCGCACTCGTCGCGCTGCGGCACGGCTGCGCATCGGCGGTCCCCGAAGCAAGTAGGCCCCCCGGTGCGGCGCGCGCGGCCGGTGCGGCGCGCGCAGGCCGCTCCGGCGCGCCCCCGCCAGGAGCCGCCCCCCCAGAATATCCGACGGGTAGGATTCACATGGCATTCTGCGGGCAGCGAGTTAACGTCGACGCTGGAGGAGTCACCGATGACGATGAAGATAGGTGAGCGCATTCGTGAACTGCGCGACGGGCGCGGCATGACGCAACTCTGTCTCGCCGAGGAATTGGGGATGTCGCAAGCACACATAAGCCGGCTCGAGAACGGCAACGTGCAGGTCGAGGCTGAGCTCGCGGCGAAACTTGCCGCAGCGCTTCAGACGAACCTCGCCGGTCTCGTCGCTGGCACGGACTGCGCATACCTTGATCGCGATCGTGGCGTCGCGCAGTTCGCACATCGCGATGGCAGCCCCTGGACGGTCTACTTCGCGAGCGCGCTAACCGGCCTCTGCGAGACGGACAGGGCCGCGCTACACGCAGATGCGGCGGCTACACGCACGGTCTGCGAGGAACTGAGCTTGTATCTCTACGAGCCGAGCAAGCACACGGACCCCATCGGCCAACCGGACATCCCGGCGCACACGGTGTACCGCTGGGACCGGGTCCACGTCACGAAGAGCGCACTCGTGATCCTCCACTGCGGGTATCCGAGCTTCGGCGCCGGCCAGGAGCTGGAGATCGCCACTCAGGCAGGGATCCCCGTTGTGTTGCTGCTGCCGGCGAACCGGGTAGTTTCGCGGATGGTGCTCGGTTGCCACGCCCGGACCCGACCCGTTCGCTACGCTTCTCCGACCGAGTTGGTCGACGGCCTCCGCGAACACCTGCCCCACGCGCTGGCGGACGCGGCGTCCGCGCGGCAACAGGAGCCACCTGGCGTCGGCGCACGGCTGGCCGACCTGCGCAAGCGCTTCACCCTCGACGCTGTGGGCCGTGCGGCTGGCCTGGCGCCTGCGGCGCTCGAGGTGGCGGAGCATGACGAGTGCGCGGCGAACTTGTCAACGACGCACTTGATGCGGCTCGCCGCGTTCTTCAAGGTCTCCCCGTCCTACTTGCTCGACGGAACGACGCTCGCGGAGCACGACGAGACGCTGCGGAAGGCAGAAGAGTCGCTGAATGACTTTGCCCACACCAACAACATCGGCGTTCGGGACTGTCGCGCCCTGCTCACCGCCTTTCGGGAGGAGCACAAGCGCGACCGCATCGCCCTTGCGGAGGCGCGGACGCAGATCCCTGACGCCCCGGGTTGGCAGGAGCGCCTGGACCGCCTCGCCGCGCCCGGTGCCCCGCCCGAGCTTGGCCGCACGGGCTACCTCTTCGGCGAGGAAGACGACCGTGAGTGAGCCCCGGTCGCAGCGACTGGGGTGGACCACCGCGGAGGCACGGGAGATTGCGGCCTCAGCGCAGGTGACCGATCCTGCACAAGGGATGCGGACCCACGCCCGGACGACGCTGCTCGCAGCGGGCGTGCAGACCCTCCCGACCAGCCTAGCCGCGCTGTTCCCCATCCTTGGCGTGCGCAAGGTGCGGCTCGCGCCGATGCAGCTGGAGGGCGGGCTCCGGGCGGCGCCGGATGGGCGGTACGACATTGTCGTGCGCGAGGATCGTGCGCCGACCCGGCGGAGATTCACAATCGCCCACGAGCTAGGACATCTTCTGTTCTACCAGCACGCTCCGGTCGCGAAGAGCGAGCAAAAGGCCCAGGGACGCAACGCACCGCTCGAGGAGGAGCAGCTGTGCAACGTGGCGGCCGAGGAGTTAGTGATGCCGGAGGGCCACGTGCAGCTTCTGCTTGCAGGCGCGGATGATCCAACCGCGGCGGTGTTGGAGTTAGCAGCGACCTGTGACGTCTCCGTCGAAGCGGCCATGTTCCGCATTGCGGGTGCGAGTGGCCTGCGCGGCCAGTTCGAGCTCTGGCGGCGGGACGGCCGTGATTGGAGGCTCGCGCGCGCGAAACGTAGCGGCGGCTTCGGCACCCGTCTCGAAGGCTACGTTGTCGAAGACTACCGGCATAGGTATCCAGAGAGCATCTTCGCGGCGACACCGTTTCGCAGAGCCGGTTGGCTGTGCAGCCCAAGTTCACGTGCAGCCCCGTCCTTGCGCGCGACTACGTTTGCGCGTCTCCTTGGGCGCCGGGTGCCGACGGCTCTGGTGTTCCATCACGCCAACCGGCCGGTTGTCGCGCCGCGTGACGACATTTTCGCGATGGCGCGCGCCCAGCGCGCGGGCACTGGTATGGCCTCGTGTCCCGAGTGCCACGGCACCGGGTGGATCGACCCCGTGAGCGCACCGTTCTCGGGCGAGGTGCGGTACAGTCGGGCCTGCCGTTGTCGGGCCTGGAGAACACATCCGCCGCGTTGCGCGTGACGAGGAAGCCTCGGGAGCTACCTGGTACCCGGGGGGGCACAAGCGGCTCGGCCGGTGTGGAGGCCCTCTTGCCCTACTTGATCAGCTCGCGGTCGCCAGTTCCGCCGTAGATCAGCGGATACACCTCTCCGCCAGTCCTCCGGTCAGAACCGACCACCCACCTGGCGTCGTCCCACGCCTGAGAGGTGGCAATTCCGGTGGCACCGAAGGGCACCTGGCACGCCACCTCGGCACTCGAGTCCCCCCAGCCCGGCAGGATGCTGTCATCGATGGTGAACTCGATTTCGCGCTTGCTTCGCGCCGGAACCGTCACGGAATCGCTCGGCGTGCCGTCTCTGGACCGCGCGTGCCTGTGCGTGAGCATCCAGCAGGTCGCCGCGACGGATGCTCCGTTCGTGACCTCGGCGTGATACGTCTTCGTGCCCTCGTAGTACCGGTGCTCCGCCGCTGCAGACTCGCAGGGGACACGCACGGCGACGCGGTTTGTACACACCGTGCCGCCGTCGCGTGTGAGCCAGAACCGAACTGCAAAGGTCGCGCTGCCCCAGTCTTTCACGCTCTCCAGGATACGCCAGCGCTCCGTGTTGCGCTGGCGCTCGGCAGTGGCATGAGCGGCGGCCTCGTCGAAGCACTCCACGCTCGAGCAGCGCTTGGCCACCCCCTGACACCAGTTTTCCGTATGGTCCCGCGCCAACTGCCAGCGGTACCAATACTGGTCACCGGCTTGAAAGTCACACAGCTTCAACCAGGCGTTCTTGGGCGCGTCCCTGGCGGCTTTGTTGGCGGCGGCCTCGTCGATGGCCTCTTGCCGGAGGCGGTTGCTGGCCTCCTGCGCCTCCCCTGCCGCTTGCGCCTCCTTGCGGTGCCGCGCGGCCGTGCCTTCGTCGGTGATCCGGCGCACGTCTCGGATGCGGAGGGCTTCCTCCGCCCACGCGGGGTGGAGCTCGGCCACGACGTCGCACGCGGCCGCGCGCCCCAGCTCGCAGGCGCGAAAGTAGAGGCTGATCGCATCGTTGCGTTCTTCGGCGCGCTGCATGGCGTCCGCCACCGCCGCGCAGGCGGCCCCCGCTGCCGCTCCGGTGCTTCCAGCAGCGTCGCAGAGGCGCGCCTGTGCCAGTACCTGGGCGCGTTCCGCGCGAGCCGCGTGCTCTTGAGTCAGCCGCACGGCGTCGTTCGCTTCATAGCGGTGCGCGCAGCCCGTCGACGCGAAGAAGAGCACGCCGACGATGAACAACCCGAGGCGTTCGCGTAGCGCCAGGTGCCAACGGACGGCCTGCCCGTCGTCGCCAGACTGCGCTGCGGCACGCGCTCCGTATCCCCCGCGGCCTAGCTTGAGCTTGCGCATCGAGTTCCTACCGGTGAAGCTTCGCGATGGTACCATGTCGTGCTGTCGGCAGCCACGGCACCCCCGGCGGCAGCGACGCTGGAGGGTTCTCGCGAACTACCTGGGAATCGCCGTCAGGCGCTGCATGGCCTGCTGCAGTTCGTCGCCACAGCCGCCGCTTGCGGTGCACTCGCGGTAGAACGCCGCGACGACTGCCTCGCTGGTCGAATGGCAGCGCTCGGACTCCTCCCATCGCTTGCCGTAGAGATGGGCCCTGCTGGCGTTTTCCCACGCGCCCGCCTCCTCGATCCGCGCCCAGAGCTCCGGGCTTTGCCGAACACGAGCCGCCACGCGCTCGAACCCAAGGGCGGCCTCGGCCCATCGTCCCGAGCCGGCCGCGTCGAACGCCGCGTCGACGGCCGGGTCACCGCGCCTGAACAACGATCCGTTCTGCGGCTCCAGGAAGCCCGGATCGAGAAGCGCTTGCGGGGTCCGCGCATTGGTTCGGCGCCGGACCCTCTCGAACGTCCGGCCTTCGTGCCTCACCATCGTGACGACGACAGCCTGCGCCGCGGGACGGGCGGGCGCTTCGAACTTCGCCGGCGTCGACACCCATCGCTCCGATAGACAGCTCCCGTTCGTGTGCCACCGGACGCACTGGGCGTACCCCCCGGGGGCCACAGTCTGGCGACCCAGGCTCAGCTCCGCCGGTTCGTCGGCGGCGCGCACCTCGAAGAGGACCGGCGTGGCGGCGTGCACCTGCCGTTCGAGAGCCACGCGAAGGCCCGCCGCCACCGAGCGCGCAGAGCGATCCGCGCTCACGGCGTCCTCGAGCGCAGCTGCCAGGGCGCTGTCGTCGGAGCGGCACTTCTCCCGGCAGTCCACGTGGACGGTGAGGTGCTCGACCCCGTCCTCCAACTCGAAGACCTCAGGGCCCGCCGGCGCATCCCAAACCCGAGGCAGGCGTACTTCGCGGAGCTCAGCGAACGCGGACGCCGAGATCGCCTGGATCGTGAAGTGAACATGCTGTCGCGAGCATCCTGCCGGCGCCGCCAGGACCAGGCTGAGCATGTACGGAGCCCCGACGGGCAAGCGTCGTCTCGACCGAACTGCGGGCTCGGGCGCCTCCGGGGGACAGGTGAATCGAGCCATGGTCGGGCTACCTTCGCAACAAAAGTAGAGTAGGTGCGCCTGGTGCGACAAAGTGCAGCGCAGTATCGCCGGCCAATCTGAAGTCGTCGGGTGGGCTGAGAGCTTACCAGGCTGGGACTACCCGGCTCACCGAGATCGTACCAGGCTGGCGACATCGCCTCCCGCATGGCCACTCGCCGCCATCGACCAGTGGCGATGGCAGCCTCGACGCGCTCGGCGACGTCGGCATCGCGGGCTAGGCCGAGCGGGACCGCGGAGGTGGGCTACTACCTCGGCATCTCGACCGAGGTCGCGGCTGCGCGCCCCTCCCAACGCCTCGCCGACGCGGCGACACCCGCTGGCGCGCTTCGATTCGACCGCCAACGACGAACGCCCCCGACATGGGAGCCACCGTGAGGGAGTCGAAGATTGCCGCATCGCGTCATGTCCGGCGCAAGGCGCAGCGTCGGGCGCTCGGACCGTGTGGCCGAGCATCGCGTTCATGGGACTGAGACAGTTGCGAATTCTGGATCGTCGCCGCACCGGCGGGCGA
Organism: Polyangiaceae bacterium; assembly: GCA_020848455.1. Lineage (GTDB taxonomy): Bacteria > Myxococcota_A > Polyangia > Polyangiales > Polyangiaceae > JACRDA01. The sequence goes on from JADLAB010000581.1 coordinate 6,356, forward strand.
TGCTCGGGGCTTGCCTGTGGATGCCAGCCGGAGTACGCCGGGAGCACTTCTCCAACAGAAAAGAGGGGTTGATATGGGCAACGAGAGCTTGACGGGGACCGAGCACTACAACCGCTGGCAGAACGACGCACAAGCGCGCGCAACCGCGGCGAATCCTCTGAACATCCCGTACGACGTCTTCGTCCGCGAGGCGGCCGCGCTCGCCGCGTTCTGCGACAGACGCTGGGAACCTTCCGCCGGAGTGCCCGGGCTCAAGGGCCTGTCGCGCCTGCCGGCGACCGTCGCGGCCGACCTGCGCTCGCAGCTCCGCGGCCTGCAGGAGGCGCAGACGCGCCTGCTCATGGCGGTTGATCCCGTCG
>JADLAB010000582.1 GCA_020848455.1 Polyangiaceae bacterium
TCCGCGTCGAAACGGTGGTCGCAGCGCCGGCAGCGGCACCGGTCACCTCGCTCGAGGACGTAGCTCGAGCCGCACTCCGGACAGCGCAGTCCGCCGTCGGGCTCGTCGTCGGGCGCCTCGCGCGGCAAGGCGGCGATGACGGCGCGCGCCCGCTCGGCGTCCGCGGCCGCCACCTCGAGTCGCACGTAGCCGATGGGCACGATGAGCGCCGGGTCGATGCTCGCCGTGTGCTCGTCGCGCACGCGCGCCCGGATGCCGTGCGTGTCGAGCGTCGAGCGCATGAGCTGCGCCTCGAGCACCGTCGCGAAGCGCGCGACCTCCGACAGGGGGCGCCACGCGGCGAGCGGGTCCTCGTCCTCGCCGTCGAAGTCGGAGTCGAAGTCGAAGTCGAACATGCGCTCGTCCCGGCACGCGCGGCTCAGGGCTCCGGCGCGGCGCGCGCGTGGTCGATCACGGCTTGCCACACGCGCAGCAGGTTGCCCGAGCAGATCTTCTCGATGTCGGCCTCCGCGTAGCCGCGGTCGAGGAGCACGCGCAAGAGGCTCGGGTACTGCGAGACGTCCTTCAGGCCGACGGGCATGGTGTCGCCGACGCCCTCGAAGTCCGAGCCGAGCCCGACGTGGTCGACGCCCACGAGGCGCACGATGTGGTCGATGTGATCCGCGACGCGCTCGACCGGGGCGAAGCTCATGGGGTGGGCCTTCAGGTACTCGGCCCGGAAGGCCTGCAGGCGCGGGTCCCGATCGGGGACCTTGTGGTCTTTCTGCCACTTGCCGACGGCCTGCCACAGCTCGCTCTGCTGGCGCTGGATCGCCGCGTCGAGGAAGCCCGAGCCGAAGGTCACCATCATGACGCCCCCGGCGTGCCCGAGCGCCTGGATCATCTCGTCGCTCATGTTGCGCTGCCACCCGGGCGTGAAGTGGCGACACGACGAGTGCGAGGCGATGAAGGGCGCCCGGCTCACCTCGGCGACCTGCCAGAAGGCGTCGTCCGAGAGGTGCGACACGTCGACCATGATGCCGACGCGGTTCATCTCGGCGACCACCTTGCGGCCGAAGGGACTGAGCCCCTTGTGCGTGCGGCGGTCGTCGAAGGACGAGTCCGAGATGTCGTTGTCCCTGGCGTGCGTGAGCGTGATGTAGCGAATGCCGCGCGCGTGGAAGTGGGCGACGTTGGCGAGCTCGCCCTCGAGCGGCGAGCCGTTCTCCATGCCCATGAGGAGCGAGAGCTTGCCGGCCGCCGTGTTGGCTCGCACCTCGTCCGGTGTGCCCGCGAGCGCGAGCTTGCCGGGCAAGCGCAGCGCGAGCCCGCGCACGAGGTCGATGTGCTTCTCGGCGAGCGCCTTCGAGGCGCCGCTCGTCGCCTGCAGCGACGAAGGAACGTAGATGGACAGGAACGGTGCGTCGAGGCCGCCCTCGAAGGCGCGCTCGACGTCGAACTGGCCCTGCGGCGTCCGCACCGTCACGTCCTCGGTGAGCTCGCCGTTCGGGCCCCGCGATTCCTCGAGCCGCTCGGGCACGTCGATGTGGCCGTCCACGATGATGAGACGCCGCGCGAGCTCGCGCGCGCGCGCCGCGTTGTCGACCGGCACGGGCGGCGGCACGGGGGGCGGCAGCGCCTGCGCCGTCGCCGAGAGCTCCGGACGCAGGGACGACGGCGGCGCGGGCACGGGGTGCGCCGTCGGCGGCGGCTCGCACGCCGCGAGCCCGAAGACGAACGCCGCCGCGAGCCAGCCTCGAACACGCGCCCCCGCAGCCATTCTGCCTCGATGCCTCCCGGCGTCATCCTTTCACCCCGCCGACCCCGAGGCACGCGAAAGCGCGGGCGGCCCGCGCAATTTCGGCGCGGCGTCGCGGCGCTACGCGCCGAGCGAGACGGGCGCGAAGTCCGTGCGACACGGCGGCCCGTCGGCGAAACGGTAGTCGACCTCGCCGGACGCCCCGAGCGCGAGCAGGGTCGCCGAGCGCGTGCCGTAGAAGGCCGTGTGGATGCACACGGCCGACAGCGCGCGGCGCAGCTCGGGGGTCAGCGGATCGTCCGCGGGCGGCGGGCTCGTGGGCTGCTCGTGATCGGCGAGCAGCCGTACGAGCGTCGGCACGACCTCGTCGAAGGGCCCGCCACCCTCGGCCCAGGCGACGAGCGCGGCGGCGCGCGCGCGCACCCGCTCGACCTTCGGCAGCGGCGCGTCGAGCCGCCCGTTCGGCAGGACGTGCAGCCCCGCCGGGACCGGCTCGACGACGACGCGGGGCGCGCCGTGCCGACCGTAGGCGACCTGTGCCGTCGCGGCGTCGCCGAACACGAGGTTGAACGGGTTGTAGGCGGCGACGTCGAGCGTCTCGAGCCAGGCGCGGATCGCGCCGACGGACCCGAGGCCGATCGCCCCCTGCACGATCTGCCCGCGCGAGCGCAGGCTCGGGTCGGCGGGCGCGCGCTCGAGCGCCAGGCCCCCCGGCGGCACGGCGGCCCCGGCGGCTTGCCACAGCGGCTGGTTGGTGAGCGCGGCGAACAGGCCCCGCGGGTGGACGGCGAGCCAGCTGCCCCCGGCGTTCAGATCGACGCCTCCGACCGCCCCGCCGGTGCCGGGCAGCACGCGCGGCGCGGCGGCGGGGCGCGCGTAGATCTCGTCGCGGTTCGCCGCGACCACGAGCGGGTAGCGGGCATGCGCCCGGCAGAGCAGGACGATCGTGCACACGGTCTTTGTCTCCGCGAGCCAGCGGGCGGTCTGGGAACCGCCACCGAGGCCGGCTATGAAGGCTGCATGGTCGCGAGGTCGGCGGCGAAGGGCAAGGCGAAGGCGAAGGCGCAGCCGAAGACACCGACCCGGGCTCGGCCAGCCGCGCCGAAGGTGGCGCGCCGCCAGGCAGGAGCCCGGGGTCGAGCGCGCGTGCCCGCCGCGAGCGCCGCGGTCGTCGCCGAGTGGGCCCGGCGCGTCGAGGCGGAGTACCGCTCCGCCGCCGTCACGCAGCACCTCACGCTCTGGCTCGTCCAGATGGGCGCCTCGCCGGATCTCATCCGCGCGGGGCTGCGCATCGTCGAGGACGAGCTCGAGCACGCCGCGCTGAGCCACGCGACCTTCCTCGCGGCAGGTGGCGAGAGTCTCGCGCCCATCGCGCGGGAGTCGCTCGCCCTCGAAGCAGACCCGGCCGAGCCGCTCGAGCAGGCCGTGCTGCGCTGGGGCGTCGAGATCTTCTGCCTCGGCGAGACGGTGGCGGTCCCCCTCTTCAAGGTGCTGCGGGAGGGCTGCCGGGTCCCCGCGGCCCGGCGCACGCTCGACCGGGTGCTCCGCGACGAGGTCCGCCACCGCGACTTCGGCTGGAAGCTGCTCGGCTTCCTGCTCGAGCTCGACGGCGCGGACGAGCTCCGGGCGCTGCTCGCCCACGAGCTTCCCGGCATGTTCGCGCGGCTCCGGCAGAGCTACGCACCGGCGGGCGGCGAGGTCGAGACGACCCTCCCCGACGCCGACCGCGCCTGGGGTCTCATGCCGATGGCGAGGTACGGCGAGGTGCTGCTGCGCACCGTCGAGCGGGACTACCGGCCCCGCTTCGCCGACCTCGGCATCGACGCGGCGCCCGCATGGCACCGGGCTGCGACCGCGCACCTCGGCGGCGGCGCCGCTCGCGGCCGATGAAGCTGCTCGCCCTCACCACCTCGACGCGCCGCAGCGGGGCCGCCGTGCTCGACGACGAGCGGCTCCTCGGCGCGGCGACCCACGCCGACGAGACCTCCCACGCCGAGCGGCTGTTCGCGCTCGCGGACGAGGCGCTCGCGCGGGCGGGCCTGAGCCGTGCCGCCCTCGACGCGGTCGCCTGCGACGTCGGCCCCGGCTCGTTCACGGGCGTGCGCGTCGCGCTCGCCTCGGCGCAGGCCGTCGCCTTCGCGCTCGGGCGCCCGCTCGTCGGGGTCGAGTCCCTGCGGGCGATGGCCGGGGCGGCCTTCGGCGAGGCGGGAGTCGGCGACGCCACGGCGTGCGCCACGCTGCTCGACGCCCGTCGCGGCGAGACCTTCCTCGCGGTCTACGACGTCCACCTCGCGCCCCTGCTCGCGCCGCGCCACGTGCCGAACGAGCGCGTCGCCGGCGAGCTCGAGCGCGCCGCCGCCGGGGGCGTTCTTGCGGTGGCCGGCGAGCACGCGCGGAGCCTGGTCCTCGAGCCCGTGGCCGGCCTGCGGCTCGTGACGAGCCCCGCCACCGACCTCCCCGACGCCGCGTGGGTGGCGCGCCTCGCGCTCGCGGCCCTCCGGCACGAGGCCCGCCCCGGCACGTCTCCGGTCGAGGCGGTCTACCTCCGCCCGCCGGACGCGAAACCGATGGCGCCGCCGTAGCCCCGCCCCGGAGCTCGCTCGGTCGGTCCCTCCGGACCGGCTGCGGCCGACGTGCGTGCGCTTCCGCACGCGACGCCGGCGAGGCGACCCGACGCCCGTCTCAGCTCGGCGCGCTCGGGGCCTGGGCGGGTCGGGACGCGCGCGCGCCCTCGGCGCCAACCTCGCGCTCGAGGCCCTCGAGCTCCTCGGCGCCGACGTCGAGCTCCTCGGCGATCTGGCTGAGGACGCCGTGCTCGGCGGGCCGGATGGTGCCGTCCGCGGTCGCGAGCTGGGCGAGGAGCCGCAAGATCTGGCGCCGCTCGCGCCCGTCGCAAAGGCTCTTGAGCTCGGAGAAGCAGAGCTTCACCTCGTCCTCGGAGAGCTTTGGCACGTTCTCGTTCAGGACCTCGAGCACGTTGGAGATGCCGTCCGGCGGCAGCCGGTCGATGTGGCGGAACAGGGCCTCGAGATGGGCCGTCTCGCTCGCCGCGACCCGTCCGTCGGACGAGGCCACCTGCGTGAGCAGGATCCCGACGATCACGATGTAGCGGACGACGACGCTCTCGTCCTCCGGCAGCAGCGCCCGAACCGCGTTGATGACGGCGGTGAGGCGCGGCGTCTCGTCGCGGCGCTTGCGCAGACCTAGCCACCCGAGCGGATCCACGACCGGAACCTACCACTTCCGCAGCGCAAGCACCATGGACTGGGTAGGCATATGTAGGTCAGCATACCACTCCACGTCCGGCGAGAATGGTTTTGCCCGGACGCCGCGGGTGGAATACGGAGCGCCATGGGCAAGGTGTCGAGCCTGCTTCTGGCGCTGCTGGTCCTCGGGACCGTCGTCGCCGTGGCGTGGCGTCGGCCACCGGGCACCACCGCCGTCGCCCGGGCAGAGCCGGACGCCGGGGTCGCGGCCGACGGCCCGGCGGCGGCCCCGCCGGGGAGCGCGAGCCCGGCCGCCGAGGACGACGCCGGCACCGGCCCCGACGTCGAGCCGACGAACGACGCCGGCGGCGCCCTGCCCGACGGCAGCAAGGTCCCGGGCCTGCCCGGCGAGGCGCCGAAGCAGGTCGGCCTCGGGGTCGTGCTCGTCCGCTACGCCGGCGCCGAGGGCGCGCGCCCCGGCACGCGCTCGAAGCAGGAGGCCGCCACCCTCGCGGCCGAGCTCGCCGAGCTGGCGAAGACCGACTTCAAGGCGGCCGTCCAGAAGGGGGACAAGGGGTCGGCGGAGCAGGCCGGGAGCCTGCCCCGCGGCGTCCTCGAGCCGGGCCCCGAGTACGTCCTCTTCACGCTCGCCAAGGGGGCCGTGGGCGGCCCCATCGACACGCCGACGGGCTTCTGGATCGTGCGGCGGGCCGAGTGACGGGTACCGCCGCTCGCGCCCGCCCGCGAGGCTCGTGGCTCGCGACGCGGGCTCGGGCCGCTCGACGCTGAGGCCGACACGGGCCGCTGCCCCGCCCGGCCAGGAAAGGGAAACGCATGGCAACCATCGACATCCGCCGCAACCACAGCCTCGACAACCAGACCGTGCGGCAGAAGGCCGAGGAGCTCGCCCAGGAGATGGAGACGAAGCTGCACCTGAAGTGGGGCTGGGAGGGCGAGCGCATCCGCTTCCACGCCGAGAGCGGCACCGCGAAGGGCACGAGCGGCTTCGTGACGGTGAGCCCGAAGGACGTGCGCGTCGAGATCGACCTGCCCTTCCTGCTGCGCGCGCTGAAAGGCTCGATCAGCTCGAAGGTCAACGCCAAGCTCGACAAGCTGCTCGGCTGACGCTCGACCGGCGACCGCGTGGCCACCCCGCGTGGCCGCTTTGTTTCGATCGGCCCTATGCAGCGCTAGGCCGCTTGGCTAATCTCCGGTGTCGCAGTGGGCGAGCCGTGTGACACGGCAGCCACACGCGCGCGCGCGGTGACGGCCCGGCCGGCGCCCGCGCGAGTTCGGCCGCCCCGCGCGGGCGGGCAGCGTGCGTCCTGATGGACATCCAGGAGACCGAATGACGGTTCACAGCTCCGGCGAACCGCTCGAGACCGTGCTCGCGAGCTTGCGGGCCGAGCAAGCGCTCGAACAGAACGCGCCGCAGCAGGCCCTGCTGCGACACGAGTGCGGCGTCATCGAAGAGGCGCGCGGCGACGACAAGGCCGCGGCGCGCGAGTACCTCGCCGCGTACAACGCGGACCCCGAGTTTCGCGAGCCCCTCGAGGCCCTCGTCCGGCTCTTCGCGCGCCAGCGCGACGACAAGCACCTGCCCAAGCTGCTCGACGCCCTGGTCGACGCCGCCTACACGCCCGGCGAGAGCGGCCGGGCGTACTGGGAGCTCGCCGCGTACAAGCAGGACGTCGAGCAAGATCTGGCGGGTGCGCGCAACTGCCTGGAGCGGGCGGTCGAGCTCGACCCCGCGGACGCGGCGTGCTGGCTCGAGCTCGAGCTGTGCGTCGATCCCGAGGACAAGGACGCCCGCATGCGCGCGCTCGAGGCGCGCGCCGAGCTGACCCAGAACCCGACGTGGCAGGGCCTGCTGCTCATCGAGGTCGCCGGCATGTGCGCCGACGCCGAGGACTTCGCGCGCGCCTTCAGCCTGCTCGACCAGGTCGCGGCGCTCGAGGGACGGGCGCGCTTCGCGTCGCGGCTGGCGCTCGAAGCGGTCGCGCGCCGGGCCAACGAGCTCGACACGGCGGCCCACGCCCTCGAGGGGCAGGCCGAGCTCGTCCTCGCGGCGCTCGAGGACCCGGAGTTCGGCGACCGCGCGGGCGTGCCGCGCTTCGCCCGCCAGACGGAGCGCGCCGCGGACGCGTGGCTGCGCGCGAGCGAGCTGCACCGCCTGGCGGGGGACCCGAGCGCTGCGCTCGCGGCCCTCGCCGCGGCGAGCGAGCGACTGCCCAACAGCACCCTCGTCGGACGCATGCGCGTCGCGGCGGCCGACGCCACGGGTGACGGCGCCGGCGCCGTCGCCGCGGCCCAGGAGCTGCTCGACCGGGGCGTCACCGGGCCGGCGGCTGCCGCGCTGTGGATTCGCCTCGGGATGCAGGCGAGCCAGGCCGGCGACCTCGGCGGCGCGCTCCAGAGCTTCGGACGGGCGCTCGCCATCGACCCGCGCAGTGCTCCGGCCCTCGCGCTCGGCATCGATCTCCTCGGCCGGGGCGACGACCAGGGGGCGCTCGCCGCCGCGCTCGAGGCGGCCGCCGCCAGCGCGCCGACCGACGAGGCGCGGGCCAACGGCTGGCTCGTGGTCGGCTACGTGTGGGCACACCGGGCGCGCGACATCGACAAGGCCAAGGCTGCCCTCGCCAAGGCGGCGACGCTCGGAGCCCCGGGCGAGCTCGTCGCCCGGCTCACGCGCAGCCTCGCGGCCCTGTGCGTCGCGGGGACGCGCGGCCAGGGCGAGGCCCACGCCGCCGCTACGGCCTGGTACGAGCAGGCCACGCGCGCGCTCGTGGAGCTGGTCCCGGGCCAGACCGAGCGGGCCAGCCTGTGGTTCGAGATCGGCCGGCTGCACCTCTTGCGCGGCGAGGGCGGCGCCGCGAGCGACGCCTTCGACAAGCTCGCCGCCTGCGGCAGCGAGGACAACGGCGCGGCGTGGCTCGGCAGGGCGCTCATCGCGTACTCGGTCGGCCTCGGCTCGGGCAATGCCCACGCGCCCGACACGGTGGCCGGGCTCGCGGAGGTGCAGCCCGACGCCGACCTCAAGCGCGGGCTCTTGCTCGTCGCGGCTCTGCTGGCGAGCCGCGACGGCGCGCAGGACCGCGCCCGCGCCATCCTGCAGGCCGAGCACGAGCGCGAGCCCGAGAACCTCGTCGTCGCGCTGTTCCTCGCCGATCTGTGCCGGCGGCTCGGCGACGTGGCGGCGGCCGCCGCGACGCTCGCCAGGACGGGGGCCGCGTGCGAGGAGGGGGACGTGGGCGGGGCCCTCGGCCTCGAGGCCGCGCTGCTCCAGTGGCGCGGGGGCGCCCGCGACGAGGCCATCCGGCAGCTCGAGCTCGTGATGGAGCGCGCGCCGGACGCCGCGAGCGTCGTGCTGGGCTGGGCGCTGCGTGCGGCCGCGCCGGACGATCTCGCGTCGCGCCGCCGCGCGCTCGAGCTCAGCGTCGAGGCGCTCGGCGAGAGCGAGCTCGTGGCGCTCGAGCGTCTCGGCCTGGCCTTCGCCGAGAAGCGCGCCGACGAAGACGTGCTCGGCGAGCTCGACCGGCTCGAGCAGGCGGGCTCCGGCGACATCGCGCTCTCGGGCGCCGTCGGGCGCCTGCTGTGGTGGGACGGCATGACCGAGCGCGAGGCGCTCGAGCGCGCCACCCACACGCTCGAGCAGCAGGGCGGTAACCTGCGAGCCCTCGCCCGCGCCGAGCAGCTCAACCTGGCCCGCACCGACGGCGACGTGGTGGCACGGCTGCGCACGGCGCGAGCCTGGGCCGAGGCCGAGCCCGGTGCCCACACGGCGCTCGAGTGGCTGGCCGCGGCGGTCGCGGCCGAGGACCGGGGCGCCGAGACCGAGGCGCGCTGGGCGCTCATGAACCAGCTCGAGGGCTCGGCGCGCGCGGCCATCGAGGCCTCGGCGGTCACGGCCACGCTGGTCGACCAGCCGGGCCTCACGCAGGCGCTGCTGCACGGCGACGCGGACGAGACGCGCCTGACCAACCTCGAGCTGGCTGCCCCCGGCAGCGATCCGCGGCGGCGCGCGACGGTGCTGCGCGGCATCGGGGAGGCGCTCGGGGCGGACGCCGCCCGCGACGCCGCCGCCATGGCGGCGTGGAGCGACGTGGCGCGCGGTGCCTACGGCGAAGCGAAGGGCGCGTTCCTGCGCCTCGTCGAGGCGCACCCCGACGACGTCGCGGCGTGGGAGGGGCTGCGCATGAGCGCCGAGCACCTCGGCGACCACCTCACGACCGGCCGGGCGAGCGCACGCCTCGGCACCCTGTGCAAGGACGACGCGCGCGCCGGCGCGTTCTGGGAGGCGGCGGGCATGATCCTGCTCGAGAAGACCCAGGCGCACGACGATGCCGAGACCGCGCTCGGGCGGGCGCTCGATCGCGACCCGACGCGCGAGCTCGCCTTCGACAAGCTGTTCCGGCGGGTGCGCGGCCGCGGCGACGACGACCGGCTGCTCAAGCTCATCGCGCGGCGCCTCGAGGTGTCGAGCGACGATGCCGAGATCACCAAGATGTACTGGGAGCGCGCGCGCGTGCTCCACAAGAAGGGCGACGTGGAAGGCGCGCTCGGGGCGCTCAACGACGTGACGCTCCTCGAGCCCGACCACGTCGGCGCGCTGGTGCTCGCCGGCGACATCAACTTCAAGAAGGGCGACTTCGCCAAGGCTGCCCCGCTGTTCGCGCGCCTGTCGAGCCTGACGGGCGCCTCGCGCGAGCAGCGCCTCAACGCCGCCCGGCTGGCCGTGAAGATCTACGAGAGCGATCTCAAGACGCCGGAAAAGGCGCTCGAGGTGCTGCTGCGCGTCCACGCCGACGGCCTCAGCACGCTGCCGGTGCGCGAGCGGCTCGCGACGGTCGCGGCGCGCGTCGGCCAGTGGGACGAGGCCACGCGCATGTTCGAGCGGCTCATGGAGGAGCGCGACAACGCCGAGGGGCGCATCGACGCGGCGCGCACCGCCATGCGCATCTACCGCGACAAGCTGCGCGAGCCGAAGAAGGCCGAGAGCGCCGTGGCGCGCCTGCTGCGCGAGGCCCCGGACGACGCCGAGGCCATCGAGATGGTGCTGCACGGGGGCATGTCCGACGCGTTCCGCATGCGGGCCATCCCGGTGGCGAAGCGCACCCTGCTGAAGAAGGTGGCGCAGGACCCCTTCGACACGGCGCGCATCGGCTGCCTCGCCGACATCGCGCGCACCGAGAACGACGCGCCGGCGCGGCGCACCACGCTCGGGTGCCTGGTCGCGCTCGGCCAGCCGCCCGAGCGCGCCCGCGCGGAGCTCGACGAGATCGAGACCCGCATGCCGCAGGTGCCCGAGATCGTGCTCGATCAGGGCGCTCTGCTCGAGATCGGCGACCCGCAGGACACGGGCCCGCTGCCGGAGCTGTTCGCGCAGGTCGCGCAGACCGTGAGCCTCGCGCTCGGCCCCTCGCTCAAGAGCGAGGCCGTGGGGCGCAAGCAGCGGCTCGACAGCGGCCCCGAGCGCATGGCCGTGTCGCGCTGGATGGCGGCGCTCGGCGTGCCCGCGGACTTCGAGCTCTACGTCGGCGGTCGCGAGGAGCGCGGCGTACGCGGCATCGCGGGCGAGCAGCCCGCCGTGATCCTCGGGCCCGCCATCCGCGCGCCGTTCGACGGCCCTACCCGGGCCGCGCTCGCGCGCGAGGTCTTCGCGCTGCGGCGCGGGACCACGGCCGTGCTCCGCTGCGACGACAACACGATCGCCTCCATCGCCTTCGCGGTGGCCATCGCGACCGGCGTGCGGGTCGCCGAGCCGAAGTACGCCGCCTATCCGGAGGTGGCGCGCAGCATCCAGCGCGAGCTGCCGCGCAAGCTCAAGAACGCGCTCGGCCCGCTGTGCCAGCGCTGGGTAGACACGGGCCAGGATCCACACGGCTGGGCCGAGGCCGCTCGGCGCAGCATCGACCGCATGGGCCTCATCGCCGCCGGCGACGTTTCGCTCGTCATCGACGAGGTGCTGGGCGGTCGCGGCAACCTCAGGGGCAATCCGCGCGCCCGCGACATCCTCGCGTTCGCGCTGTCGCCCGAGCTCCTGGCCCTGCGCGCCAAGTTCGGGATGGGGGGCGGATGACTCCGACCCGTCCCGTCGTTTCGAGCCCGCGCCTCGGCGCGCACCCCTGCCGCGCGCCGTTCACCAAGGTCGACGAGACCACCGAGCCCCGCGGAGCCGCCGCCGGCCCGCGAGACGACGCCCATCCCGGGGCCGCAGAAGCCACATCCGGGCACCCCTTCCGGCACGAGAGCATCGCATGAGCAATCCGAAGCCCCCCGGCCCACCGCGCCCCGGCCTACCCCGACCCCTGCCGCCCCGTCCGCCCGCGATGCCCCCGACCGGCGGGGCTTCGCCCATCACGCCCCCGCCGCCGGGCATGGGCCGGGCGCTGCCGCGGCCCCCCGCGCCGGCCATGCCCGGGACGGGTGGTCGCCCGCCGGTGCGCGACGCCGTGCCCAAGGAAGAAGAGACCGACGCGCTCTTCGACGCCCTCATCGACGCCCCGCTCGAGGGGCGCGTCACGCCCGAGCCGGCCCACGCCGCAGCGCACGACGACGCGGACGCCACCCAGGAGCGACATCCCGTGGCGGCGACGCCGACCCCGGCGCCGGAGGACGAGGCCTCGTTCGACTCGGAGGCGACCGCCATCTTCGACGCCTCCGCGGCGGGCCACCCGGCCGACCTGGTCCGGGCGCTCGCCGGGCGTGGCCCGGCACCGCATGCCGACGACGCCCCGCCACCGGTCGCGCCTGCCGAGATCTCGTTCGACGCGTCCACCGCGCCGGCCGCCATCCGGCCGATCGGCGACCTCGACGAAGGCCAGGCCACGCACGAGACGTCCCAGGCAGCCCCGCTGCCCATCGACTTCGACTCCAAGGCCGGCTTCGTGTTCACCGACGAGGGCGGGATCGAAACGCCCGACGAGCCGGGCGACGACGACGCCACGCGCGCGGTGTCGGCGGACGAGGTGCACGCGCGGCTGCGCGCGCGCATCGCCGCGGACGCGGCCGCCGAGGAGCTCCCCGCACCCGCCGCGGCCGAGCCGGCGTTCGGACAGGTCGAGGCCGAGGGCGCAGCCTTCGGCGAGCTAGGGGTGGGCGTTCACCCGGCCGCCGAGGCGGCCGAGGGCGAGGTCACCTCGGATGTATCCGTCGGCGACGTCGAGCTCGAGGCGTCCGTGTCGACGGGGGCCGCCGACGAAGAAGGCGCAACCTTCGGCGAGGCGGAGGATCTCGAGCTCGGCGGGCCAGCGGGCGGCGAGCTCGCGGCGTTCGCGACGGACGACGAGACCGTCGCCGCGCCCGAGACCGAGGACGAGACCGCGGCGCCGGGTGAGGCTGTCGACGCCGTCGTCGGTCTGATGCAGCGCGGCGAGCGAGACACCTGGATCGCGCGCGCAGTGTGGCTCAGCGAGGAGCTGCCCGACGCGTCTCGGCCCGCGGACCGGGCGCGCGCGCTGCTCGTCATCTCCGAGCTCCACGCGATGGCGGGCGAGGACGCCGAGGCCGAGCGCTTCGCCCGCGAGGCCCTCGAGCTGCAGCCGAGCTCGGCGCTCGCGCGGCGACAGGTGCGCAGCATCCTCGTGGCGCGTGGCGACTGGTCCGCGGCGCTCGAGGAGCTCGACGCCGAGATCCGCGTGGCCCCGACCCCGGCCGCGCAAGCGCACAGTGCCTGCCTCGCGGCGGACGTCGCCAGGCTCGTGCAGGAAGATCAGGAGGGCTGCACCCACCGCCTGGACCAGGCACAGCGCGCCGTGCCCACCGACGCGCGCCCGCTGGTGCACCGGGTCGCCGCGAGCCTGGCCTCGGGCGGCGAGCTCGGCAAGCTCGCCTGGCCCGAGGACCCGTCGCTCCGCTCCCTCGCCACGGCGTATCAGGTGCTCGCGGCCGTCCGCGGAGCCGAGCCCACCGGGGACGGCTCCCCGTACCTGCAGCTCCTCGGGGCGCGCGGCGCGATCAAGCGACGCGAGCTCGGGGCCGCGCTCGATGCGCTCGAGCGGCTCGAGCACGCCGGAGCGGGCCCCGCAGCCGCGTGGCTCGCCGGCGCCCTCGGCGCCGCCCAGGGCGACGGTCGGCAGCGGGCCATGGAGGCCTTGCGGCGCGCCGCCGAGGGCAGTCACCCGGCGCTCGCGCAGCGGCTCGTGGCCAGCACCGCGCTCGAGGGCGGAGACGTGAACGCGGCGCGGTCGCTGCTCAGCTACGCCTCCGAGGAGGCGCTGTCGGCCGCCGACCGGCTCGCCCTCGCGGGCCTGCTCGGGCTCGGCAAGGGCGAGGACCTCGGTCGCTGGCTCGACGCCGTGGGACAGAGCCCGGGCCAGGCGCCGCTCGCCGCGGCGAGCGCCGCGGTCGCGAGCGAGCCGGCGAGCGCCACGCGCGTGCTCCGGGACGTCGGCACCGATCTGTCGCGCGCCGCGAGCGCGCTCGGACGGCGCCTCGCTGCCGAGGCACACGACGGCCCGAAGGGGCGCGACGACGACGAGGGCGCCACCACGCTCGACGACGTGGCGCGCGCGCTGCTCGACGCGGACGCGACGAGCGGCGAGGCGCGCGCCGTGCGGCTCGAGCTCGCGTACCGCGCGGGCGACCCGACGCAGGTCTCCGCGGTGCTGGTCGGCTCGATCGAAGAGGCCCCCGGCATGGAGCGCGAGGCGGCGCTCGCGGCCGCGATGCTCGCCGAGCTCGACGGCAACAACGCGCGACGCAAGGAGGCGCTCGAGCGCGTGCGCCAGGCCTCGCCCGAGCTCGAGGCGGGTGTCCGGCTCGGGCTCGAAGGAGCCGACTCGGCGGCGGTCGGCGCTCAGCTCGCGGCGCACGCCGACGCGCTCGAGGCGCCGCTCGCCGGCGCCGTCGCGTTCACCGAGGCGGCGCTGCACTACCTCGACGCGGGGCTCGATGCCGACGCGGAGCCGCTCTTGCGTCGCGCGACCGAGCTCGCGCCGGAGCTGCCCGTCCCCTGGTACGTGGCCTACGCCCAGGCGCTCCGCGCCAACGACGCCGAGGCACAGCGCACCTGGCTGCAGCAGCGCCGCCAGGCCAAGCAGGGCGATCCGGTCGCCGACATGGTGCGCGAGGCGATGCTGCTCGACCCGGACGAGCAAGAGGCGCGCGCCGCGCTGCTCGCCGAGGCCCACGCGCTCTGTCCCGACGACTACGGCCTGCGGGAGCTCTACGAGACGTCGGCCGGAGGGGCCGCGACCGACCGCGCGAGCTGGCTCGTCGGCCGGGCGCGCACCATGCCGGCCACCGAGGGCGCTCCGCTCGCCCTCGAGGCCGCGCTGCACTTCGAGCTCGCGGGCAAGCTCGACCAGGCCGCGGCCTGCGCGGCGCGGGCGATGGCCGACGTGTCGGAGCCGCTGGCGCCGCTGTTCGTGGAGCGGCTGGCGCTCGCGGGGCACGGCACGGACGCGCTCGTCTCGGAGCTCGCCGAGCGCGTGCGCCAGGCCGAGAGCGTCGCCGAGAGGCGCGAGGTTTACGAGCAGCTCGCCGAGCTCGAGCTGCGGGGCCGCGGCGACGGGCCTGCGGCGCTCTCCTGGCTCCAGCAGATCCTGCAGGAGACCCCGGACGATCTGCCGACGCTGCACCGGGTCGAGCGCGTGCTCGTGGCCGCACGGGCGGCGACGGCGCTCGAGCCGGTCGCGCTCGCGCTCGCCAAGGCGCTCGACGGTCCGGAGGCCCTCGCCCACGCGATGCTGGCCGCCCACCTGCGCTACCGCGCCGGCGCCTGGGAGGCGGCGGCCGAGCCGGTCGAGATCGGCTATCGCCACGTACCGACGAGCGTGTGGGCGCTGCGCCACGTCGCGGCCCACGCGGCGGCGAGCAAGAGCCAGGCGCTCACGGCCGAGGCGTGCTCGGCGCTCGCGGACCTCACGAACCGCCCGCTCGAGCAGGCGACGCTGCTGTTGCGCGCGTCGGAGGCGACCGGCGCGGCCGGTGACGAGGGCCAGGCGACGGCGCTGCTCGAGAGCGCGCTCGAGCGCTGGCCCGAGCACTACCTCGGGCGCCTCGAGCGCGCGAGCTTGCTCGAGCGCGCGGCGCGTGCGGCCGACGCCGCGGCGGCGTTCGAGGAGCTCGCCCAGATCGCGCTCGCGCCCCAGGCGCGCTGCGCTCACCTGTACCGTGCGGCCAGCCTGTGGCTGTCGCTCGGCACCGACGACGGACAGAACGAGGGCCAGCGGCTGCTCGAGGCCGTCACGTCGATCGACCCCGCCTACGAGGACGCCTTCGAGCGCCTCCGGGCCATCTACCTGGCGACGGGCGCCAAGATGGAGCTCGCCGAGCTGCTCGGTGCGCGTCTCGCGACCATCGAGGACCCGGCCGAGCGCGTGCAGATGGAAGTGATGCGCGGGCGCATGCTCGTGGAGTCGGGCGCCGCGGCCGAGGCCAAGGCCGCGCTCGCCGCGGCGCTCGAGCTCAGCCCGGACAACCCGGACGCGCTCAGCGCCTACTCCGAGGTCTGCGCGGCGGAGAGCGACTGGGAGGGCGTCGAGCAGGCGCTCATCCAGCTCGCGCGCCTCGTGGCCGACCCGCCGCGCCAGGCCGAGATCTACCTGCGCCTCGGCGCGCTCTACGACGCCGAGCTCGCGAACCCGGAGCGGGCGGAGCTCGCCTACCTCGAGGTATTGAAGCACGTCCCGAACGACGCCCGCGCCCGCGACGCCCTGTGCACGCTGTACCTGGCGGCGGGCGACACCAAGCGAGCCTTCGAGCAACAGGAGGCGCTCATCGAGGCGGCCAGCACACCGGCCGACAAGTGCGCGTGCACCGTGCGGCTGTCGGAGATCCACGAGGCAGCCGGCGACCTCAAGGAGGCCGAGGCCACGCTGCAGAAGGCGCGGCGCACCTGGCCGAAGGAGCCGGCCCCCGTCGGCGCCCTCTACCAGCTCTTCAAGCGCGCCGGCCAGGACGCGCAGGCCGATCAGCTCATCGAGCGCGCCGCGGCCGACGTGCGGCGCGGACTCGGTGCCGGGCGCTTCGAGGCGCCGCTGTTCAGGATGGCCGCCATGGTGGCGGAGCTGCGCGGCGAGCTCGACGCGGCCCGCGTGACCGAGGCGACGCTGAGCGCCCTCGAGGGCGAGCAGCCGGACATCGCGGGCGTGGGCCTCGCGGCCGGTCGGGCCGAGCTCGACCGGCACCTCGCGCCCGAGCCCTTCGGCCCGGCCTTCCGCACGCTGCTCAAGGCCTCGGGCGCGCTGCTCGACGAGGCCGTCCCGCTCGATCTGAAGAGCCTGCGGACCAAGCCCCTGCCCCCGCCCCAGCAGGACCTCGAGGGCGAGGTGCTGCGCGTCGCCGCCGCCTACGGCATCCCGGAGCTGTCGCTGCACGTCACCCCCGCGCTCGGCCACGTGTGCGTGCCGGCGAGTGTGGATCCGCCTGTCCTGGTGCTCGGCCAGGCGCTCGTCACCACGGACGATCTGTCGGCGCGCGACTTCCTGCTGCACCGCGCGGTGAAGGTGCTCCAGGCGGGGACGGCGGCGCTGTCGCGCACGGCGCCGATCGACCTCTGGCCGCTGCTCGCGGCGTTCCTGCGCATGCACATCGGCACCTTTGCGCCGCAGGGCGTGGACCTCGCCAAGGTCAACGAGTACCACTCGCGCATGGCCAAGCGCGCGCCGCGCGCCTTCGAGCCGGCCCTGGTGCGCTGCGCGCAAGAGGTCGCCGAGGGCATCGGCAACCGCGCCTCGAGCCTCAACCACGTGGCGAACGCCTGGGGCTCGCGCGCCGCGCTGCTCGCGCTCGGCGACCCGCTCGTGGCGATGCGCGCGCTCTCCTGGGCGACCAGCGGCGCGGCCCTGCCGACCACGGCCGCGGACCGCCAGAAGTGGATCGGCCGGCAGGCGGAGGCGCGCGACCTCATCGTGTTCTCGGTGAGCGAGGACTACATCGCCGCGCGCCTGGCGTGCGGCGGCGAGCTCGCCTCGGTCGATGACTCGAGCCGTGTCCCCACGCTCGAGCGCCCGATCCCCGACGAGGTGCTGGCGCTCGATGCCAGCGACGAGGACCTCGGCGGCGAGATCGAGTTCGACGACGCCTGAGCCAGGCGGCCCGCCCGGACGTTCGTGGCTGCGTCGCAGCCGCTCCGTCGGGCAAGGAGGCGAGGCATCCCGGGGCTGCGCCCACCTAGCGTCCGGCGTCCGTTTCGGCGCCCGGTGGCGGCCCGAGGCCCGCGTCGACGCGGTCGGCGTGCTCGGTGAAGATCAGCCCCTTCGGGCAGCGCACCGGCATCTCGCGGTCCGGGCCGCCCCCCTCGCGCATGCAGGTCTGGCCGAGGAGGCGGATGCGCTCGCCGTCGCGCAGATCGCGCGGGCAGAGCTCCTCGCGCCGCGTGGCGCGCTCCTCGGCCTGCTCGGTGTAGAGAAAGCAGCGGCCACCGACCTGGAGCAGGTAGTACGAGACCGCGGGACGGCGCGGTGTCGGGACGGTGACGAGGGGCTCGACCGCGTCGGGCAGCCGCTCGGCCGGACCGGCGTCGCAGGCCGCGAGCGCGAGACAGGCAGCGCCGAGCGGCAGCCAGCGGGCCGGGAACGTCGCACTGCACGGCCTCGCTCGCACCTCGGGCTCCCGTCGCGCTCAGTTCGGCCAGACGAGCAGCGAGATCTTGGTGAGGAAGAAGTCGGCCATCAGGATGGCGATGGAGATGGCGACCACGCTGCGCGTCGTGCTGTTGCCCACCCCTTCGGTGCCCCCGCGGGTGATGAGCCCGAAGTGGCAGCCGAGCAGCGCCGCCAGTGCGCCGAAGAACGGCGTCTTGTAGAGCCCGCTGAAGTAGTCGGCGAAGCGGACCGCGTCGATCGCGCTGCCGAGGAAGAAGCCGGAGGGCTGCCCGAACTCGACCGCCGTGACGAACATCGCCCCGA
>JADLAB010000583.1 GCA_020848455.1 Polyangiaceae bacterium
GGCGTAGGTCGCCGAGGCGTTCAGACGGAGCACGGCCTCGCGCGACGGCAGGCCCAGCATGCGCGCCAGGGCGGGGTTCGCCTCGTCGATGGTGCCGCGCGCCGGATCCTCCATCGAGAACAGCCCGATGGGCAGGTTGTCGAACAGCGTGCGGAGCGAGGCCGAGCGCGCCTCGAGGTCGCGCACGCGCGCACGCAAGCGGTCGAGCTCGCACGCCGCGGCCGACTCGGAAGGCACGTCCTCCGAGCGCTCTCGCTCCGGACCGTCCGGCAACACGGGTCGCAACATACCTCGAACCCGGCGTGCCGGGGCGCTCGATGCTGCGGCGCGCCGTGCGCTATGCTCGGCCGCGCCCGCGCCCGGCGGTGCGAAGGAGCGGCATGAGAGCCCACGACGCAGCCATTCAGAGCTTCCTCGCCCCCGAGCTGCGCCCGGGCGAGCGCGTGATCGGCGCGGCCCTCGTGCGCAACGAGCCCCCGACGCCGGCGCTCGAGCGCGCCTACGGCGCCATGCCGCCGCCGCTCGTCGCGTACCTCGTGCCGACGACCGAGCGGCTCTTCGTGCTGCGCACGGCGCTCGCGCCCTTCAGCGGCAGCCCGCGCCCCGAGTGCCACGGCATCGAGCACGCCCTCGAGTACCGCGACATCGAGCGGCTCGGGACGCGCGGCGGCTTCGGCGGGCTCGAGCTCGACGTGTACCTGCGCGGTCAGCCCCGGCCGCATGCCTTCGTCATCCGGGACGAGTGCAAGGAGCTCGGCAAGCACGGCGCCATCCAGCGCGGCTTCGTGCGCTGGTTCGAGGATCGCGCCGAGGCGGGCTTCGCGGCGACGGACGAGGTCCCGCTGGCCGAGCCGTTCGCCCCGGCGAGCACGGCCACGCCGGCGAAGAGGGCGCCCGATCCGGCGCGGCGGCAGGGGCTGCAGAACGCCCTCGTCGGTCTCGCGGTCGTCGCCGTGCTGCTCGGGGGCGGCGCGGCCGTCGCCTTCACGCTGTTGCGACCGAGCCCGCGGACGCCGACGCCGACGGCCCTGCCCGCCGCCGACGCCGGCCGTGCCCCGGTGACGGCGTCGAACGACGCGGGCCCGGCACGGGACGCCGGCACGGGCCCCGTCCCCGACGCCGGAGGCCCGCCGCCGCCACCGCCGCCGCCCCCTGTCACGCCTCCGCCCCCGCCGACCGAGGCGCCGCCGCCAACCGAGGCGCCGCCGCCGACCGAGGCACCGCCGCCGACCGACGCGCCGCCGCCCGGCAGCTCGGGCCTCGTGACGCTCGACGAGCGCAACGCGGGCGCGCGGCTCGCGCCGGTGCGCTGGGCGCTCGAGTCCGGCTCGCGCGACAACTACCTCGGCCTCGCCGACCGGCTGGATCTCGCCCTCCAGGATGCCGCCGACACCACCTACGGCCGCGCCACGCGCTTCGACTTCGGCCGTGCGGAGGCCGGCACGGCGGTCGACGTCGGCGCCGCGCGCACCCTGGCGGTGAACGGCGGGAGCGCGGCCGAGAACGAGCGCCTGGTCCGCGCGCTCGCGGCCGGCGGCTGTCACGACAACCCGAGCTGCGTCGCGGTGCTCGAGCGCCTGAGCCCCGAGCGGGTCCGGCCCGACAGCAGCCAGGAGTACGTGTTCGGCTACCGCACGTTCCTGCTCTTCGCGCAGCTGGGCGACGTGAGCCACGCCGTCTACGTCATCGACTACGAGCCGGCGACGCGCGGCCTCGCGACCACGGCCGCCGTCGTCGACGGCAAGCTGCTGCTCGTCGTCGAGCTGGCGGCCGCCGACCGCGGCCCCGCGAGCGCCATCGCGAACGCGCTCGCGCTGCGCTGAGATACGAGGTCCCCGGAGACAAAAAGCGCGCCGGGCCGACCGAGCCCAGTCCCCTCCGACGAGGCTCGCGCCGGTCCGGCGCCAGTCACGAGGCACGCCTGCCTGTCCGCGGCGACGAGGCGCTCAGCCCACGTCGTCGAACAGCTCTTCGGGCAGCACCACCGGTGCCTCCACCTCGGAGCCCGGATCGGTCACTGCCGGCTCGCGCGGATCCTCCATCGGATCCGGCCGGGCCGAGCACAGGGCCGGCACACGCATGTGGATGATCGGTCCCTTGTCGCCGATCCGCAGGTGGATGATGCGATCGCCGCACGAGGAGCTCTGCCCCTCGTGGGGCGCCCACGGTTCGGCGGGCGCGACGACTCGCTCCTGCTCGAAGGGAGTCGCGATCGGCCCCTCTTCCGTGTCGGCGGCGGTGGCGCAGCCGACCCCAGCGAGAACGGCTGCCATCATGAACGCCTTGGTTCCCACGCGGTGAAACATGGCGTGCCTCCTTTCCAGTCGTGGCGTGCTCGACGCACACGCGGGGTGCCTTCTTGCGAGGCCTGACGGCAGAGCGCGACACCCGGGGAAGGCGTGGAGGTCTCGACCGCTTCGCGACCGCCGGGGGCGTCGGACTCCGTTCGTCGCGTTGAGTCCGCGAAGCAAACATGGGGTCGCCACGCAGACCGTCAATCCCGTGCCGGCAGGACCGCGCGTCAATCGGGCGTTCCGCCTCGATCTCGCGCGGGCGCCACGGGCGGCGAGCCACGGTCTTCGCGCGGACTCAGCGCGGCCCCTGGCAGGCCGCACGCGGCAGGAGCCACTCGCCGGCGTGGCACACCGCGGCGGCGAGGGTCGCACGAGCGCCGTCGTCGGACGTGGCTGCGGGCGCCCGCTCGGCGCGCGCCGTCGAGACGCGGCTCTCTGCGAGGACGTCGGGGGGCGGTGTGGCGCGCGGGTGGTGCTCGGCGCCGCGGCCCGTCACCCAGGGAGCGAGCGGTCGGAGCGTGGGCATCGCGAAGGGGCTCACGGCGTAGTCGACCACGGTGACCGTACGGCCGTCGGCGGACAGCTCGATGGGCTCGCCGTTCGACAGCGGGCCGAGCGTGGGCTCGGAGCGCCCGCGGACCTGCCCGGTCGCGAGCTCGCGCACGACGAGGCGACTGCGCGCATAGGTGAGGCCCGAGTCGCCGTCCCGCTCGAGGTACACGAGCCAGCGGCGGTCGCCCGACACGACGTGCGCGTAGCCACCGGGCCGGTAGAGGTAGCGCCGCGCTGCGACGTCCCAGACGCCGAGCGCCCCGACGAGCCAGCGGCCGTCCGCGGTCACGAAGGCCGTGTCGTCGCCGTGCTCGCAGCCCGTGAGCTCGGCGGGTGGGTCGAGCGCCGCGGCGAGCTCGCCGATCGAGGCGTCCCACAGGTCCCAGCCGCAGCCGGCGCGAGCCGCGTACACGAGCGGGCCCTCGGGCCACAGCACGGTCGTGGGGCCGAACGTCAGGAGCGCGGCCTCCCGCTCCGGATGGACGAGCCAGCTGCCGTCCGCGACCGGGTCCGCGGCGACGAGCAAGCGCGCGCCCGGCGGGCCCGGGGCGAGGCTCGCGCCCGCGAGCACGAGCTCGAGCTCCCCCGTGGCGGTGTCGAGCCGGTAGGTGTTCCAGCCGTGCCCGGCCCAGACGAAGCGGCCGGCGGCGACCACGAACGGCGCGCGGTCGCACGAGCCAAGCCCGGCTCCGATGGAGTCGCACCCCTCGGCGCGCGCCGCGTCCGCGGTCGCGACCGCGAAGTCGGCGAGGCAGCGGAGCCCCGCCAGGCGCGCCCCCGCGTCGGCCGCGTGCCAGACCTCGTCGAAGAGGGTCGTCAGCGCGGCCCGGGACACGGCCGGTGCCCCGGCGCAGGGGCTCGGGGGCACGGCCGCCGACGGCGCGACGGCCGGTGGGGGCTCCGGAGCGACGACGGGGCGTGCGGCCTCGCGCGTGGCCGTCGGCCGGCAGGCGGCGAGCGCGCAGGCGAGCGCGCCGAGGAGGCACGCGCAGGAGTCGGGGCGGAGCGCCATGCTTTCCACATCGTAGCGCGGGCGCGGAACGTGACGGGGCCGTGCGCCGTGTGCCGTGCGCCGTCGGCGAGGGTGAAGTCGCGCGGCCGGCGCGCTATGGGTCGACCGTGCTGACGCGCACCATCAAGTGCTCCCACTGCGGAGCGCCGCTCGACGTCCCCGAAGACGCGCGGTCCACGCGCTGCGCCTACTGCGGAACCCAGGTGCGGATCGAGCCGCGAGCGCCCGAGCCGCCGCCCGTGGCCGCGCCGCCGCCGGCGCCATCCCCGGACTTCGCGCGCCGCGTGGCCGCGCTCCAGCAGCGGCCTCGCCCCTCCGGAGCGGGACGGGTCGTCACGACCCTCGTCCTCGTGCTCGTGCTCGGCGGCGGCGGGCTCTTCGTGGCGCTGCAGAAGAGCGGCTGCCGCGCGCTCGGCTCGGACCAGTGGGAGGGCGTCCACGGCGCCATCCTCGCCGACGTGAACGGCGACGGCGTCGCCGACATCGTGGGGCGCATGCGGCGCGTGACCGGCGGCGACCGCGTGTGGCTCGGGGCCTTCGACGGCGCCACCGGCAAGGAGCTCTGGACGAGCGAGGAGCTCGGCCCGTACCTCGAGACCTACGAGGGCATGGTGGGGCTCGCCGACGACAGGTTGCTCTACGCTTCCGCGGGCGGCGAGCTCGTCGCCTTCGGGCTCCGGGACGGCAAGCGCCGCTGGCGCTCGAGCCTGCCGGAGAAGGCGACGGGGTTCTGCGCCGGCGACGCCGGGACGGTGCGCATCGGGCTCGCCAACAAGGGCGAGGCCGCCGTGCGGCTGTCGGACGGTCAGGCGGCGCCGCGCGCGGCCGGAGCTGCCGGCGCCTGCAAGCGCCTCGCGGACGACGGCGAGCACGGCGACCCGAGCTTCGAGGCCGAGGAACACCCGGGGTTCGGCAACGATCTGCCGGGGCTGCGCGTCGCTCTCGAGCTGCGGCGCGCGGACGGGCCGAGGATCCTGCTCGGCACACGCTCGGAGGGGACGCAGGTCCCGATGATCGGCGTCGTGTACCCGAGCGATCCGGCGCGCACGTGGAAGAGCGACCTGGCCGCCACGCGCCCGCTCGAGACCGGCCCCTTCGGGCCCGAGGCGGGCGCGGTCACGAACGACCGCGTCTTCACGGTCTACCAGTTCACGGACAGCAGCCGGCCGCGCATGCTCGTCGCCTTCGACCTCTCGGGCCACCGGCTGTGGGAGTCGCCCTTGCCCAACACGGCGCCGCTCAGCGCCGTCCAGGCCGCCGACGGGCGCGTGCTCGTGTCGCAGTGGGGCCGCATCCAGAGCTACGACGGCGCGAGCGGCAAGCAGCTGTTCGCGATCGGGTCGGGTTTCCCGTGAGGGCGGCGACCGACCGGGTCGTCTCGCCGGCGGAGGATGGCTCGGGCTCCGCTGCGCGTTCGCACCCATGGGAGGCGCTCCTGCGCCGTGATATGAGCGGCGCCATGAAACACCTCCCCACCCTGGGTGCAGCCGGTCTCGCTCTCGCGCTCGCGTGCGGCGCGCTCGGCTGCGGCGGCAAGAAGGACGACAAGGGCAAGGGGACCGGCTCCGGCGCGCCCGCGACGGCGCAGCCCGGGGGCGGGACGGCGGGCACCGGCACGCCCGCGCAGCCGGGACAACCGCAGCCCGCGGCAAGCGGCCCCGCCCAGGCCGGGTGCATCGCGAAGCTCGGCGAGGGCGTGACCCTGCCCGACGGCGACCTCGTGCTGAAGAAGGCCTGCGGACCCGTGGCGGTAGAGGGCGAGGCGTCGCTGAGCGACCGCACGCTCACCATCGAGCCCGGCGTGGAGCTCCGCTTCGGGCCGCGCGCGCACCTCGACATCGGCTACGCGGGCCCGGCCAAGCTCGTCGCCCGCGGCACGAAGGAGGCGCCGATCGTGTTCACGAGCGGCAAGGACAAGGAGCCGGGCGCGTGGGGCGGCGTGCGCCTGTACGGCCAGTCGGA
>JADLAB010000584.1 GCA_020848455.1 Polyangiaceae bacterium
CCCGACCCCGGCGACCCGAGCGGCCACGAGCGCGTCTTCGTCGACGTGCCGGATCAGGCGGGTCTGCTCGCGACGCGCGACGGGGCAGGGGAGCGCGGCGCGAGCATCGCGCTGCTCGGCGACCTCGACGGCGACGGCTCGGTCGACGTGCTGACCTGCCCCTCGGACTTCACGACCAACGCCGAGCTGCAGGATCCGTGCGTCGCCTTCCTCAACGACGGCACGGCGCACTTCACGCTCGCGCCGCCGAGCGAGCTCGATGTCGCCACCTTCCCCGCGACGAGCGCGGCCCTGCTCGACGCCGATCTCGACGGGGTGCTCGACTTCTGGCCCGCGAGCATGTCGCACTGGGGCTACGGGCCCCCGGGCTCGCAGTGGCACCTCGGGCCGCGCATCTTCCGCGGCGCGGGCGACGGCACCTTCACGAACGCGACGGCGCTCTTCGGGCTCGATTTTCCGGAAGGGGGCTTCAAGACGCCCGAGCGCTGGCGGCCCACCTTCGGCGTGACGACCTGCGATCTCGACGACGACGGCGACATGGATGTCGTCACGGCGAGCTACGGGCGCCAGGACAACCAGGTGTGGCGGCTCGACGGCGGCACCTACGTCAACGTGGCCGGGGCCCTCGGCCTCGATCACGACGACCGCATGGACTACTCGGACGACGAGTCGTACCGCTGCTACTGCGCCGCGACGCTCGCGTGCACGCCCATGCCACCCGCCCCCGTGCTCGCCTGCAACCAGTTCGGCAACCCGTATCTCCGCGGCTGGTCGCCCGGCTACACCGACCAGCCCTGGTCGCTCGGCGGCAACAACTTCGGCGTCGCGTGCGTGGACGCCGACGACGACGGCGACATGGACGTCATGTTCGCGACCGTCACCCACGGCGACGTCGGCAGCTCGTCGGACCCGACCGAGCTCGCGCTGAACCCGGGCGACGGCGGGAAGTTCGTGCGCCCGGGCAACGACGCGACGGGCCTCGCGCGCCCGCCGCTCGGCCTCTACGACAACTTCGGCGACAACGAGCCCGTCTTCGCCGACGTCGATCTCGACGGCCGCAAGGACCTCTACCTCACCTCGACCGTCTACCCGGGCGTCCACCCGTGGTTCTGGCGCCAGCTGCCGGACGGCACCTTCGAGGCGATCACCGAGGCGGCCGGGCTCGTCGACGCCGCCCACCACCCCATCACCCAGGGCGTCGACTTCGTCGACCTCGACGGCGACGGCGACCTCGATCTCGTCACGGGCTCGGTGGAGGGCGACAGCGCCATCCACGCCTACCGCAACCTCGTCGGCCAGAGCTCGAACCTCCTGCGCGTGCGCCTCGTCGGCCTCGGGGCGGGCCACTCGAACCGCTCCGCCATCGGCGCGCGCGTGCGCGTGTCGGCGGGGGACCGCACCCAGACGCTGGAAGTGAAGGGCGGCGCGGGCATCGGCCACATCCAGAACGACTTCGTGCTCACCTTCGGGCTCGGCGAAGCGTGCGACGTCGACACCCTCGAGGTGCGCTGGCCCGACGCCGCCCACAGCGTCACGACCTTCGCGGACGTGCGCGCCAACTACACCGTGACGGTGCGCGAGGGCGATTCGACGCTCGAGTACCGCTGAGGAGCGGCAGGCCACGGGGATCCACGCCGCGGCCTCTGCTAGGGGCAGCATCCCGGCGGCGGCGGCGTGCCGTAGTCGCACTCGCAGCACACGCCCTCGCAGCAGCAGGCCTGGAAGGCCTCGGGTGGCGGTGGCACGCCGTAGTCGCAGCCGCAGCACACCGTGGCGCAGTCGATAGTCGAGCTCGAGCTCGTCGTGGTCGTGCCCGTGTCGCCCCCCGCGCCGCTCGCGCCGCCGCCCCCGTCGATGACGGCCTTGCCACCGCACCCCGCGAGCGCGAGGACCGCGGCGGCGGCCGCGGACGCGGGAAACGTCGCGCGCTCGGCGCGCCGTGCGCGTGCGACCGCGAGGTAACACATGGGGTCGTGCCGGAGGCTGCCGGTGTAGGCGTGCGCCACGCAGCGCGCGCCGCCGCGGCAGAGCACGGCGTGGCTGCACCGGCGGCACGCGCCCGCGAGCTCGTCCGGGTCGAAGTCGCGGTTGTAGGCGAAGGCGCCCGGCTGCTCCCAGATCGCGCGGAGCGAGCGCTCGGACACGTTGCCCTCGACGAACGGATCGGCCTCGCCCGCGCGCGGCTGCAAGGACAGGCAGCCCTTCACGCCGCCGTCGCTCTGTATCCCGACGGCCTGGCAGCCCGCGTAGCACCCCGTCCAGTGCCCCTGCGCGCAGTGCTTGCCGCGGAGCTCGCGCTCCTCGGCGCTGAAGTAGCCGACGGAGTCGCCGATGCGGACCTCGGGCCCGCCCGCGCGCGCGAGCCGCCCGAGCGCGGGCAGCAGCCACAGCAGATCCGCCGGCCGGAGGGTGAGGTCGTCGCGCTCGCTCTGGTTGCCCATCGGCTTGCCGAGCTGGACGCGCAGCCGGCGCGCGCCGAGGCGGCCCGCGAGGGCGTGGACGGCGGCGAGCTCGCGCCGGTTCGTGCGGAGCACGGTGAACATCACGTCGACCCAGAGCCCCGCACTCGCGAGCTCGGCCACCGTCCGGCAGGCGCGCTCGAAGGCGCCCGGGCCGCGCAGGGCGTCGTGCTGCTCGCGCAGGCCGTCGAGGCTCACCGCGACGTTGGCGAGCCCGGCCGCGCGCGCGCCGCGGACGAGCGCGTCCGGGGCGGTCTGGCCGTTCGTGACGAGGTTGACGGCGAGGCCGAGGTCCGTGGCGCGGCGCCCGAGGCGCGGCCAGTCGCGCCGCAGGGTCGGCTCGCCGCCCGAGAACGTCACGAGCTCGGTGCCGAGCGCGGCGAGCTCGTCGACGAGCGCGAGGGCCCGTTCCGTCGTCAGCTCGGCGGGGCGTGGGCGACCCGCCATCGAGCCGCAGTGCCCGCAGTCGAGGTTGCACGCGCGCGTGAGCTCCCACACGCACGTCCGTGGAACGTAGCCCAGCCGAGCGACGAGCTCCTGCATCGCGCACCTCCTGTGGGCCGCCGCGCCGAGCGGGCGGCGACGAGCCAGCGAGTGCCTCGAGAGTATCGCGCCCGCGCTGCATCGCAACGTGACGCTACGTCGCCTGGTCGGCCGGGCGCCCGCCGCCAGGGCCGTGCTACACGGCGTGGATGGGTGAGACGACGCAGGCGGCCGGCGCCGCGCGGCAGCGGTCCTTCGGCGCGACCGGGCTCTGCGTGCCGGCGATCGGGCTCGGCACCTGGGCGATGGAGCGGGACGAGCCCGCGCGCACGCGCGAGGCGGTGGCACGCGCGGTCGAGCTCGGCCTGTGCCACGTGGACACGGCCGAGATGTACGGTGACGGCGCGGTCGAGACGCTGCTCGGCGAGGCGCTCGCGGGCCGGCGCGATGCGGTTTTCCTGGCCTCCAAGGTGGTGCCCGAGCACGCGAGCTACGCCGGAACGCTCCGCGCCTGCGAGGCGAGCCTCCGCCGCCTGCGCACCGACCGGCTCGATCTCTACCTCTTGCACTGGCCGGGCGTCGAACCGCTCGCCGACACCTTCCGCGCCTTCGAGCGCCTCCAGGCCGACGGCAAGATCCGCGCGTGGGGGGTCAGCAACTTCTGCGAGCGCGATCTCGCCGCCGCGCTCGACGTCGCCGGCGAGGGCCGCATCGCCTGCAACCAGGTCCTCTACCACCTCGAGGAGCGCAGCATCGAGCACGCGGTCGTCCCGTTCTGCCGCGCGCACCGCATTGCCGTCGTCGGCTACAGCCCGTTCGGCTCGGGGGCGTTCCCCGCCGCGACGAGCCCCGGCGGACGCGCGCTCGCCGCGCTCGGCGCCGCGCGCGGGCTGACCCCGCGCCAGATCGCGCTCGCCTTCCTGGTGCGCGAGCCCGACCTCTTCGCGATCCCGAAGGCCGCCCGCCCCGAGCACGTGAGCGACAACGCGGGGGCGCTCGGCGTCGTGCTCGGGCCGGACGAGCTCGCGGCGCTCGAAGCCCGCTTCCCGCGGGGGCCGCGGCGGCGCGGCGTGCCGACGGCGTGAGGGCCCGCCTCAGCCGCGCTGGCACTCGGCTTCGAGCGCCTGCAGGCGCCCGTCGAGCACGGCGCGGTCGGCGGGCAGGAAATCCGGGCTGAGGCCCGCGACGACGAGCCGCGCGTGGTGCAGGATGCGCCCGCGCGGGAGGCGCCCGCGGGCCGTCGTGGCGACGTCCTGGAGCGCGCCGAGCAGGCGCAACGAGAGCGACAGATCGCCGCGGCCGTATTGCCGCAGCTGGTTCATCGCGAGGTCGAGGCTGCGCTCGAAGGAGGGGCCGCGTCGCACGAGCAAGGGCTGGCCGTCTGCGTCGCGGACGACGGGCGGAGGCATGCGGCGCCGCGCCAGGAGGCACAGGAGGCGCCCGAGGTGGTCGACGCAGCTCGCCGCCGTGCTCGGGTCGTTGACGGCGGGTGAGATCGCCTTGAGGGCCATGTCGACGATCTGCCGGAGGCCGAAGTCGACGTCCTGCTGCAGCGTGCGCACCTCGCCGAGGTCGAAGGCCGCCGCGCACGCCTCGAGCAGCTCGTCGGACGGCGAGCCTGGCCCGTGGGCGCCCGCGGGGTCGGGCGCTCGCCGGGCGAGGTAGAGGAGCGGGTTGCCCTCGATGGCCCAGTCGCCGACGCCGCGGCGCACGTAGATCGTGAGCCCGTGCGTGCGCGCCAGCTCGACGAGCGCTGCCTCGTCGAGCAGCTGCACGTAACCGGAGCTCGGCGCCGCCACGCCGAGCGCGTCGGGGGCCGGTGCGGGCAAAGGCGCGCTCGCCGACGCGTCGTCGAGGTCGTCCGTGGCGGGCGCCCGGAGCTCGGGGAACTCCTGCTCGATGATCGCGATGGTGCTCCGGCTCGAGCGCTCGAGGATGTGGTTCGCCTGGATGCCGCGGGCGATGTGGTGGATGAAGTAGACGAGGAAGCCGAGCGCCACGAAGCCCGCGACGAGGCCGAGGGTGACGCCCAGCGCCGGCACGAAGGGCTCGTCGCCGCCGCGCACGGAGCGCAGGACGAGCAGGCAGAAGGTGAAGGTGCCGACGAACACGCCGAGCGTGTTCTGGCTCACCCGGTCGCGCAGGAAGTGGCCGAGCAGGCGCGGCGAGTACTGCATCGACGCGAGCGACAGGGCCATGAGCAGCACCGAGTAGACGACGCTCACGATGGTCATCGAGGCGCCGGCCACCGTCCCGAGCATCACCTGCGCGGCGCTGGCGTCCTCGTGGGCGATGCCGAACAGGTGCGAGGCCCAGGCGCCCGCCTCCGGGTGGCGGCGCTCGAGCGCGACGACGAGCGGAGCGAGCACCCCGTACGCGAGGGCGATGGCGCCGGGCCGCACGAGCAGGCCCACGTCGAGGTCGAACGCGAGCTGGCGAAGGCGGAAGCGGATACCGAGCAGCACGTCCCGTAGGTGCCACCTTCCTGGCCGAGCGAGAAGGGCCACGTGAGGCCGCCAAGGCGGCCCGCCGCTGGCGCAAGCGCCGCGCGTGCTATGGACTCGAGCGGTGGCACCTCCGTCGAGCAGAGAGCACGCTGGCCCGCGGACCGTGCGCGGCCTCGTCCTCGGGATCGCGCTCGTCGTCGGCTGCGGGCCCCGTCACCCGCGCGTCGCGCCGGCTCCCGTCGTGGGACCGAGCCCGCCCTACGTGCTCGCCACGGCCGCGTGGGGGTACGCGCCGCCCGCGCCGCCCGGTGTCCCGGGTACGCCACCCGTCGCGCCCGCTCGTCCGCAGCCCTCCGCCGCGCCGCCGCCCTCCGCGGCGCCGCCGCTCGCCACCGCACCGTCGCTCTCCACCCTGCCGCCGGTCGCCACGGCTGCGCCGCCGCCCGCGCCCGCGCTGCAGCGCCAGCCGTTCCACGAGGCGCTGCCGGCGTTCTCGCGCACGGCGCCCGCGCTCCGGCTCGCCGACCTCGACGATGGCGCATGCCGGGCCGAGCTCGCCAGGCGGGGGCTGCCGGTCGCGAAGGCCGACCGTGCGGCGCCGGGCGTCGCGGCGCCGCTGCGCCTCGCGGGCCCCCTGCGCGGCGTGCGCGTCGTGACGGCCCCCGCCCCGAGCCCCTTCGGCGTCTGCGATTGCCGGCTCGCGCTGGCGCTCGACGAGCTCGCGGGCGTGCTCGCGCCGCTCGGCGTCGCGGAGCTGCGCATCGGCAGCATGTACCGCAAGGGGGCGCGCATCCGCGGCAATCCGCGGCGCACGAGCCAGCACGCGCGCGGCCTCGCGATGGACATCGTGGCGCTCGAGCTCACCGACGGGCGGCTCCTCGTGCCCGAGCGCGACTGGCACGCGACGGTGGGCGACCGCTCCTGCGGGCCCGACGCCGTGATGAAGGACCCCGACGACCGGTCGGTGGCCCTGCGCAACATCTACTGTGCGGTCGCCCGGAGTCAGCTCTTCCACCACATGCTGAGCCCGAGCGCGGACCGAGCGCACCGCGACCACCTGCACTTCGACCTCGCGCGCGACACGAAGTACCGCTCGGTGGACTGAGGGCGGCCGCATGCCCCGACCCGTCAAGCGCACCTTCCGCGAGGCCGGCCAGACGCTCACGCTGCTCGATCACGGCACCCACCACGAGCTCTTGCTCGGGCGCGTGCCGCTCCTGTCGAGCGCTCTGCTCGGCACCGAGCGCGACTTCGGCCGCCTCGCGCGCCGGCTCGCCACGGGCCCGGCGCCGCGCATCCTCGTCGGTGGGCTCGGCTTCGGCTCCACGCTCGCGGGCGTGCTCGAGGTCGCGCCCCGCACGGCCGCGGTGCTCGTGGTCGAGAAGCTCGCCACCATCGTGCGCCTGCTCCGCGGCGAGCTCGCCCACCTCGCGCCGGGCGTGCTCGCCGATCCGCGCGTCACGCTCGTGCGCGCCGACGTGCAGCGCGTCCTCGGTCGCGAGCGCGAGCTCGACCTCGTCTTGCTCGACGTGGACAACGGCCCGGAGTGGGCCTCCTTCACCACGAACGCGCGCCTCTACGACGCCGCGGGCCTGGGCGTCGCGCGCGCCGCCCTGCGCCGGGGGGGCTCCCTCGCGGTCTGGAGCGGCTACCCGGCCGACGCCTTCCTGCCGAGGTTGCGGGCCGCGGGCTTCGCGCCCGCGTCGATCCCGCTGCGCGAGAGGGGCCGCGTGCAGGCGCGCGCGTACGTCGGGACGAAGC
>JADLAB010000585.1 GCA_020848455.1 Polyangiaceae bacterium
CGCGCCGGAAGAGCAGGCTCTGCCGAACGGCGTGGCCTGAAGTCTCGGGCTGGGTCCTCGCAGTCACGCACCCAGTGTGCTGCCTTCAGGCGACCGGCGGCAGACGCGGTCCGTGCAGCGGATACGAGGAGACCGCGATCCCCTACCAGACGCTGATCAACTTGTACCTCAGGGATTGCGCAGTGAACGCCAAGCGCCTGAAGCTCGAGTGGAAGCGCCGCGTGGCGTGAGCCGCCCAGCGGGGAATTGCAGCCGACGGGTGCGGAGGCCCGCTCGGAGCCGGCCGCCTACGGCGCGCCGAGCGCCTCGATCTTCTCCCGGATGACGGCAGCCTCGGGCGAGCCGCCGATCTTGCGGTAGAGGACGTTGCCCTTGGGGTCGAGCAGCACGAAGGACGGCACGCGATCGATGCCGTAGCGGCTCGCGTAGGCGCGGCCCGCCTTCTTGGACACGTCGAAGCGCGCCACCTTGAGCTTGCCTTCGAGGTCGTTCTCGAGCCCGTCGACCACGGGCTTCGCCACCAGGCAGGCCATTCAGAAGTTCGAGTAGAGATCGAGCAGCACCGGCTGGCCCTCGCCGAGCGCGACCTCGACCTCCGTCGTGTCCGCGAGGCCGGCGCCCGGCCGGAGCACGAGGTAGGCGGCGCCGAAGGGCAGGAGCTGGAAGACGAGTGCGATGCGCGACAGGCGCGGGAGCTTGTCCTTCGCCTTGTTGCCGCCGAGCCACACGCCGAAGGCGACGATCGCGGCGAAGAGCGCGAGGAACCCGTAGGTGAGGGCCGGATGCATCGAGGGCAAGCGTGACCGGAGCGACTGGGCCTGTCCAGCGCACGCGGCGCGTCCGTGCAAAAACGCTGCCGGCGCGAGCGGGAATGCTAACCTCCGTGCGTGTCTGGTCGCTGGGTGCCTGGTCGCTGGGGCCGCTCGCTCGGAACGCTCGCGTTGGTCGCGCTCGGCGCCACCGCGGCCGTCGGGTCGCTCGGCTGCGTCGGCACGCCGCACGCGAAGGACGCGGCCGAGGCGAAGCTCCCGCCGCTGCCGCCCGTCGCCGTCGACGACGCGGTGTTCGCGCGCTCGCTGCACCAGCTGCTCCGCGACGGCGGCACCTCGCGCGAGCGCTCGGCCCTGCTCGCGGGCGTCGTGCGCCGGCAGCTCGGGCACGCGAGCGAGCTCGCGCTCCACGGGCAGGCCGAGCGCACGGTGGCGGCCGTGATCGGCGCGCTCTACCTCGTGCGCCTCGGTGACTGGCGACCGGACATGGTGGATGCGAGCGCGGTCGCGGCGCTCGAGAGCGCCACGCGCAGCTGGAGCGCCCGCGGCGACGAGGGGCGCGCGCTCGCCATGCTGCGGCTCGCGGCCGCGGTGCTGCCCGCGGGCAGCCCCGAAAGCGCCGAGGTGAAGGAGCACACGGCCGCGCTCGAGCGCTGGATGCAGGAGACGCGCACCGGCGCGCCGCTGCAGCGGCTCGCGACCGAGATGCGCGCGGCCATCGACCTCGCGCTCGTGGACTCGAGCCCGGCCGCGCTCGACGCTGCCGTCAAGGCGGTCGAGGCCTGGGTCGAGCGAGCGCTCGCCTACAACGAGGCCTACCACACGGCCGGCGTCGTGCCGCCGCGCGACGAGGCGGTGGAGGCCTTCCGCGCGCTCCGCACCGGCGGGATGACCCTGGCGGCGCTGTTCCTGCGGCACGGGCTCGCGACCGAGGCGCTCGACGTGCTCGAGCGGCGGCCGGGCAACGCCGTGACCGAGACCTCGCTGCTCGCGGGCGTGCGGCGCGCCGCCAACGACGACTCGGCGCGCGCCTGGAGCGCGCTCGTCGAGCACTACAGCCTGCAGCCCCTCACGAACGACGCGGGCGAGAGCGAGCCCACCCTCGACGGCTCGCTCGCCGACGCCGCCATCTGGGGGGCGGCGCTCGAGGCCTACCGGCGCGAGCCCACGAGCTTCAAGGTGGCGCACCTCTTCGCGAACGAGCTCGTCGGGCTCGGGCTGCCCGAGGCGGCGCCGCTCGTGCTGGCCGACGGCCTCGGCAAGGCGCCGCCGCTCGTACACCTCGGCGGGGCCATGGCGCTCGTCATGGACGCCCTGAACGACGAGCTCGAGGGCGAGGCGCCCGAGCGCGCGCGGCGCATCTACGCCGCCGCCGAGCCGCTGCTCACCCTGGCGGACGCCGCCACGAGCCGGGGCGGGCTCAAGCCCTCCGGCGCTCAGCTGCGCCAGCTCATGGCCGGCGTCGAGATCCGCGCGGGCGCCGTCGACGCGGCCCGACCGCTGCTCCTGCGCGCGCTCGCCGACGAGCCCTCGGTCTGGGGCTACACCATGCTGGCGATGCTCGAGCGGCAGACGGGCGAGCTCGACGCGGCGCTCGCGCACGCCGAGCGCGCCGGCGAGCTGCCCGACGCCAAGACGCTCGAGCTCGACGCCGCCGACGCGAAGCTGCTCACCTTCGAGCTCCTGCGCGACGCCGGCCGGACCGAGGGCGCCGAGGCGGCGCTCGCGCACGCGCTCGAGATCGCGCTCGCGACCCGCGACAAGCGCCTCGCGGCCCCGGCCAAGGTGCGGGCCGAGCGCCTGCTCGCGCGCGTGCTCGACGGCTACGGCGAGCGCGTCAGCGCGGGCCGCGCCATCGAGCGCGCGCTCGAGATCGCGGGGCGGCACGCGGCCGTCCTCGGGCGCACCATGCTCGACGCCATCGCCCGGGCGCTCGTCTACCGCGACGTCGCGGCGGCGCGCGCCGCCCTGGCGCGGGGCCTCGACGGGCAGGCCGAGCCGGCCGATCTCGTGTACGGCGCGCTCTGGCTCATGCTGCTCGAGCGCGAGCTCGGCGCGGCGCCCGACGGGCAGGTCGAGCGGGTGCTCGGCGAGAGCGGCGGCGCCGAGGGGTGGACCGGACAGCTCGCGCGCTGGGGGCGCGACAAGCTCGGCGACGACGGGCTGCGCGCGGCGGCGACGAGCTACGTGCAGAAGACCGAGGCCGAGTTCTACATCGCGATGCGCGCGCGCGCCGCAGGCAACCGCGCCGCGGACGCCCCGCTCCGCGCCGTGGCGCAGAACCCGCTCATCGATCTGGCCGAGGTGCAGATCGCGCGCGATCTCTTCGCGCCGCGCATGCAGGCGAAGATCCCGGAGCGCTTCCGGGTGCCCTGAGCGGCAGCGGAGCCCGAGCGCGTCGCCGGCGGCGGCCGCGGGGCAGGTTGTGGGCCGCGACGCCGCGTGCTTCACTCGGCGCGTGGAACCGATCGCACACCGGGCGCGAGGCTTCGAGGCGGCACGCCGCTGGGAAATCGAGCAGTACGCGCGCATGACGCCGGACGAGCGGCGGCGCGTGGCCAAGGCGCTGCGCGATCGCGTCTACGGCACCGACTGCCCCGACGTCCGCGACGCGATGGCGGGGCTCAAGAGGCGCGGGCGACCCGCAAGGCGGCGGTGACCGGCGAGCACCTGCCGGCCGACATCCAGGAGCTCCTCGCGCTCTTCCAGCGGCACGAGGTGAGGTACCTGCTCGTGGGGGGCGAGGCCGTCATTCACCACGGGTATCCGCGCCTCACCGGCGACGTGGACTTCTTCTACGACCGGTCACCGGCCAATGCGCGCCGCCTGTTCCGGGCGCTCGCCGACTTCTGGGGCGGGCACGTGCCGGCGGTCGGCAGCGCCGACGAGCTCGCCGAGCCGGACGTCATCCTCCAGTACGGGCGACCGCCGAACCGGATCGATCTCATCTCGACGCTCGGCACGGTGAGCTTCGGACGCGCCTGGCGTCGCCGTGTCGTCGACAAGCTCCGCGGCCGACGCCCTCGGGTGCTCGTGCACATCATCGGGCTGCCGGACCTCTTGCAGAGCAAGCGCGATGCCGGGCGCCACAAGGACCTCGAGGACATCGAGGCGCTCACGGCGGTCGCGGCGCGCGGCCCCGGTCAGAAGCGGCTCCGCCGCGGGGCTGACGCCCCTCAGCCGTCGAAGCTGCCGAGGGCGCGGAAGCGCTGATAGCGCTGCTCGGCGAGCTCGTCCGGCCCGAGCTTGTCGAGCTCGGCGAGGAGCCGCTCGAGCGTGTCGCCGAGGCGGTTCGCCATCACGTCGATGTCCTGGTGGGCGCCGCCGGGCGGCTCGTCGACGATCTCGTCCACGATGCCGAGCGCCAGCAGATCGGGCGCGGTGATCTTGAGCTGGTTCGCGGCCTCCTCGGCGCGCGAGCCGTCCTTCCACAGGATGGCCGCGCAGCCCTCGGGCGAGATGACCGAGTAGCAGCCGAACTCGAGCACGAGCACGCGGTTGGCCACCGCGAGCGCGAGCGCGCCGCCCGAGCCGCCCTCGCCGATGATGCTCGCGATGATGGGCACGCGCGCGCGCGCCATGACCGCGATCGCCGCGCCGATCGCCTCGCTCTGCCCGCGCTCCTCGGCGCCGATGCCCGGGTAGGCGCCGGGCGTGTCGATGAAGGTCAGGATCGGCAGGCGGAACTTCTCGGCGAGCTCGAAGAGGCGAATCGCCTTCCGGTAGCCCTCGGGGTGGGGCATGCCGAAGTTGCGCTTCAGGTTCTCCTTCGTGCCGCGGCCCTTCTGGTGGCCGACCACGACCACGCTGCGCCCGCGAAAGCGCGCCATGCCTCCCACGATGGCGGCGTCGTCGGCGAAGCGCCGGTCGCCGCGCAGCTCGATCCAGTCGCTGCAGAGCCGCTCGAGGTAGTCGAGCGTGTAGGGGCGGTTCGCGTGGCGCGAGAGCTGCACCTTCTGGATGGGCGTCAGCTGCCCGAAGAGCTCGCGCGCGAGACGCGCCGTCTCGAGCTCGAGCGCCGCCAGCTCGGCGCGCATGCCCTCGTCCTCGGCCGCGGCGGCGCGCAGCTCACCCATGCGCGTGAGCAGCTCGACGATCGGTCTCTCGAAGGACAGGACGGCCACGGCCCCGATGTCTAGTCCGCCCGGAGGCGCTTGGCCAGCGGCACCGCGCGGCGCGCCGCGTCAAGGGCGCGCCCGGCCACGGGCAGCGCCGTCACTCCGCCACGCCGCGCGCCTGCTGTTCGGTGGTGGGCTCGACGCTCACGGGCACCTGCGACACGGGCGCCATGCGGATCACGTTGAACAGGCGGATCGGCTTGTTCTTGCCCTTGACCTTCGCCGGAGCGAGCTCGTCGCACACGAAGCGCGGGCCGAGCTTCAGGAAGGTGCTCTCGCTCACGACGATCTGCCCCGCGAGCGCGAGCGAGCACAGGCGCGCCGAGGTGTTCGCCACGTCGCCGATGACGGTGTAGCCGAGCGTCTCGCTCGAGCCGATGTTGCCGACGACGCACGGGCCGGTGTGGATGCCGATGCCGACCCCGAGCGGCGCCTGATCGCGCGCCATGCGGTCGCGGTTGAAGCGGCCGAGCACCTCGGTCTGCTCGAGCGCGCACTCGACCGACCGCTCGGGGTCGTCGGTGTGCGCCACGGGCGCGCCCCAGAAGGCCATGATGCCGTCGCCCATGAACTTGTCGAGCGTGCCCTCGCGCTTGTAGATGACGCTCACCATGTCGTCGAAGTAGGTGTTGAGCATCTCGACGATGTCCTCGGGCGGCGTGTGCTCGCTCATCGAGGTGAACCCGCGGATGTCGGAGTTGAACACCGTCACCTCGCAACGCGCACCGCCGAGCTCGACCTCGAGCTCGCCCGACACGACGCGCTCGCGCACGTTCGGCGACAGGAAGCGCCCGAGGCGCTCGCGCTTCACGATCTCGGCCTCGACCTGCTTGCCGAGGATGTTGATCTCGATGAACATCGCGGCCTGGTTGGCCACGCCGGTCACGAGCTGCAGGTCCTTCGGCTGAAACTGGGCCAGGGTCTGCGAGTCGAGCCACAGGACGCCGAGCACCTCCTCCTTGTGCAGCATCGGCGCCACGATGGCGCTCTGGATGCGGTTCAGGATCATGCTCTTGCCCTTGGAGGCCGCGAAATCCATCGCGGCGTCGTGGGTGAGGACGGCCGTACGCTCCTCGACCACCTTCTTCAGGATGGTGGTCGACACCGAGATGGCGCTCGTCGAGCCGTCGCGCCTGTAGCTCGCGCCCGGCGTGAGCTCGCCCGTCTCGTCGCGCAGGAAGATGACGCCCCGCTGCGCGGGGATGAAGCGGAACACGCTCAGCAGGATCTTCTCGAGCAGCTTGCTCGTGTCGCGCTCGGTCGCGATGTCGCGGCTGAGCTCGTACGACAGGCGCAGGCGCTCGTAGTCGGCGCGCAGCTGCGCCGGATCGCCCTTCGCGAGCTCCTCGTACTGCAGGAACTCCTTCTCGACCGCGGCGATCTGCGCGCCGATCTGCCGCGCCTCGTTGTCCTGATCGACGTGGGTGGTCTGCGCGACGTGCGGGATGTACGCCGTGGAGAACCCGCGCGCCGGCGTGCGCGGCGGCGGCGGACGGCGCTGGGGCGGCACGGGCGCCACACTGCCCTGCCCGGGCTGTGCCGCGGGCGGCATCGGCCCACCCGGTGGGACCGGCGGCGGGCCCTGCATGCGGTTGTAGGCCGGCTGCTGGCCGGGCTGCTGCATGGGGGGGTAGCCCCCCATCTGCGGCTGCGGGACGGCGGAGTACTGGCCGCCCGGCGTCGGCTGGCGCACGTAGCCGGGCTGCGGCCCGTAGCTCGGCTGCGGCATGGGCTGCATCGGCTGGGGCTGCGGGCCTCCCTGCTGCTGCTGGCGCGCCTGCCAGGCGCGCATCGCGGGATCGGCCGGCACCGTCGAGGGCGCGGGCTGCATCCACGGCTGCTGCTGCGGCAGGGCGCTCGTCGGAGCCGGGCCGACCTGGGCGGGCGGGTAGTCGCTCGCGACCGGCCGGCCTGCCTCCTCGAAGCGCGCGCGCGTCGAGCCGAGCGCGATCTCGTCGCCGTTGCGGAGCGGCGCCTCGCCGATGACGCGCTCGCCGTTGACGAAGGTCCCGTTCAGGCTGCCGAGGTCCCGCAGGACGAAGGCGGGTCCGCGCTGCTCGATGATGCAGTGCTCCTTGGAGACGATCTTGTCGAGCAGCTGGATCGAGTTCGAGGGATGGCGGCCGAGCGAGTTCACGGGCCGCAGGTCCACGACCTGCTGTCCTTCGGCCGTCGTGAGCACGAGGCGCGCCATCGCCCGCAAGCTTAGCGGCAATGCGTACCGCCCTCAATCGTTCACGCTCGACCGCGGCGACGCGCTCGTGCGCCGGCCTGCGAAAAGACATGCGCGCGAGCCCCGCGCCGGGCCGGGGCGCGGAGCGTGCCTACATCGGCGGCAACGTGCTCCCATCTCTGCCCTTGTGAGCCGCGAGCACACGCTCCGCCGGGGCCGGCACCCGCGGTCGCGGCCGCGCGCAGGGAGCTTTGCGCAGGGCCGGGGCGGCGCTAGGCACGGACCATGACCGACGCGCTCGTACTCGCGATCGACCAGGGGACCACCGGCTCGACGGCGCTCGTCATGGACACGACGGGCCGCACGCTCGGGCGGCACAACGTGGAGTTCGAGCAGCACTTCCCCGAGCCCGGCTGGGTGGAGCACGCGCCCGAGGCCATCTGGCGGAGCGTGCTCGAGGCGGTGCGGGGCGCGCTCGGCGCGGCGGGCGTCGCGAGCGGGCGCCTCGCCGCCATCGGCGTGACGAACCAGCGCGAGACGACGCTCGTGTGGGACCGCGCGACCGGCGCGCCCATCCACCGCGCGATCGTGTGGCAGGACCGGCGCACCGCCGCGCGCTGCGCCGAGCTGCGCGCCGCCGGCCGGGAGCCGCTCGTCAAGGAGCGCACGGGGCTCGTGTGCGACCCGTACTTCAGCGGCACGAAGATCGCGTGGTTGCTCGATCACGTGCCCGGGGCGCGCGCGCGCGCCGAGCGGGGCGAGCTCGCCTTCGGCACGGTCGACTCCTTCCTCGTGCGGCAGCTCACCGCCGCGGGCCAGGAGGCGCACGTCACCGACGTGACCAACGCCTCGCGCACGCTGCTCATGAACCTCGCGACCCTCGACTGGGACGACGAGCTCTGCGCCACGCTCGGGGTGCCGCGCGCCGTGTTGCCGAGGATCGTGCCCTCGGCGGGCGTCGTCGGTCACACCGCCGGGGTCGAGGGGCTCCCGGACGGCCTGCCCATCGCCGGCCTCGCGGGCGATCAGCAGGCGGCCCTCTTCGGCCAGGCGTGCTTCGCCGTCGGCGACGCCAAGTGCACCTACGGCACCGGCGCCTTCGTGCTCACCAACATCGGGGCGCGCCCCATCCCGAGCCGCTTCGGCCTGCTGACGACGGTCGCGTGGCAGGTCGGCACCGAGGTCGCCTACGCGCTCGAGGGCAGCGCCTTCATCGCGGGGGCGGCGGTGCAGTGGCTTCGCGACGGCCTGGGCGTCGTAGAGAAGGCGAGCGAGATCGAGGCCTTGGCCCGGCAGGTCGAGTCGAGCGACGGCGTCGTGTTCGTCCCGGCGCTCGCGGGGCTGGGTGCCCCCTACTGGGACGCGGCGGCGCGCGGGCTCATCTCGGGCCTGACGCGCGGCACGACGCGCGCCCACCTGGCGCGCGCGGCGCTCGAGGGCATCGCGCACGAGGTGACCGATCTGCTCGAGGCGATGGCCGAGGACCTCGGGCGGCCGCTCGCCAAGATGCGCGTCGACGGCGGCGCCGCGGCGAACGATCTCTTGATGCAGGAGCAGGCGCGGCTCGCGGGGCTCCACATCGAGCGACCGCGCGACCTCGAGACGACCGCGCGCGGCGCGGCGATGCTCGCTGCGGTCGGGGCGGGGCTGTTCGCCGGGGCGGGCGACCCGGCCGCGGCCATGCGCGCCGTGAGCCAGATGGCGCCGATCGAGCGCGCCTTCGCGGCGCAGCCGGTGGACGAGCGCCGCACGTCGGCGCGCGCCGCCTGGCGGGCCGCGGTCGCGCGCGCGCGCCTGCCGGGCTGAGCACCAGCGAGACGTCGCTCCGCCGCCGCGCGAGGCCCGCCTGCGTCGAGCGTGTGCTGCGTCGGGCGCGGCACGGTGCGTAGCGCGCTTTGCGGAAGCGTGGCCCAGCCAAGTTTGTTAGGGTTGATGTCTGCCCACCTAAGTTGCCTGCGGCCCACCGCAGGCTCGCCTTCGAGACACGAGCGCCTGGCTAGCCCACCCGGCGGCAGATCTGCCGTCGGAGCCGAGCGTTCGCGCAGCCCACCGAGGAAGCCATGTCCAGCGACGATCCTTCGATCCCTCCCGCCGCGACCGAACAGCAGTGGCGCGACGTGCCCATCGACTGGGAGGCGCTCGAGGACGCCTTCGAGAACAACGCGCCCGAGGTCCACTCCTACCTGCACGTGCCCACGGGCGACGTGCTGCGCATCGTCGACGGCATCGCCGACCCGCAGATGCACGCCCGCATCGCCGCCGACACGAGCTACCTGCGCATCGAGCCCGTGAGCTCGCGCGAGCAGTACCGCTGGATGGAGCGCTACATCCCGATGGTCGAGGACGAGGAGCTGCGCACCAAGCTCACGCGCGCCATCGACGGCAAGGGTGCCTTCCGCCGCTTCAAGGACGTGCTCATGGGCTACGGGCCCGAGCGCGAGCGCTGGTTCTCGTTCCGCAGCGAGCGGCTGCGCATCTTCATGGAAGCGTGGCTCAACGCCCACGCGCTCAACCCCGTCAAGCGACCCGTGTGGGTACCCGATCTGGTGCGCGACGACGTCAGCGCCAGCGAGGCCGCCATGGGCGCCGACGACGCTGCCGACGCCGCCGAGCTGCGCGAGCCGCGCCGCGCGCGCAACGCCGAGTCGCTGCGCCGCACGCTGCGCGAGCTCGTCGAGCTCCTGCCGCCGCGCGACCTCGAGGCGCTGTGCGCCTTCGGCGAGTTCCTGCGCGCGCGCGGCGCCGCACACCCGAAGGAGCCGCCCGCGCCGCCGCGAGCCGAGCCCGGCGACGCGCCGGAGCCCAAGGCCGAGGAGGATCCGCCGACCGCCGGCACGGCGCCGGCCCCCGCCGCGGCAGCCCCGGTGCGTCGCACCCGCGCCCGCGCCGGCGACAAGGCCGCGGCCGAAGCGGCGCCGGAGGGCGAGCCCTCGTCCGCCAAGGTGCCGGCCGGTGGCCGGGCGCGGGGCGCCGCGAGCGGCTGACGAGGCGCGGCGCGAGCGCTACGGCGCGGCGCGCACGATCTCGACCTCGACGCGCTGGCGCGCGCTGCGAAAGTAGCGCTCGAGCGCGGTCGCGAGCCGGGTCGCGATGAGCCAGTTCTTCACGTCGGCACGCGCGGCCTCGAAGGGGACGTCGGTGTAGGGCGTGTCGCCGCGCCGGTGCACGTCGGCGAGCTCGGCCTCGTCGGGCTCGAGCATCGGGGCGACGCGCTCGTCGAGGTAGAGGCCGGCGCGCGCCTGGCGACGCAGCATCACGTCGAGCTCCGGGCCGGTGAGCCCCTCGGCGGAGAGCGCCTCGGCGAGGCGCGAGCGGCCCTGCCCCGGGCGGTCGCCGATGCGGCGCTCGAGGAAGCCGCGCGCCGCCTCGGTGTGGCGCGCGATCTTCGCGGCGGCCGCGATGCTCTCCGCCTCGGTCGCGGGCTCTACCTCGGACTCCTGCTGCAGGTCCGCCAGCATCGACTCGGCGACGTGGCGCTGGATCGCCGCCCGCACGTGCTTGTCGGCGTAGGGGACCTCGAGGCCCGGCGCGGGCACGATGCCGTCGGCCAGGGCCTCGACGCGCGCCTCGAAGGCGAGCTCGCGCGCGAAGATGAAGCGCGGCGTCTCCGGCCGGCCGCGCACCCACCAGCGCACGACCACCCGGTCGACCTCGGCCACCCGGCTGCCGGCGCCGCCCGGGGCCGGGGGTGGCTGCGCCGCGGCCGGCGCGCCGAGCCCGAGACAGAGGGCGCCGACGAGCGCCGCGACGAGCCAGGGGCGTGCCATCACCCGGACAGCGTAGGCCGAGGGCCGCGACGGCGCCAGGACCGCGCCGCGCGGGCGCGCCCGGCGCACGGCGTGCTTGCCGCGCCTCGGGCGCTCCAATATATCGTGGTGCGATATGACCGACGAGCCGCTCGACTACGCCGCGCTGGCGGAGCTGCGCCACCAGATCCGCCGCTTTCTCGTGTTCAGCGAGGGGGCGGCGCGCGCCGCGGGCCTCGAGCCGCGCCAGCACCAGCTGTTGCTCGCCGTCAAGGGCCTGCCCGCGACCGAGCGCCCGACGATCGGGGAGCTGGCCGGGCGCCTGCAGGTCCGGCATCACAGCCTCGTCGAGCTCGTGGACCGCTGCGTCGCGGCACGGCTCGTCACGCGCCGCCCGAGCGCGGCCGACCGCCGCGAGATCCTGGTCCACGTCACCGCCCGGGGCGAACGGGTGCTGCGGCGCCTGTCGATCGCCCACCAGGCCGAGCTCGGCACCGCCGGTCCGGCGCTCGCGCGGGCACTGCGAACCATCCTTTCCCCGCGCCGCGCCGCGCGCGCCCGCCGCGTGCGCCATGGATGACGCGGCGCGCGCCCGGCTCGCCCGGCTGATGACCCGCGGCGTCGGTCGCCAGGTCACGCTCGTCGGCCCCGACGGCGAGCACGCCGCGGGCGAGGTGCGGACGGAGCGCTACGACGCGCGCGCGCGGGTGCTCCGCGCCGTGCGGGCCGCGGTGCTGTGCCTCGCGGCGGCCGCCGTGTCGGTGCTCATCCCCGTGGCGCACTTCGTGCTCGTGCCGTGCTTCGTCCTCGCGTGCCCGGTCGCCGCCTGGAAGGCCTATCGACCGACCCGCATGGTCCTCGGGGGGCACGGCAGCTGTCCGAGCTGCGGCGCCGACCTCGTCATCCAGCGCGCCGAGGAGCGCTTTCCGCTGCGCGACGTGTGCACCGCGTGCCGGGTCTCGGTGACGATCGAGCTCGCTCGGACTCGTGCTTCGCCCGTCGAGCCGAAGCACGCGTGACGTCGGGCTGCGGCGCTGCGGCCTAGAAGCGCGACACGATCTCGAGCTTGGCGCCCTCGTAGGCCGGGTAGAGCCGGCAGGTGCCCGCGACGCAGCGAATCGCGGCGCGGCGCTGGCCCACGAACATGCGCACGGTGTCGAAGATCTGGTTCACGACCTCGTCGTGGTTCTTGCTGCGGTACTGGATGCCCCCGGAGAAGTAGAGCTCCGGCAGGCCCGGGCGCGTCTGGTACTCGTGGCCGAAGGTGAAGGCGAGGTTGCCCCAGTCGGGCGACCAGTTGAGCGACACGTAGTCCTCGCCCTCGTTCCAGGGCTCGGCGAGGCTCGTCGGCTCGAAGCGCCGGCGGTGAAAGCCGAGCGCCGAGAGCGAGAACGGCCCCCCCACCTTGGCGTTGAGGTCGTAGCGCACGTAGCCCTCGCGGTAGAACACCGCCGTCGGGTCGCGCTGCTGGGAGCTCGGCACGGCCGCCTCGGCCCGATCGGTGAGGCGCGCCCCGACCCACGCCCAGGCGTGCGAGCCGCCGGGGAAGTTGAGCTCCGTGCCGGCCGCCATCTCCCAGGTGTCGCTGCGCAGCGCCCGGTCGGTCGCGCACTCGGCGTTGTTGGCGTCGATCTCGGAGAAGCTCGCGTAGCGGCCGAGCCAGCCGTAGACCTTGGCGTGATCGCTGGCGCGCACGTCGACCCTGCCGCGCCCCCCCGAGTTGCACACGTCGGGTGAGCCGATGGGCTCGACGTACTGCGACTCGGTGGTCGGCGGCTGGCTGTAGGCGACGATGCCGAGCTCGGGCGCGCCGAAGGCGGGGGAGGACGAGTCGACGTTCGCCTTGAGCGGGAAGAAGCTGCGGTAGTGCTTGCCTTCGAGGGTGGCGGTGACGGGCCCGCCCGTGAAGTTCAGGTTCGCGTAGAGCGCGTAGCCGAAGAGCTCGGCCTCGCGCTCGAGCGGCTCGCCCTCGGCGTCCACCGAGGCCACGCGCCCGTCGGTCTGGTGCTGGCCGGCGACCTCGACGTAGGCGTCGAACACGTTCTCGATCGGCGGGACGCGCACCGACAGGCTGAAGTTGCGGATCTGGTCGTGCGCGGCGATGGTGCTCGGCGTCGTGAAGCTCGGGTAGGTGGCGGCGCAGCCCTGGCTCGTGTCCGCGCCGCTCTGGCGGCAGTGCAGCTGCGCGGCGCTGTTCGAGGTGCGCAGCAGGATGGCGCCGTTGGCCCCCACCATCACCTCCTTCGACCCCATCTCGAGGTGCGCGCCGAAGGCGTTGTCCTCGAGGTAGCTCGGCTTCGCGAGCTCGGCCACGGGCTCGGCGTCGGTCGGCGTCGCGTAGTAGTGGAAGTCGCCGGCGCGCGGGAAGGCGAAGAAGAAGGGCGAGCTCGTCCCGTGCAGGATGCGGCCCGTGGGCCAGTCGATGCGCATCGGGTTCAGCTGCCCGGCGAAGGCCATGGCGCCGATCTTGAAGCCGTCGACGTCGTGGTCGGTCGCGAGCTTGAGGCCGCGCACCGTGGTGTCGAGGCCGAG
Source organism: Polyangiaceae bacterium (assembly GCA_020848455.1). Lineage (GTDB taxonomy): Bacteria > Myxococcota_A > Polyangia > Polyangiales > Polyangiaceae > JACRDA01. Next base: position 13,340 of record JADLAB010000585.1, read on the forward strand.
CTCGTCGATCTTGCGCACCGAGAAGACGAGCCCGCGGCCGAGCTGCGCGTAGAAATCGCCGAGCGTCACCTCGAGCTCGGGCTGGGTGTACGAGAGCGAGAGCTTGGCGGGGTAGACCACGCTCTGGTAGCGCGAGTGCAGCTCGCGCCCGAAGCGGTTCTCGAGCAAGAGGTCGGGAGCGCCCGTGCGCTCGACGATGAGATCCTGGGCGTCCTGCCGGTCGAAGGGGTCGATGTAGACCGCGCTGTCGATGCGCACGCGCAGCGCGAAGCGCCAGTAGAGCGCCTGGAAGTAGAAGCGGTTGAGCCACTCGCCGTAGCGGTCGTCGACCACCGTGCCCGGTGTGATGCGGTCGCCGACGTCGTTGCGGTTGTCGAAGCGGTAGCCCCACTCGCTCGAGTTCTCGAAGTCGAGCGTGAGCGTCTCGCCCTCCGCGCCGACGTCCTCGATGTCGACCGCGCGCGCCTCGACCACCGTCGCGCTCACCGCCGCGGCGAGCGCGAGCGCCACGGCGCGCGGAACCCCGGAACGAAATGCCACGCCGTTCCTTACCACGCTCGCGCGCCCGCCTGCTCGGCTGACGGCTCGGAGTCGTCCGCCCGGCGTGGCCCGGGTAGCTCGACCTCTCCGGGCCGGGGTCAGGGGCCGTCCTGCGGTTCCTCTCCGGGCCGCGAGGGCGTCGCGAGCGGCGCGTCGCCGAGGATGCGGGCCGCCTCGGCGAAGCGCGCGTGGACCAGCCGCTCGAGGTGGGGGCGCAGAGCCTGCAGGGCGCGCCCGCGGTGGCTCGCGCGGTTCTTCTCCTCCTCGCCGAGCTCGGCCATGGTGCGCCCGTCGCCGGCCACGATGAACAAGGGGTCGTAGCCGAAGCCCCCGGAGCCGCTCGGCCGGTGGGCGATCGCCCCCTCGCACACCCCCGTGGCCACCCGCTCGCCGTCGACGTCCCAGGGGTCGACGAGCGCGATCGCACAGCGGAAGCGCGCCGTGCGGTTCGGATCGTCCACGTCCTCGAGCGCGCTCATGAGCTGGGCGTTGTTCTCGGCGTCCGTGGCGCCCTCCTTGGCGTAGCGCGCGGAGCGCACGCCGGGTCGGCCGCCGAGCGCGTCGACCTCGAGCCCGCTGTCGTCGGCGATCGTGACCATGAGCGCCTCGGCGGCGATGGCGCGCGCCTTCTTCAGCGCGTTGGCCTCGAAGGTCTCGGCGTCCTCCACCACGTGCGGCACCTCGCCGAGCGCCTCCTCGGCGGACAGCACGTCGACCGGCAGATCGCGCAGGATGGCGCGGATCTCGGCGAGCTTGCCGCGGTTGCCGGTGGCAACGACGAGGCTGATGCGCGCGCTCGGCATGGCCTAGCCCCGCGCCGCGAGGAGCGCGTCGAGCTCGACGCCTGCCCCCGCGAGCGCCGCCTGCTGCCGGGCGCAGAGCGAGGCCACGCCCTCGAGCCCCGCCGCGAGCATGCGCGCGAAGATCGGCTGCGGCAGCGGACGCCCCTCGGCGGTCGCCTGCACCTCGACGAGCTCGCCCCGCGCGCTCGCCACGACGTTCATGTCCACGCGCGCCGCGCTGTCCTCGCGGTAGTCGAGGTCGACGTACACCTCGTCGGCCACGTACCCGACGCTGACGGCCGCCACCTGATCGCGCAGAAAGCCGCGCAGGCCGCGGGCGTGGGCGGCGAGCGCCAGGGCGATGAATCCGCCGGTGACGCTCGCGGTGCGCGTGCCGCCGTCGGCCTCGAGCACGTCGCAGTCGATGCTGAGCGTGCGCTCGCCGAGCGCGCCGAGGTCCACCGCCGAGCGCAGCGCGCGCCCGATCAGGCGCTGGATCTCGTGGGTGCGGCTCTTGAGCGGGGCGTCCCGGCCGTCGCGCGCCTCGCGGCGCTCGGGGTTGGCCCGCGGGTGCATCTGGTACTCGGCCGTCACCCAGCCGCGCCCCTGGCCCGCCATCCACTTCGGCACCGACTCGTCGAGCGAGGCGGTGCACAAGACCCGCGTCCCGCCCGTGCGGTACAGCACCGAGCCCTCGGCGAAGCGATGGAAGCCGGTGACGACCTCGACGGGTCGGTGCTCCGAAAGGCCGCGATTCTGGGCGCGTGGCATGGGACGCCGGTCAAGCTAGCCCCTCGCCGCGCACGAGGGAAGGGACGAGCGCGGTGGGGGTACGCGGGCCGGCACCGGCCGTCAGCGCGGCGCCGCACGGCGCGCCGCGAAGCGCTCGTGGAAGGGGCGGAGCACGGCGAGCGCCTCGGCGGGGGTGTCGACGCAGGTGGGCAGCGCGAGATCGGCCGGGCTCGCGTAGGCCGTCGGGCCGCCGAGCATGTGGCGGTGCGCCCAGCCGACCAGATCGCGCCACATCGGCCCGACCAGCACGAGCGGCACGCCGGTCGCGTGCCGCACCTGCAACAGCTGCCACACGAGCAGGAGCTCGAGCGTGGTGCCGACGCCGCCCGCGACCACGACGAAGGCGTCCGACAGGCGCATGAACTGGTGCAGGCGCGTGAAGAAGGTCGCGTGGGTGTACACCTTCTCGACGAAGGGGTTCGCGCTCTGCTCGAAGGGCAGATCGATGCGCACGCCGATCGACTGCTGGCGGTCGTCGGGGTCGCCGAGCTGGCTGCCCTCGTTGGCGGCCTGCATGAGCCCGGGACCGCCCCCCGAGACGATGTCGCAGCCGAGCGCCGACAGCGCCCGGGCGAGCTCCTTCACGTCGGTGTAGAGCGCGTCGCCCGGCTGGATGCGCGCCGAGCCGAAGATGGTCACGCGGAAGTGCTCGCACGGGGGCGGCGGCACCTGCGAGAGGTGGTTCGCCGCCTGCCACAGGCTCAGCATCGCCGCGTCGACGTGCTCCGCCGCGCGCCCTCCGTCCCGCTCGCTCATGTTCCGCTCCCCGCCTTGGCGGCGACGCCGCCGCCCGCGCCGCGCGCGCTGCCCGCCTTCGCCAGGCGCTCCTCGACGACGAGGTCGGCGACGCGATAGGTGGGGGTGAGCGTGCGCCGGCTGCGCTCGGCGATCTCGTAGATGGTGTCGTAGACCTGCAGGGTGCGCGCCCGCGCCACCTGCGCGTCGTAGCCCGTGAGCTCCAGCGCGACGTTGATGAGCCCGCCCGCGTTGATGGCGTAGTCCGGTGCGTAGAGGATGCCGCGCGCGTGGACGTCGTCGCCGTGACCCGGCTGCGCGAGCTGGTTGTTGGCCGCGCCGGCCACGACGAGGGCGCGGATGCGCGGGATGGTCTCGTCGTTCAGGGCCGAGCCGAGCGCGCACGGCGCGAGCACGTCGCACGCCACGTCGAAGATGCGGTCGATGGGCACCACGTTGGCCCCGAACTCGCGCAGGGCGCGCTCGGCCTTGAGCGGGTCGATGTCGGCCACCGTGAGGCGCGCACCCTCGGCGTGGAGCTCGCGGCACAGGTAGTAGCCCACGTGCCCGACGCCCTGCACGGCGACGTGCACGCCCTCGAGCGAGTCGCGCCCGAGCTTCAGCTTCACGCACGCCTCGATGCCGCGGCGCACGCCGAGCGCCGTGAAGGGCGACGGGTCCCCCGAGCCGCCGCCCGTGCCGACGACGTGGCGCGTGACCGAGCGAATGACCTCCATGTCGTCGAGGCCGGTGCCCGAGTCCTCGGCGGTGATGTAGCGCCCGCCGAGCTTGTCGACGAAGCGCCCGAAGGCGCGGAACAGGGCGGCGCGGTCGAACAGCTTCTGCGGCCGCAGCACGACCGCCTTGGCGCCGCCGTGCGGGAGCCCGGCCAGGGCCGCCTTGTAGGTCATGCCGCGCGCCAGGCGCAGGGCGTCGACGATGGCCTCGCGCTCGTCGTCGTAGGCGAGGAAGCGGCACCCCCCGATCGCCGGACCGAGACGCGTGTCGTGCACGGCGACGACGGCGTGCATGTCGCTCGCGCCCTCACGCGACAGGTGGAGCTCGCCGTAGTCGTAGCTCTCGAGCAGGTCGAACAAGCGCACCATGGCGCCCGATCTACCACGACTGGCGCGCCGCCAGCGCCACGGGGCGTCGGCCCGTCACCACAGGTCCGCGAGACCCCAGGGCGCCACGACCTGGAGATCGAGGCGCGCCGCGAGGTAGCTCGCGGCCTCGCCGCCGAGCGGCGTCATGAGCGGTACGAGCAAGCTGAGCGCCGGCGACACCCAGCGCGAGTGCACGCGCACGATCGGCGCGAGCGTGACACCGAAGCGCTGCGCGTCGCAGGGCGCGGGGCACTCGGGCGAGGACACGTCGGCGGACAGGGCGTAGACCTCGGCGAGCTCGAGCCCGAGCGAGAGCTCGTCGACGACCGCCACGCTCGCGAACAGGCTGCCGACGCCGCCGAGCTCGACGCGGTGCTCGCGCCCCACCGGGTCGCGCGTGACGACGGCGAGGTCGAGCCCCTGCCGCCCCTGGAGCGTGAGCGGTCCGACGACGTGGCGCACGACGAAGCTCGGCCGGAGCGTGAGCGTGAGGTCCTGGAAGGTCGGGTAGTCGCTCGGGTGCACGGCGCGCAGCGTGCGCACCACCTCGCTCGCGACGGCGCCGAACTTGCGCGGCAGGGGGATGACGAGCCCGAGGCTCCCGCCGGCCGACAGCCCGAGCCGGTTCGACCACAGCCCGCGCACCCAGAGCTCCGGGTTGGAGGGCACGAAGGCGTGTCCGCCGCTGCCCGGTGCCGTGCCGGCCGGCACGCTCGCCGCGGCGAGGCCGGCCGCGAGGCCGAGGTACCAGGTCCGGAGCTCGAGCGGCGTCTCGACGGCGAGGCGCCCCGCGTAGGCAAAGGCCCGCTCGCCGGCGATCGGCGCGTACGACAGCACGTCCGTGGGCGTGATGCCCGCCGCCGTGTACTCGAGGTCGAACACGGTGCCCGTGTGCGACAGGCCCGGCTCCGACGGCGGCCCCGGCACGTCGAGCTGCGGCGCCGACCGGCTCGCGTCCTCGGGCGCGGCCGGTGGCGGCTCGGCGCGCGCCTCCACGCCGGCCCACGCCACCGCCGCCGCGAGCCCGAGCACGAGGGACGGTCGCAGGCGCGCCACCGCCGCGCGCTACTTCCCGAGCTTGAGATCGTTGAAGATCGTCACGTAGAGCACGAGACCGATCAGCATGATGAAGCCCACGATGTGGATGCGGGCCTCGACGCGCGCGTTGGGGCGCCGGCGCGTGGCGAGCTCGTAGGTGAGGAACATGAGCCGCCCGCCGTCGAGGGCCGGGAAGGGGAACAGGTTGAAGGCGCCGAGGTAGGCCGAGAGCGCGCCCATCAGGTTGAGCAGATCGGGCAGACCGCGCTTGGCGGCGCTCGCCATCTCCTTGACGATGACGCCCGGACCGGAGAGCTGCACCTCCGCCTTGCCGCTGATCCACGAGCCGAGACCGACCACCAGGTCCTTGACGACCTCGGGCGGACGCTTCAGCGCGAGCAGCAGCGACTCACCGAAGGACACGTCCTCGCGCGGCGCCAGGAAGCCGACGCCGATCTTGCCCTTGCCGTCCTCGGCGTCGGTCGTGACGACGACCTCGAGCTCCTCGCCCTGGCGGTCGACGCGCAGCGTGATCGCCTCGTCGGGGTGCTGCTGGATCTGCGCCGCCATCTCGTCCCACTTGGCGACGGGCGTCCCGTTCACGGCGAGCACGCGGTCGCCGTCGTGCAGATCGGCGCGCGCCGCGGGCCGGCCGTCCATGACGGCGATGGTGGTGTCGGGCGCGTCCACGTGCACCGGCCGACCGCCGGCGAAGTAGCTGAAGAAGAAGAACACCGAGGCGAAGAGGTAGTTCGCGAGCGGCCCGGCGAAGATCGTGACGATGCGCGCCAGCAGGCTCGCGTTGGCGTAGCTGCCCTTGTCCTTCGGATCGTGCTCCTCGAGCGGGTTCATGCCCGCGATCTGCACGTACGCCAGGAACGGGATCATCGCGAACTGGAACACGGTCGGCCCGTGCTCGGGCTTGTGCTTGTGCAGCCGGAGCCGGACCTTGCCACCCATGGTGGTGAACCAGTAGTAGCCGTCCTCGGGCACGACCTTGAAGAACGTCGGGCCGAAGCCGATCGAGAACGTGATGACGCGCATCCCGAAGGCGCGCGCCGCGAAGAAATGCCCCGCCTCGTGCACGATCATCAGCACCGCGAGGCCGAGGATGCCGATGACGACGTAGCCAGCCATCCAGCGTCAGTCTAGCCGCAGGCCACTCGGCCCGCACGTCCCTTCAGTACCACTCGCCGCCGAGCCCGGCCGTGATGGTCACGAGCGCGTGCATGCCGTCGTCCTCGCTGAGGAAGGTCGGGTGCACGTCGAGGCCGAGCGCGAAGGCCGAGCGCCGCGCGTCGTCCGGCGTGGGGCCGCTGCCGAGCTCGAAGGCGAAGCGGCCGTGCGCGCCCGGCGCGGCGCGAAAGCCCTGGTCGCACTCGGGCAGCGCGGGGAGCGTCGAGCCGTCGGGCAACGTCGTCGGCGTGCCCTCCTTGCACACGTAGGTGCCCATGAGATCGATCGAGCCCCCGACGCCGAGATCGAAGACGTGGAAGAACGTGAAGCCGAGCAGGACCGTGTTGTAGTCGATGGCGCCCGCCGCGATCTGGCTCTCGAAGTCGGAGATGAGCGTCAGAAACGGGGTGTTCTGGTAGTAGATCGAGAAGAAGTGCGCGAGCTGCACGCCGAGGCGGCCCGCGAACCCGAGCACGCCGCCGACGACGTTGGGGTTGTCCGGGACGACGAGCACGCCGGCGTTCAGGCTGAAGCCGCCGCGCAGCCGCACCTCGTCCTTGTTCGGCAGCTCCGCCGCGCCCTCGCTCTTCGGTGCCTTGTCGCCGCTCGGCGCGGGGCTCGGCGCGGGCGCGGGGCTCGGCGCGGGCGCGGGGCTCGGCGCGGGCGCGGGCTCGGGTTGCTGGGCCTGCGCCGCGACCGTGGTCCCGAGCGCGAGCGCGCACGCGAGCGCGGAGGCGGCCCGGCGGCGGGGGCGGCGGACGAGCGCCGAGGTCGGACGGAGCGCGACGAGCTCTTGCGGCATGACAACCCTCTCTCCGGCGCGTGGGTGTCCAGGGCCTCGCGGCGGGAGGGCCGCGGACGCGCCATGCGTCTTTGGGGTAGCGCAATCGGCCACGGGAACCAACCGAGCCGGCAGAGCGGTGACGCAGCGCATTGGCGCCGCGGTGACGCAACGCGTTGCGGCGCGACACACACGCTGCGGCGCGTGCGAGGGATCTGCGAGGCCGCCGCGACCGGCGAGTGACTCGCCGCGTCATACGGGCTCCGTGATCTCGGCGCCGAGAGTCATGGTTTTCCTGGATGGGCGATCCAGGGTGGTGGGCGTAGCTGGTAGGTGTTGTCCGCTTTTCCTCCCTCCGCCGCGACCCGCACCGTGGGCCTGTGCGTCCTCGACGACGCCGGACAGCTGCTCGCGGCGGACGCCGCGTGGCACGCCCTCGCGGCCGAGAGCCCCGCACTCACCCTGCTCGTGGCGGCGAGCGCGAGCGACCTCGGGCCGGACCCGGGGGCGGCCGGGTGGCGCGCCGCGGCCGCCGCGATCCGCGCGGTCGCGCGCGGCGAGCGGAGCGAGCTGTCGCTCGAGCCCGAGGACCGGACGGCGCAGGGGACGCGCTCGTTCCTGCTGCGGGTGACGCGCCTCGTCGGCGCGGAGCCGGTGCGCGTCGTCGTGACCTGCGAGGAGACGACCGAGCTGCGGCGCGCGCGCGCGGCCGAGCGCACGGACGAGGAGCACCTGCGCGGCCTGCAGGAGCACATGGCCGAGACGCTCAGCGTCTTCGAGGTCGTGCGCGACGCCGAGGGTCGGCCGGTCGATCTCTGCTTCGTCGAGCTCAACCCCGCGGCGGTCCAGGGCGTGGGCCTGCCGCTCGAGCGCATCCTCGCGCGGCGCTACCGCGAGGTCTTCCCCTATGCGAGCGCCGCGCGCATCGCGCGCCTCGCCGAGGTCGCGGCGACCGGGCGGCCCTGCACGCAGCACGGCTGGGTCCCGACCGGCGACGGCGCGCGCTTCATGGAGGAGCGCTGCTATGCCGCGGGCAAGGATCGGGTCGCCGTGCTCGGCACGGACCACACCGAGACCGAGCACCTGCGCCTCGAGAAGCGCAGCAGCGAAGAGCGCTACGGCGCCCTCGCCGCGGCGATCTTCGACGGCATCGTCGTCACCGACGGCGACGCCATCATCGACGCGAACGAGGCCTACGCGCGCATGCACGGCTGCGCGCGCGACGACATGCTCGGCGTGCCGGTGTTCCGCTTCGTCGCCCCGGCCCACCACGAGCGCCTGCGGCGGGCGCTCGCCGACGGCGACGGCTGGCTCGAGCCCTTCGAGGACGTGCGCGCGGACGGCTCGACCGTCGCCGTCGAAGCGCGCGGCTACGCAGCCCACTGGGGCGGGCACGGCGTGCGCATCACGGCCGTCCGCCTGCTCGACGGGCGCGGCCCGAGCGACGCCGCGAGCCGCCCGTAGCAGGCGAGCCCGCGCGCCAGTCCTGCCCGGAGGACGGCCCGGAGCCGTCCTTGCCCGCCGGGAGGCCTTGGGTTAGGTTGCGCGCGCTCTCGAGGACCGAGCGATGATGAAGGGCTCCACGAACGTGCGCGGCACGCCCCACACGGGGACTGCGAGCAAGGCCGAAGCCTACGCGCCGAGCGTGCTCGCGCGCGGGCTCCGCATCCGCGGGCGCGTCCGCGGCCAGGGCGATCTCGTCGTCGAGGCGGACATCGAGGGCGAGGTGAGCGTGTCGGGCGAGCTGCGCGTCGAGGACGGCGCGAGCGTCACCGGCAACGTCGAGGCGCGCCTGCTGGTCGTGAGCGGCACGGTCGAAGGCGACGTGCGCACCTCGGGCGCGGTCTCGGTCGGCGCGCACGGTCGGTTGCGCGGCGACGTCGCCGCGAGCGCGCTCAGCATCGAGGAAGGTGCGAGCTTCGACGGGCGCGTCGAGGCCGATTTCGAGCTTCCCGCGGCGCTCGGTTGAGGGCCGCAGGCAAGGATCAGCATGGCAGCAACGGTCATCGGACAGGGGATCAGCATCGAGGGAGAGATCACGGCCGACGGCGACGTCGTCGTGAGCGGCTCGGTGCGCGGCAAGATCACGGTGGACGGCCACGTCACGGTCGAGCCCGACGCCGTCGTCGAGGCGGACATCGGCGCGCAGGCGGTGTCGATCGGCGGCACCGTGACGGGCAACGTGACGGCGAGCGAGCGCGTCGATCTGCTCGGCGGCGGGCGCCTCGTCGGCGACGTGAAGGCGACCCGGCTCACCATCGCGGACGGTGCGACGTTCAAGGGCAACGTCGACATGGAAGCGTGAGCACAAGCATGGGCTCGACCATCGCAGAGGGCACGGTCATCAAGGGGCGGATCTCGGGCGACGGCGATCTCGAGGTGCACGGGCACGTCGAGGGGTCGATCGAGGTCGCCGGTGAGCTCACGGTCGGCGCGACCGGGCTCGTGAAGAGCGATCTGCGCGCCCGCCGGCTCACGGTGTCGGGCGCGGTGCGGGGCGACCTCCACGCGACCGACGCCGTCGTGCTCGAGGCCGGCGCGCGCGTGGTCGGTGATCTCGTGGCGCCGAGCGTCGGCGTGCGCGAGGGCGCGCTCGTGCGCGGGCGCATCACGACGGGCACGCCCGCCGAGGCCAGCGAGGCAAGGGCGGCCGCGCGCGAGCCCGCTCGCGCCGAGGCGCCGAAGGCCGCCCCGCGAGCCGCGGCCCGCCCCGAGCCCGTGCGCGCGGCGCGACCCGTGGCGGCGGCGCCGAGCGCGCGGCCCGCCCCGAGGGCCGAGGCTCCCGCCAAGGCGGCACCGGCACCGGCGCCCGCGGCGAAGCAGCCACCCCCGGCGGCCGCGCCCGCCGCGAAGCAGCCACCCCCGGCGCCGGTCGTGCCGGCGCTCAAGCGGCGCACCGAGAAGGTCAAGCGCAAGGGCAGCTGAGGCGCGCCGTGTCCTCGACCGGCCACCGCCCCTCCGCCAGCGACGCCGGCGCGCGCGCCGAGCTCTCGGAGCTCTCGGAGCTCTGCGAGCTCTTGCGCGTGCGCTCCTACCGGCCCGGGCGCTTCGTGCTCGCGTCGGGTCGCGAGAGCGACTTCTTCATCGACTGCAAGCAGGCGGTGCTGACGGCCCGCGGCCACGTGCTCGTCGGCAAGCTCATGCTCGACGCGCTCGCCGAGCTGCCCGCGTGCGAGGCCGTGGCGGGGGTCGCGCTCGGCGGCTGTCCGCTCGCGAGCGCCGTGTCGCTCACGAGCGAGCTCGCCGGCCGGCCGATCCCGGCGATCTACGTGCGCAAGGAAACGAAGGACCACGGCAGCCGGCGCGCGGTCGAGGGGGATGCGGCGCTCCGGCCGGGCATCCCGGTGGTGATGCTCGAGGACGTGGTGACGACGGGCGGCTCGACGCTGAAGGCGGTCGAGATCCTGCGCGGCGTCGGCGCCGAGGTGGTGGGCGTCGTCGCCATCGTCGACCGGCTCGAAGGCGGCCGCGAGGCCCTCACGGCGGCCAAGCTTCCCTTCGTGAGCCTCTACACCCGCCACGACTTCGTCGCGCCGCCCTGAGCGCGTGGCGGCGCGCCCTCACCCCCTCACCCGCCGCCGTTTCGTCGCGCCGCCCCGATCGCCTGCGGCGCGCCCTCACGACACCCGCCGCCGTTTCGTCGCGCCGCCCCGATGCCGGTGCTCGCCAACGTGCTGAGCGCCTGCGGCACGCG